>REEJ01000297.1 GCA_007695125.1 Trueperaceae bacterium | reverse complement strand
GAGACGTGAGCGTTGACGGTCTTGGTCGAGATCGAGAGTCGCTCAGCGGTCGAGCGTGTGTCGAGTCCCTGTAGGAGGAGGCGCGTGACGCGTAGTTCCATGTACGTCAGCCCGGACTTCCACTGATACGTCTTCTGGGCACTGGCGGCGGCGTACACACCGCTCAGGATGGCGGGCTCGTCCGTGCTGTTCACGACCCCGGCGACGTGGTACGAGGCGAGGCAGTCCTGGTATACGGGGTGCGTCGCCTGGGTCATCACCAGCGTTCGGGCACGGACCACGGAGTTGCATTGCTCCAGCCGAGGTATCGCCCTTGTGAGCGGGTAGTCGAGGATGATGTGTGCCAGGTAGCGCACCGGTTCGGTCGGGTGGAGCAGGCCCGCGGCGTCGAGAACTGGTTCGATGAGGCGCTCGAATGTCGCATGCGAAGCGTCGATCTCGACGCCCACCTGTCGTGACCCCATGACGGATCACCTCCTTCAGCGTTTGCCCTGGCCAGGGAAGACGATGGTCCACCGAGCGTGGTTGCCGGTTGGTTGCCCTCCCGGCCATGGTCGAGCCACGCTCGGCAACGCTGTAGGTGGCCTTGTCTTGCGTCACGAGCGGTGCGTCGACCGCTTTGATGAGCACGCGATGAAGGTTGCAAGGGCCTAATGTCATTCGGAACGGTTGACGCTTGGGTAGCACTTTCCATACGCTGTGGTTCGAGTTGCCACGAACGGGTAGACGGGGATGCGATCGGCGCACCGCGTGGTTCCGTATCGCGGCTCAACACTCGTCGGCTCAGCCGAAAGGAGACCGGATGTTTCATCGTTCGATCCGGACCGCACTAGCGCTCGTCATGGCCTTGACCCTCACGTGGTCCTTGGCACAGACGATCACCATCGCCCAGGGCACGGACGCCGTGTCGCTCGATCCGCATGACGTGACCGACTCGCCGTCTGCTACGGTCGTCAGCCACATGTACGAGACGTTGTTCGACCTCACGCCCGAGGGCGACATCGTGCCGTACCTCGCAACCGGCGCCGACTTGTCGTCGGACGGCTTGACGTGGACCGTCACGCTGCGCGAGGACGTCGTCTTCCACGACGGCACGCCCATGACGGCCGAGGTCGTCAAGGGGAGCATGGACCGTTTCCTCGACCCGGACAACGCGTTCACGTTCCGCTTCCTCCTCAGCCGCGTGACCTCGATCGACGTCGTCGACGACTACACGCTCACGTTCACCTTGAGCGACCAGTTCGCGCCGTTCCTCGCGCACCTCACCCACAACACGACCGCGATCGTGCTGCCGGCGGCCGTCGAGGAGTTCGGTGAGGCCTTCAACGAGAACCCCGTCGGCACGGGTCCGTTCAGCTTCGTGTCGTGGGATCGCGGCAGCCGCATCGACCTCGAGCGTTTCGATGGCTACTGGGGCGAGCAGCCTGGCATCAGCGACCTGGTCTTCCTGGCGGTTCCCGAGAACACGACCCGCATGGCCCTCGTCGAGAGTGGCGAGGCCGACGTGGCCGTTCGCGTGCCTCCTCAGGACATCGCGCGCCTGAACGCGAACCCGAACATCACCGTCGAGAACGTGTCGAGCCTGCGCACCATCTACATCTACTTCAACCACACGATGGAGCCCTTCACCGACCGTCGCGTGCGCCAGGCCGTCAACTATGCGGTCAACAAGGACGAGATCGCCGAGTTCATCTTCGGCGGCGCCGTTCGCCCGAGCGACGCGGCGATCGCGCCCGGCATCTTCGGTTACACGTCCGTTGGCCCGTACGAGTACGATCCCGAGCGCGCCCGCGCCCTGCTGGCCGAGGCCGGCTTCCCGGACGGCTTCAGCACCACGCTGTACAGCCCGAGCGGTCGCTACCTCCAAGACATCCAGACCACCGAGGCGATCCAGAGCCAGCTCGCCGAGGTCGGCATCAACGCCGAGATCGAGACGCTCGAATGGTCGTCGTACCTCGACTTCACGAACCGTCCCCCAGCGGACAACACCGTCCCCATGGCCATGCTCGGTTGGGGCACCGTGACCGGTGACGCCGACTACGGCCTGTACGCGCTGTTCCACACCGACCAGCACGTGCCCGCCGGCTCGAACCGGTCCTTCTACAGCAACGCGCTCGTCGATCAGCTGCTCGACGACGCTCGCTCGACCGCCGACGACTCGCTGCGCGAGCAGCTGTACGCCGACGTGCTGCAGCTCCTCCACACCGACGCGGCCTGGCTGTTCCTCCACAGCGAGACGCAGCTCGTTGCCGTCCGTGACGGCATCGAGGGTCTCGTGATCCACCCGACGGAGCGCGTCCTCGCGCTCACCGCCAGCAAGAACTGAGCATCACCGTGTGCCCGGCCTCATGACGAGGTCGGGCACACGGCCCCTCGTCCTGCGCGATGTCTGCGCAGCCTCTATGACGCAACGTTCGTATCTTTCGCTTCGTACTCTGCGCCCGTGCGGCACGGATCTCCTCGTTCCGATCGGGCCCTTCCCCTGGAGTCAGCGTGTTCCAATACGCCTTGAGGCGTGTCCTGATTTCGATCCCAACCGTGTTCGGGGTCATCTTGATCGTGTTCCTGATGGTGCGTCTCGCGCCCGGCGACCCGGCGATGCGACTCGCCGGCGAGTTCGCACCCCCAGAGACCATCGAACGCATCCGTGAGCGCTTCGGGCTGAACCGCCCGATGCACGAGCAGTTCGGCATCTTCGTCGTGAACCTGGCGCAGGGTGACCTCGGTCGGTCGACGCGTACGAACCGCCCCGTGATGCAGGACCTGAGGCAGTTCTTCCCGAACACCATCGAGCTCGCGCTCGGCGCGATCACCGTATCGCTCCTCATCGGGATACCTGCTGGCATCGTGGCCGCGATGCGGCAGAACACCTGGGCGGATCTCGTGATCATGATGGGCTCCTTGATCGGTGTCTCGATGCCCGTCTTCTGGTTCGGCTTGCTAGCGATCCTCTATTTCTCGGTGCAACTCGGATGGTTCCCGGTAGCAGGGCGTGGGACGTTCTCCCATCTCGTGCTACCTGCCGTCACGCTCGGCGTGTCGTCGATGGCCATCGTGGCCCGCATGACCCGCTCCTCGATGCTCGAGGTCCTGTCGCAGGACTACATCCGTACCGCCCGCGCCAAGGGCCTGATGGACAAGTCCGTGGTGCTCAAGCACGCCTTCCGCAACGCCCTCGTGCCGGTGGTCACCATCATCGGCTTGCAGTTCGGGCAGCTGATGGCCGGTGCGGTGCTCACGGAGCGCGTGTTCACCTGGCCAGGCATCGGGCGCCTGCTCGTCGACTCCATCGACGCTCGTGACTATCCCGTCGTCCAGGGTGCCGTGTTGCTGATCGCCGTGTCGTTCATCGTCATCAACATCGTCGTCGACGTCGTCTACGCCGTCATCGATCCGAGGATCCGCTATGACTGATGCATCTGGGACGAGCGACACCGCGGTCGGTGGACCCGTTGGGCGCGGTGGTGGTGCACCGGAGCCCAAGCGCGCACCGCGCTGGCGCAAGCAGCTGCTGCGCTCACCCATCGCCGTCGCCGGCTTCACGATCATCGGCTTCTTCCTGCTCGTCGTGGCGCTTGCGCCGTTCCTGGCGCCGTACTCGCCGACGAGCCAGAGCCTGCGCAGCACGTACATACCGCCTGGTGTCGGCGTCAGCTTCCGCGGGCCGGAGGGACAACTCGGCCTCTGGGTTCAGCAGGCGACGCGCAGTCCGATCGCCGGGGTCGTGGTGGCAGACGAGGCGTACCCGGTCAGGTTCTTCGTCAGAGGTGAGCGCTGGACGTGGTTGTTCGGGTTGGTGTCCAGCGACGTCAAGCTGTTCGGTGTCGACGGCCCCGTCCGCATCTACCTCCTTGGCACCGATGAGCAGGGGAGAGACCTGTTGTCGCGGCTCATCCACGGTGCCTGGATCTCGCTGTTCATCGGGTTGATCGCCGTCTTGATCGGCGCCGGCATAGGTGTGCCGATCGGCGCGATCTCGGGCTTTTTCGGCGGCACGACCGACATCATCGTGCAGCGGGTGGTCGACATCATGCTCGCGTTCCCGGGCATCCTGCTCGCGATCGTGCTCGTCGCCACGTTCGGTACGGGTCTGCAGAACGTGATGATCGCCGTCGGCATCGCCGCTATCCCGGTGTACGCGCGCCTGGTGCGAGGCAGCGTCCTGTCGGTTCGGAACCGCGAGTACGTCGAGGCGGCGAGAGCGCTCGGCCGCCGCTCCATCCCGACCCTCGCCAAGCACGTGATCCCGAACGTGCTCGCACCGATCATCGTCCAGTCCAGCCTGCAGATGGCGATCGCCATCCTCTTCGCTGCGGGGCTCGGCTTCCTCGGCCTCGGAGCACGCCCCCCGCAACCCGAGTGGGGTCTGATGCTCGCCCGCGGTCGTGAGTACTTGGCCGTGGCTCCGCACGTGGCGACGTTCCCTGGCCTCGCGATCGTCCTGGTGGTCCTCGGCTTCAACCTCGTGGGCGACGCGCTACGCGACGCACTGGATCCGCGCTTGTCGAAGTAGGCGCGGCGCGACCGGGGGCCTCAGGCCTCTTCGCCCGCCTTGTGCAGCACCTCGCCACGGTGGACGATGCCGGCGACGCGCGGCACGTCGAGCATGAACACGATGCCTTTGCCCGGCTGATCGAGTTGACCGGCGGTCACCATGGCGTCGAGGACGACCTCGGCGGCGTCCACGGGGACGAGCACCAGCATCACGTCCTTCTCGGGTTCGATCGGCAGTCCGAGGAACTTCGCGCCCTCGTGGACGCCCGTACCGCGGCCCCGCACGATGGTCGCGCCCTCGGCGCCGGCGGCCTTCGCCGCCTCGACCAACGGCGAGCAGCGACCCTGCGAGACGATCGCGACGAGGAGCTTGAAGCGGATCTTGTCAGTCATCGGTTTCCCTCCGGCGGAGCGACAGGCTCAGCGCGAGCATGGTGATGATCGGTCCGAGCGCGATGATGCCGACCACGCCGAACCCGAGCGCACCCACGTCCTCACCCCACAGCGCGATGGCCATGCCGGTGGTGAGCGGGAGGACGAAGTTCACGGCGACCGGGCCCGTAGCCACGGCGCCGGCGTCGAACGCCGCGGGCACCATGTCACGTGGGGTGAAGAGCGTCAAGACGATCGCGAGCGCGTAGCCGGGCACGAGGACGGCAGCGAGCGGCAGTTCATGCACGATGCGCAACACGGACACCATGACGGCGATGCCGACCCCGAGTGCCACAGCGCTCGAGATCAGGCGCTTGCGAAGCGAGCCGGCCGAGACCTCGTCGACCTCGAACGCCAAGATGCGCACGGCCGGTTCCGCGAACGCAACCGCTGCGCCGAGGACGAAGGCGAAGCCCAGGACGGCGACGATCGGCGCCCCTGCAAGGACCTCGCCGATCGCGACGCCCATGGGGATCAGGCTGAGCTTGGCGCCGACGATGAAGAGGAAGAAGCCGAACATCGCCATGACGATGCCGGTCACGACGGCGCGCGGCTGGTTCACGGGGCGGCGGAGGACCACGAACTGGAAGAACGCGATCAAGGCGAGCACCGGGAGCGTCGCCTCGACGACCTCGAGCGCCGCGTGCGAGACCGTGCTCCACAGATCGAGGGTCACGATGCGCCCCGCAGCAGTCCCCACACGAGGACGATGAGCACCGGGCCGACGGATCCGATCGCCATGAGCCCGAAGCTGGCGCGCATGCGGCTCTGGTTGCCGAGCACCGACGCGATGCCCACCCCGAGCGCGATCAGGAACGGTACCGTCATCGGTCCCGTGGTCACCGCGCCGATGTCGAACGCCTGCGTGACGGTCAGTTCATCGGCGAACAGCGCGAGGACCATCGCCAACCCGTAGCCCGGGATGAGGACGTAGTGGATCGGCCACGCCAACGCGATGCGCAACAGCGCCATCACCGCGAAGAGCCCGAGCCCGAGCGCGGCAGCGCCGATCAAGGCGGTCCGGTTGACCGTATCGCCGAACATGTCGTCGAGCTGGAACGTCAGCAGGCGGACGTCCGGTTCGGCCACGGTGAGCACGATCCCGAGCAGGAAGCCGAAGACCAGCAGCGGCTTGACGGCGCCGCGTTCGATGAACGCCGTGCCGATGCCTTGGCCGAGCGGCAGCAGACCGAGCTTGGCGCCCTGGATGAACAACACGAAGCCGAAGACGGTGCAGGCGAGGCCGACCAGGACGATGCCGAACTCCTCCCACGGCAACCGCAGCCAGATCACCTGCGCCAGGACCATGAACACGATCGCGGGCGCGAGCGACAGCGCCGTCTCGATCAGCTCGCGCCTGAAGTCGCCGAAGCTCACGTCGCAGCCGCCAGGTAGGCCGCTGCGGCAGCCGCGTAGAGTCGCGCGGCGAGCACCAGGTCGTCGGTTCGGACGAACTCGTCGACCTGGTGTGGGATGGTTCGGTCACCCGGACCGACCGTCACGATCGGCACGCCCGCGGTCGCGCGCAAGAAGGTGCCGTCGGTGGCTCCGGGGACGCCGCCGTAGCGCGCCGGGCGCTGGAAGACGAGCGGGTACGCGACCTCGAGGGCTCGCACCAACGGATCGTCGCCGGGGGTCTGGGTCGACGGCCGACTCTCGAACCAGTCGAGCTCGATGGACAAGCCAGGCGTGTCGCGGGCGACGGCGTCGGCGGCGTCCGTGAGCGCGCCGTGGAGCGTCTCGTGGTCCTGGCCCGGCACGGTGCGTACGTCCAGTGCGGCGTACGCCTCGTCGGGCATCACGTTCAGCTGCGCCTCGCCGTGCACCGGGGCGCGGACGATGGTCGGCGTGATCCACGGCAGGCCCAGGTGCTCGTGCGCGCCGAGGCGGGCCTGCTCGTCGGCCTGCAGCGCATGCGCGGCCGCCAGGAACCGCATCAGGCCGGTGATGGGGTTCACGCCGGCGTACGGCATGGCCCCGTGCGCCATGACGCCGCTCACGCGCACGTGCAGCCGCATCGCGCCCTTCTGGACCAAGCACAGCTCATGCTCTTCAGGTTCGCACACGATCGCCGCGTCGACGTCGTCGGCCCAGCCGCGGGCGATGAAGTCCTTGATCCCCAGCATCATCCCTTCCTCGTCGACGACGATACCGAGACGGACTCGACCGGCGATGTCCGGGGCGACCCGGCGCAGCGCCTCGAGGGCCGAGATGGCGGCCGCCACGCCGCCCTTCATGTCGGCGCTACCGCGCCCGTAGAGGCGCTGGCCATCCGGGGCGTCGACCAGCTCGGCGCCGAACGGGTCGTACGTCCAGCGCGCCCGCTCTCCCTCGGTGACCACGTCGCTGTGTCCTTCGAACATCAGCGTGCGGTCCTTCGCTGGGTCGAACGCGGCGCCCGACCAGTCGCAGATCACGTTCGGGCGCCCCGGTGCGACCTCCTGGACGACCGGCGCGAACCCGGCCGCACGCAACTCGTCGACCACGAGCTGCGCACACGCCGACTCGGTGGCGTCGGTCTCCGGATCGACGACGCTGCGCACCCGCACCAGCGCCTGCGTCAGCCCCACGACTCGCGTCGCGTCGACGGCCGCCGCAGCGGCTCGGGCCAGCGCGAGCACGGCGTCCGTAGCTGGGCCGCCGGCGCTCACAGCGGCGGCGCGAACCGGCCGTCGACGGCCGTCCAACCGCCGTCGACCAGGAGCAGCGAGCCGGTCACGAACGAGGCCGCGTCGGAGGCCAGGAACACCACCGCGCCGACGAGCTCGGAGGGCTGCGCCCAGCGCCCCAGCGCTGAGCGCTCGGCGTAGGCGCGGTACCAGTCTGGATCCGCCTTGATCGGCGCGGTGAGCGGAGTCTCGACCACGCCGGGGGCGATCGCGTTGGCGCGGACCCCGAGCGGACCGAGCTCGGCAGCCAGCGCCCGGATCAGCTGCAACGTCCCCGCCTTCGTCGCCGCGTACACGCCCTGACCAGGCTCGACCACCTGCGCGCGGATCGACGAGAAGAAGACGATCGAGCCGCTGCCTTGGGCTGCCATGCGGCGGCCGGCGGCGCGCATGACGAAGAAGCTGCCCCGCAGGTTCAGGTCGATGACGCGGTCGAACTCGGACGTGCTCAACGACAGCAGCGGCTTTCGCACGTTGACGGCCGGGCTGCACACCAGCACGTCGAGCGCGTCCAGGCCACCGATCACCCGCTCCACGGCAGCCTCGTCCGTGATGTCGAGCGCCACAGCGTCGGCGCGGCGTCCACGCTCACGGATCCGAGCCGCCGTAGCGTCCGCCGCCGCGTGCGAGAGGTCGGCGACCGTGACGAACGCTCCGTGGTCGGCGAGGCCGAGCGAGGTCTCGGCGCCGATGCCCGAGGCGCCACCGATCACCAGCGCGCGCCTGCCGCCGAGATCGAACAGCGTTCGGTAGTCCTCGATGTCGCCCATGCGCGTGCCTCCTCGTGCGATGTCGGTCTACAGCGTCGGGTGCTCGGGTGGTGGCCAGGCGCCTCCCAAGAGGAGCCAGGCCTGGACCATGTCGAGCGGCACCTGGGCGCTGAACGTGATGGCCTGGTGGTCGATCGGGTGCGGCAGCGTGAGTTGGTGTGCGTGCAATGCCTGCCGAGCGATCGCGTCGGAGGGGCGCCCGTACACGGTGTCTCCGAGGACCGGCGCGCCCAGGTGGGCGAGGTGGACGCGGATCTGGTGCGTCCGGCCGCTGTGGGGCTTCAGGCGCACCAGCGTGTGGCCGGGCAGCCGGGCGATCGCGCGCACGTGCGTCACCGCCGAGCGAGGGTTCGAGCCGCCGACCGTCATCTGCTGGCGCTTGACCGGATGGCGACCGATGGGAGCGTCCACGACGACACCGTCGTCGACGCTGCCCACGGCGATGGCGACGTAGATCTTCTCCGTGAGACGGCGTTTGAAAGCGGCCGCGAGCTCGCGATGGGCCGCGTCGTGCTTGGCCACGACCATCACTCCCGACGTGTCCTTGTCGAGCCGATGGACGATGCCGGGCCGGTAGGCGTCTTCGCTGGGATCCTGATGCTGCTCCTTGGAGAGCGGCATGCGTGCCAGGAGGGCGTTCACGACCGTTCCCGTCCGGACCGTCGCCGTCGGATGCGCGGTCATGCCGGGTGGCTTGTCGATGGCGGCGAGGTGCTCGTCTTCGTAGATCACCGTGAGCGGCACGTCCTCGGCCTCGACCATCACGGGGCGGTCGGGGGGGATGAGCACCGACACGATCTCGTCGCCGCGCAGCACCGTGGCGGGCTTGCCGACGGGTCGCCCGTCGAGCGTGACGTACCCCTCGTCGACCAGATCGCGAGCTTTCGTCCGCGACAGCTCGAGGGCGGCGGCGATGGCGACATCGAGCCGTTCGCCGGCCGGTGCGTCGAAGGTGCGCAGGTCGAGCTCCACGCCCCGCAGGATACCGCTGGAGCGCGGTAGAATCCGGCCGTGACCCGACGACCGATCGCACTCGACGCCATGGGGGGCGATCACATGCCCGCCGCCGCCATCGACGGGGCCCTCCAGGCCGTGCGCCAGGGGGCCCAGGTCGTCCTCGTCGGTGACGAGGCGCGCCTCAGGGAAGCCCTGGCAGAGCGAGGCAGCGCCGTCGACATTCCGATCGTGCATGCCGGCGACGTCATCGGCATGGACGAGCACGCCACCGACGTCCGCCGTCGCAAGGATGCCAGCGTGGTGGTCGCGACGCGTCTCGTCAAGGACGGCGATGCGTCTGCGTGCGTGTCGATGGGGCACTCGGGCGCCACCATGGCGGCCGCTCTGCTCGTGCTCGGCCGCGTGAAGGGCGTCGAACGACCGGCCATCCTCGCCAACATCCCCAACGCCACGGGCGGCTTCACGGCGCTCATCGACGCCGGGGCGAACGCCGACTGCCGACCGTCGTTCCTGCAGCAGTTCGCACTGATGGGCGACGCGTACGCCAAGGCCATGTACGGGACCGACGCCCCCACCGTGGGGCTCATGTCGATCGGCGAAGAGCCGGAGAAGGGGAACGAGCTGACGCGCGACGCGCACGTGCTGCTCGCCGCCACGCGCGGCATCCGCTTCCACGGCAACGTCGAGGGCCGCGATCTGTTCCGTGGCACGACCGACGTGATGGTCACAGACGGCTTCACCGGCAACGTGATGCTCAAACTGGCCGAGGGCGAGGCCAAGGTCCTGTTCGGCATGGTGCGCGACGCGCTCAAGAGCGACCTGCGCTCGAAGCTCGGCGGCCTGCTGGCGAAGCCGGCGCTGCGGCGCGTGGCGGCGCGGCTCGACCCCGCGGAGGTCGGCGCTCAGCCGCTGCTGGGTGTCGATGGGCACGCGTTCATCGGGCACGGCTCGTCGGATGCGCGGGCCGTCACGAGCGCCGTGCGCACCGCCGAACTGCTGGTCGACGCTGGCCTGACCGAGCGCATCGCGAGCGCTGTCAGGGCGTCGGCGGCAGACGCGGCCTGAACCACGTCACCAGCCTGGGATCGGTGAGGCGCGGATCCTCCTGTGGATCGCGGAACGCCGGGCTGATCACGCGAATCAAGGGCTCGTCGGGTGTCAGCAGCAGGAGATCGAGCGTGTCGATGCCGCCTGGGCGGACGAGGTACGTGAGCCGGTCGGGCCCATCGGTGGTGCCGGCCGTGTACGTGCCGGCGGCGCCCTGCACGCGCAGCGCGTCGGTGCTGGGCGTCGCGTGGACCCACAGGTCGGGGCCGAGGATCACGACCGGTAGGCCGGGTCCGGTCCTCACGAACCTGCTGGCGCCGCTCGTGGCGGAGGCGACCCCCGAGCCGATGGCGGCGTCGCCGCGCCACACGTACAGACGGCCATCCACCAGCACCCAGCGCTCTGCGCCGGCCGGTGCCGCGGCGGTCGGGACGCCGACGTCTGGCGCGACGAGCGGTGCGCTCAGCTCGAGCGTCGCGAGGTCGAGCTCGCGCCACTCTGCGCGACCCGCGACGCGCGCCCATACGTCGAGGCGGTCGCGCGCCTGATCGATGAACGGCCGTACCGCGACGACGTCGCCGCCGAGCGTGCTGGTCCAAACGAGCGCGCGATCCGTGAGGTCCACGACCAGGAGCGAGGTGAGCGCGTCGCTGGCACCGCACGCAGCGCGGTGGTCGAGCAGCGCAGCGTAGCGCCCGTTACTCGAGACGCTGACGCCGGCGAGGCATACGCCCCCGTCCGGGAGCGAGGCGCCGTCGCTGGCGGGGAAGGCGTCCTCGTCCCAGGCGCCGTCTACGACGAACGACAGCGGCGACGGGTCGACCGGGGCGAGGACCGGAGCGTCGGCGTCGAAGGCGGCGAGGTCGAAGCGGTGGAGCAGCGCGCGACGCCCGGCGGGGTCGCTGGTCGTGGCGCTCGCCAGCGCCACCAGCCGCGTGCGACCGCGGCCCGGCCCGACCGCGAGTGCGTCCCGGTCGACCCAGTCCCAGGCCACGAGTGGCAGGCTCACGTCGGGTGCGAGGTCACCTGTGCCCAGCGGCGTGACGGTCCTGAGCGTCGCGGCGCCCGGCGGTTCGACCAGGTAGGCCACGATCGCGGCGTCGCCAGCGGCCTGCGCGGGACCGGTGGCCACGAGCAGCACCAGCGGCGCGCTCTCCTCGAACGTGCCGGTGCAGGCGGCGAGCGCAGCGATGGTGAGAGCGATCGCGCCGAGGCCGCGGACGAGGCGCGGCGCCACGCTGTTGGAAGGGTTCATGGGCTCCCCCCTGCGTCGAGTGGTCGACGCTCGAGGCCGAAGGGCGTCGGCAGGATCTCTTCGATGCCCGTCGCGGCCCCCGGTCCCGTCAGGACCAGCCGCAGGTTGCCGCTGCCGGTGTCGTACGCGGCGGCGAACGCCCAGCAGCAGCGGTCCCACACCAAGAAGACCTCGGGTCGGACGTTCCACGGACTCTGGTCTGCTCGCGTGCGCGTGAAGTCCCAGACGTCGCTGATCTGGGCGCCGAGGGTGAGCTGGTCGGTGGCGCGGACGCTGAGCGTCACGCGTTCGAGCTGCAGCTCGGAGCGCGTGAACGTCTCCGTCGCCTGTGCGTAGGTCGACAGGTACCCGAGCCGCCCCTGGACGCCGACGCGTTCGAAGACGTCCATGCCCACCGTCAGCGAGGCCCGCCGCAGATGCGTCCTATCGAGTGCGTCGTCCCGTAGGCGCCACTCGGCGAAGGTGCTCAGGCTGATGTCGATCGGTCCGAGGCGCTCGCGCGTCAGGTCGACGCGCAGGTCGGCGACGGTGTCGCGCCGTCCGCCCGCGCCGCCGTCCAGCGAGGGGTCGAACGTGGCGCGCAGGTTGGCCTCCCAGCGGACCGGACCGGGCTCGGGCGCCTCGCGCACGCTCAGCGACACCGGGCGCGCGGCGTCTCGGTCCTCCTCGAGCCCCAGCAGCGCCGGCGGGAACCAGGTGACGCCGCGGAGGACCACGCCGAAGCGGCCGGGCAGCGTGACGCTGACGCGCTGCTCGCTCACCACCGCAGACGGGAGCGCGATTCGCTGCGAAGCCTCGAGCTCGGCCTCGCCCACGAGCGCGCGCACCGTGAGGCCGAGCCGTTCGGGCGCGCCTTCCTCGAGATCGACGCGCAGGTCGGCCCGGACGCCGGGGCGGGCGTCGCGCGCCGCGAGCGATCCGACGTCGAGACGCACGTCGAGGGGCGACCAGGTGCTGCCGGGGGCGCCGCCGACGGCGGGCGGCTGCGGCCGATAGGCCGTCTCGACCCGCAGCCCGACGACGCGGTCGACGGTGACCGACCAGCGCGCGCTGGTGCGCGTCTCGGTCGTCTGGGAGCCGTTCTCGACCGTCGGAGGTGCCAGGTCCTGTCGATGCGTGACGTTCATGCTCAGCTCGGCGGGCGCGCGCCGCCCGCGCAGGTCGAGCGTCGCATCGATGGTGTGGGTGTCGTCGTCTGCCTCGAGGCCGTAGCGGTGGCGCACGTCGAACGCGACGCCGCTCACGTTCGTGAAGAGCCGCAGCGAGGTGTCGAGCAGCTCCCAGCCGCGGTCCTCGGGGCGACGCGTGTCGAGCAGGACGTAGCCCGTGCGGCTGTCGAGGCTCCAACTCTGGTACGGCGCCAGGCGCAGTCGCACACCGAACGCGGTCCGGTTGCGACGCGTCACGGAGTCGAAGCGGAACGGCGTCTCGCCCTCGTTCACGTCGCGGTCGAAGGTCACGGCGAGCTCACCGGCGTTGCCGAAGGCTTGCCGCACACCGACCGCGCTGCGCCACAGCACCAGCCGCTCGGCCGTGTCGTAGTAACGGCCGTCGAACACGTTGCGGCCGTCGATCTGCACACCGGCCCACGGGCGCAGGGGCGTCAGCTCGAGCGTGTGCGCCACGCGGGCGCGTCCTGCGACGCTGAAGGGCCTGACGGCGGCGGAGCGGTTCGTCGGATCGCTGCTGTCCTCGAACACGCCCAGGTCGAGTTCGCCCGACACCCAGCGGATCGGCCCGAGGTCGAAGCCGAGCGTGTCGAGCACTTCGAGACGCAACCGCGTGATCGTCCGGCGCGGTTCTGCTGCGCCGTCGTAGCTCGGCGCGAGCGTCGTGGATCCCGGCCGTGTGTCGACGAACCCGCGCGTGTCGAACCGACCGCGGAGGTTCGGCGTCTCACCCGTGACGCCGAGGTCGTACTCCCAGCGCCCGGGGACGCGGGCGTCGTCGCGCTCGAGGCCCAGGCGCACCGTCGGCGCCGCGAGCGTCGGGTCGGTGGCGTACCGGAGCCTCACACCGAGCTCGGCCGGTGCCGCGCCGTCGCCGCCGAGCTCGGGCAGGCTGGGCAGGTAGGCGATGTCCAGCGACCCAGAACCGCGTTCGTCGAACAGCCGGTGCTCCAGTTCCCATGCGACGTGCGAGGCCGCAACGGCGCCGCCGAGCAGCCGCTCGGTGAACCAACCGCCGGCGCCCGGTCGCACTTCTGCGAGGTAGCGAACCGTGAAGCGGCCGAGGCCGTCGCGCCCCGCGACGTAGGGCCAGGTGAGTGCGACCTCGGCGCGCCGGTTGGCGTCTCCGGAGACGATGCTCAGCCGCGGTTGTCGGTCCTCGTCCGCCAACGGCAGGACGAGCCAGGGCAGCCCCGTGACCGCGACGCCGCGGACCAAGACGGTGACGCCCTGCGCCACGAGGCGGTCGCCGGGGAAGAGCCACAACCGCTCGGCGAGGAAGCCGTAGTCCCATGGGTCTTGGTCGCAACGCGAGCACGGACTGAAGCGCCCTCGCAACACGTCGACCTGACCAGGCAGGCGCGTGGCGAGCTCGCCCCACACGTCGATCTCGCCCGTGACGATCAGCACGTCGCGGCCGCTCAGCCGCTCGTCGACGAGGCCGATCACGAGGTCGCTGCCTTCGAAACGCTCGCCGCCTTGTTCGATCGAGCCGGGCCCGATCACCCGGACTTCGCGCGCGGCCGGGTCGAACTCGATGCGGCGCCCTTCGAGCCGCTGATCGTCGTCGATGATGACCACGATCGGATCGCCTTCGAGCACGTAGAGCTCGGCCTCGCTCCCATCGGGAAGCTGCACCTGGCGCAGCTCGAGCCGCGAGTCCGGGTCGCTGCTACCGTCCACGACGACGGTCGCAGCGCATGCCGAGGCGAGGCTCGCTGCGCACGCCACGGCCAGCGTGGCGCGCTGCAGACGCGTGATCAGCGTCGCCATGAGACCACCAGCAGCAGCGCTGCGGCGATGGCGTACAGGCCGACGGGCGCCCACCCCGCCAGCGCGGCCGGGATGGTGCCCTGGGCGCCCAGGAGCTTCGCCACGCTCCACGTCGCGTAGTAC
>REEJ01000108.1 GCA_007695125.1 Trueperaceae bacterium | reverse complement strand
CGGCCGGGTACGCGCCGATGCCCATCAGCGTCGTGATCACCGGGATGCCGGTGACTTCGGCGAAGCGCATCACGGCCTCGGGTGAGCACTGGCCACCGCCGCCGACCATCATGACGGGACGGCGGGCGTCCCTGATCGCGTTCGCCGCGCGCTTGATCTGGCGGGCGTTGCCGATCAGCGTCGGACGGTAGCCGGGGAGGTCGACTTCGACGTCGAAGGTGCCGGTGAACTCGGCCTGCTGGACGTCCTTGGGGATGTCGATCAGGACGGGACCGGGCCGCCCGGTCGAGGCGATGTGGAAGGCCTCGGCGACGACCATCGGGATGTCGTCGACGTGTTGCACCAGGTAGTTGTGCTTGGTGATCGGCAGCGTGATGCCGGTGACGTCGGCCTCTTGGAACGCATCGGTCCCGATGAGCGCGCTGGGCACGTTGCCGGTGACCGCGATGAGCGCCGACGAGTCCATGTGGGCGGTGGCGAGGCCGGTCACGAGGTTGGTGGCACCCGGTCCGCTGGTGGCGAAACAGACGCCCACGCGGCCCGACGCCCGGTAGTAGGCGTCCGCTGCGTGCGCGCCGGCCTGCTCGTGGCGTACCAGCACGTGCCGGATCGGGGAGTCATACAGCGCGTCGTAGACGGGCATGATAGCCCCGCCCGGATGACCGAACACGGTGGTCACCCCGTGGCGCTCGAGCGCCTTGAGCAGCGCCGCGGCGCCGTTCACGAACTCGGTCCCATCATCGTGCCTCTCCTCCCCGTGAGCGCTTGCGCGCTGCACGACGGCCTCGAAACGACAAGACCCCGCCCGGCAATATGACCGTGGCGGGGTCCAGCGACGTCGACCGCAGGCGGTGAGCCGGCGCTTCCCCCTAGCCCGGTAGGGCCAGGAGAATCGCGTGCAGCAGGGTGTTGGTACGCATCTGCCGACAGCTCATCGCTCGGCAGCATACGTGGTGCTACACTACATGTCAACCGAGGCTCGTCGCACGCATGCCGTCTGCAATGGCGCTCCCGCGCATTGGCGCGGACGCCGCACCATCTGGAGGTGCCGCCATCGAAACGCTACGCGTGTCCGCAGGCTCGAGGCCCAACGCGGTCGCCGGGGCGATCGCGGCCCTGTTGCGCCAGACTGGTGCCGTCGAGGTCCAGGCGATCGGCCCGCACGCCGTGAACCAAGCCGTCAAGGCGTTGGCCGTGGCACGGAGTTACCTGGAGCAAGACCAGCTCGACCTCACGGCCGCTCCGAGCTTCGTCAAGCTCGAGCTGCACGACGAGGAACGCACCGCCGTGCGCTTCGACGTCACCTCGCACGCCCGCGCGCCGGCCTCCGACGCGACGGGTGCGACGGCCGCCGACGGCGGCGAGTCCGACCAGCCGGTGCACTGACGACGCTGACTGCCTCAGTTGGCGCTCATCGAACCTGCGTAGCATAGACGCAGATAGCGGTGCCGTATGCTCGAGGGCACCGCGCGCCCGCACGTTGCCACCGGCGACGCGCGGGCGCCACGTGAGAGGCGACACCATGATCCTGTTCGACACCGGCTACCTCGTCATCGGTCTCATCGCCTTCGTCGGCTCCCTCGCCGTCCAGGGCTGGCTCCGCAGCACGTACGGCACGTGGAGCAAACGCCCCAACACCGCGGGCCTCACCGGCCAGCAGGTGGCGCGCGCGATCTTGCGCGAGAACGGCTTGAACGACGTCCAGGTGGTGGCGACACCCGGCGACCTCACCGACCACTACGACCCCCGCAAGCGGGTGGTCGCGTTGTCGCAGCACAACTACTCCCAGGCCAGCGTCGCCGCCGTGGCGGTCGCCGCCCACGAGGTCGGTCACGCGCTGCAACACGCCAAGGGGTACGCCCCGTTGCGCTGGCGCAGCGCCGTGCTCCCCGTGGCACAGATCGGGAGCCAGTGGGGACCGATGCTGGCGATCTTCGGCATCATGCTCGGCTTCGGTGGCCTGCTCGACGTCGGCATCGTGCTCTTCGGCGCCGCGGTCGTGTTCCAGCTCGTCACGTTGCCCGTGGAGTTCGACGCCTCGAACCGCGCACTCGCGCAGATGCGCAACCTGGGCGTCGTGACGAGCACCGACGAGAGCGGCTCGCGGGCCGTGCTGAACGCGGCCGCGCTGACCTACGTCGCCGCTGCCGCGACCTCGATCATGTACCTGCTGTACTTCATCATGCAGAGCCGCCGCTGAGCCGCGGTCGCACCAGCTCCGGTGCGCCCGCTGCGCAGCCACACGACCCCGGACGCGAGGCCGTGCTGCGCGTCGTGGCCGAGGTCATCGGCGGCGGCAGGCACCTGGCGCCGGCCCTCGATGCCACCCTCGGCGGCATCGCCGAACGCGAGGTGCGCGCGTTCGTGACCGACGTCGCGTACGGCGTGGTGCGCCACGTCCGGGCCCTCGAGGCCGCGCTCGCGCCGCGGCTCGAGGCACCTGAGCGGCTGCCGGAGCGCGTGCGCCTGGCGCTCCTCGCCGGCGCGTTCGAGCGGCTGCTGCGCGGCACGCCGCCGCACGCCGCCGTCAACTCGTGGGTCGAGGTCGTCAAGCGTGGGCCGCGCGCCGACCGGGCGCTCGCCGGTCTGGTCAACGCCGTCTTGCGACGGATCGAGCCGGACGACCTCCCGACACCCCTCGGCGCCGCCTGCCTGGCACCCTGGCTGCTCGAGCGACTCACGCTCGCGCTGGGCAGCGACCTGGCCGAGCGCGCGGCGCTCGGCATGCTGCGGCCCGAGCCGCTGTGGTTGAGCGCGCCCGACGCGGGCGCCGCGCGGGCGCGGCTCGCCGACGACGGCGCCGACGTCGCCGACGGACCGATCGAGGGCAGCCTGCGCGTCCGCGCGCCGCGGCCCTTGCGCGCGCTCGCCGCGTATCGCGAGGGCCTGGTCCAGCCGCAGAACCCCGCGTCGCTCGCCGTCGTGCAGGCCTGCGGCGAGGTGGAAGGGGTGCGCGTGCTCGACCTCTGCGGCGGCCACGGCGTCAAGGCGGCGGCCCTCGCCGCGCGCGGCGCGCACGTGCTCAGCGTCGAACGCGACGAGGCCAAGCTGCGCGCGGCGGCGCGCAACGCGCAGCGGCTCGGGGTCGCCGTGGATGCCCTCGCGTGGGACCTGACCACACCGCCGCCGCTCGAGCCCGCGCAGGTCGTGCTGCTCGACGCCCCGTGCAGCGGCACCGGGACCCTCCGTGGACACCCCGAGATCGGCCTGCGGCTGACACCGGCGGCCGTGGCGTCGCTGGTCGAGCTCCAGGCGCAGCTGCTGCGCACCTCGCTCGCGTGCGTGGCGCCGGGCGGACGGCTCGTCTACGCCGTGTGCGCCCTGACGCCCGACGAGGGTCCACGCCAGATCGAGCGGCTGCTGGCCGAGGCGCCGACTTTCGTGGCGGAGGCACCGGCGCTGGACCTACCGCACGTCGCGACCGCTGGCCCCGGCGCCTGGATCGTGCCCGAGGACGGTCTCGACGGCTTCTACGTCGCGGCGCTGCGCCGCGACGGCTGAGCGTGTAGCCTCGCGCATGGCAGTCGCCTGGCAGCAGCTCTCGGCCCACGCCTGGCTCGTGCCTGGCGCCGTCAACAGCGTGGTGCTCGAGCACGCGGGGCGAGCCGTGTTGATCGACACCGGCGCCGACCGCGACGCCGGCAAGCGCCTGGTGCGCGGGTTGCGCGAGCGCTCCTGGCGGCTCGAGGCGATCGTGACCACCCACGCGCACGCCGATCACGTCGGCGGGCACGCCGCGGTGCTGCGGCAGCTCGACGTGCCGGTGTACGCGCCTGCGATCGAGGCCGAGCTCATCCGCGCCCCGGTGCTCGAACCGATCTACCTGTTCCACGGTGCCGCGCCGCTCCCCGAGCTCGCGAGCCGCTGGCTCCAGGCCGAGCCGAGCCGCGTGGACGTCGTCGCCGAGGCCGGCGCGCTCGACCTGATCGGGCTGCCGCTCGAACTCATCGCGGTCGACGGACACGCCATCCGTCAGCTGGCCGTGCGCGTCGACGACGTCTTGATCGCCGGCGACGCCGTGTTCGGCGCAGCGATCGCCGCGCGCTACCCGCTGCTCTTCGCCCACGACGTGGTCGCGCAACGCCGCTCGGCCGAGCGCGTCGGGGCCGACGCCGCGCGCCTCGCGGTGCCCGGGCACGGCGAACCGGCACCCCCGCGCGAGCTGGCGGCCGCGACCACCGACGCCATCGACGCGGCGCATGCGGCGCTGCGAAGCACCCTGGCGGCCCGGCCCGATGGCGTCGAGACGGCAGCCGTCGTGCGCGCCGTCGCGGCCACGCTCGGCGCTCGCATGGACGACCTCCCGCGCTGGCACCTCAACCACACCACGGTGTGCGCCTACCTCGCGGCGGCGCGCGCGGCGGGCGAGGCCGACGTGCGGATCGACGACGGTCGGCTGCTCTGGTTCGCACGCCCCGGCTGACGGCGCCGCGCGGACGGGTCCGAGCCGCGCCGTCCGAACGCGCGCCGCGGGGCGGAGGGTCAGGGCGCGCCGGCGCCGATCGGCAGCTCGGGCTGCGGCTCGGCCCGCAGCGCCTGCGCGACCGCATCGGCCACGTCGGCCGGCGCCAGCGCACCCTTGGGCGCGCCGCCGAGCGGGGTCCACAGGTCGGTCGCCACCGCGCCGGGTCGCACCACGGTCACGCTCACACGCTGACGCCGCAGCTCGAGGGCCGCGACGCGGGCGACGCCGTCCACAGCCGCCTTGCTCGCGGCGTAGGCCGCCATGCCGCGCGCAGCCGACAGCTCGGGCCGGGCGCCCAACACCAGGACGCGACCGCCCTTGGCCAACCTCGGCGCCAGGTGCTTCAGGGTCAACGCGAAGCCCCAGACGTTCGCACCCCACTGTGTCTCCCAGGCCGCCACGTCCGCGTCGACCAAGGCGCCGGGGAGGGCCGCGCCGACCGCGTACACGAGCACGTCGATGTCGGGTAGGTCGTCGGCGAGCGCCGCGACCTCCAGCTCGACGGCGACGTCGGCCCCCAACGCACGCGCAGCGCCGAGGTCGCCGCGCAGGCGTCCGAGGGCGGCGGCGTCGCGGCCGACGAGGGTGAGATCGAACGCGGGGGCGAGGGCGCGTGCGATGGCGCTGCCGATCCCGCCGGTGGCTCCGATGATCATGGCATGAGGCATACGGGCATGCTAGCGACGCCACAGCGCTTCACGCCGTAGGCTGCGACGCGATGACGACGGCACCCGCTGCGCCCACACCCCAGGCCGTCCGCGCGGCCCTTCGCGCCGGCGACGGCGCGCACGCCGAACGGTCGTGGCGGGCGCTCATCGCGATCGAGCCCGCTGCGACCGGCGCCTGGACGTGTGGCGTCGAGGTGGCGGGCTGGCGCGGCGACGCCGAGGCCGTGGCGGAACGCGAGCGCGGCGGCCGCGCGGCGCTCGCGCGCTCCGGCGGCGCCTGGCGCGAACGCCACGCGCTCGCGCTCGCGTCGGGCGAGGCCCACGTGTGCCTGGCGGACCTGCGGGGTGCGCTGCCGCGCCTGGGCGAGGCGCTCGGACAGACCGAGTGGCACCCAGGCGACCCCGCCGTCGTCACGGCGTTGCTGGCCATCGCACAGGTGCACGCGCTGCACGCCGCGCCGCGCAAGGCGCTCGAGCAGGTCGCTCGGGCGGCGCTCCGCGGCGCCGCACACGCCGCGGAGCGCGAGCGCGCGCGGAGGTGGCGGGCGCGGGCGCACTGGGTCGTCGCCGTCGCGAACGTGCGCCTCGGCCGCTCGGCTCCGGCCTCAGCGGCAGGCCGTACCCGGCGCTTGGCAGGGCTCGCCCGCGCCGACGGCCGCGAGCCGGAGGCGTTGCGGCTCGACGCCGAGGCGGCCGTGCTGAGCGACGACACGGCCGCCGAGGAGGGCGCGCTCGCGCGCGCCGACGCGCTCGACCTGGCCGGCGTGCGCGGTCGGGCCGCGCTGCTGCGCGCCGTACTGGAGCGCAGCCGCAGCTGAGATCGGGCATGGCGGCGCCGCCCGCAGCGCCGCGGGCGGCGCCATGCGTCAGATGCGTTACCTCTCCCGGCGCCCTGCCGGTGTTCACTGACCCATGGATTGGGAACTGCCCGTCATCGCGTTGCGGACGCAAGTCGTGCTCCCGCGCACACTCGAGAACGTCGACGTCGGCCGACCGAAGTCGAAACGCGCGCTCGAGGAGGCGCAGGCGGGTGACAACCGCGTCTTGCTGGTCGTGCAGCGCGAGCCAAGGGTCGACGATCCGGCGTCTGCGGACTTGTACGACGTCGGCACCTTGTGCGTCGTGAAGCAGGTGATCCGCCTGCCGGACGACACGCTGCAGGTGTTGGTCGAGGGGCGCGAACGCGCCCGCATCGACGCCTACCTCCCCGGCGCCACCCTGCGCGCACAGGTGACCACGATCAAGGAGCCGCCGTCGGCGCGCACCGCCTCGGAGGTCGGCGCCATCGTCGACCAAGTCAAGAGCGTGTTCGGCGAGTACGCCCAACAGAACAAGAACCTCCGGCTCGACTCGTTCCACCTCGAGAACCTGAAGTCGCTGAAGGAGCCCGGCCCGCTGGCCGACGTCGTCACCAAGTACGCGACCTGGGAGAGCGGCGACAAGCAGGCCGTGCTCGAGGAGGCCGATCCGGCCACCCGTCTCGAGCTCGTCCTCGGGTACCTGTCGCGCGACCTGGAACGCTTCGACACCGAGAAGCAGATCAGCGCTCGCGTCAAGCAGCAGATGGACGCGAACCAGCGCGAGTACTACCTGCGCGAGCAACTGAAGGCGATCCAGCGCGAACTCGGCAGCGACGACGCCTCCGAGGCGGAGGAGCTGAAGCAGAAGGTCGAGGAGAAGGACCTCCCCGAAGCCGCCAAGGAGCGGGCGCTCAAGGAGATCGAGCGGCTCGAGAAGATGGCCGGCGGCTCGCCCGAGGCGACCGTGGTCCGCACCTACCTCGACGTCCTGCTCGACCTCCCCTGGAGCGAGATCGACGACGAGACGCTCGACATCGCCCACACCGAGAAGATCCTCGACGAGGACCACCACGCGCTCGAAGAGCCGAAGGAGCGCATCCTCGAGTTCCTGGCGGTGCGCCAGCTGACGAAGGACCGCGAAGGCGCGGACTACAAGTCGCCCATCCTGTGCCTGGTGGGACCGCCCGGCGTCGGCAAGACGTCGCTGGGCAAGTCGATCGCGCGCAGCATGAGCCGCTCGTTCGTGCGCATGAGCCTGGGCGGCGTGCGCGACGAGGCCGAGATCCGCGGTCACCGCCGCACCTACATCGGTTCGCTGCCCGGCCGGATCATCCAGGGCATGAAGACCGCCGGCAAGATCAACCCGGTCTTCTTGCTCGACGAGGTCGACAAGATGACCGCGGACTTCCGCGGCGATCCGTCGTCGGCCCTGCTCGAGGTGCTCGACCCGGAACAGAACGACACCTTCGCCGACCATTACCTCGAGATCCCGTACGACCTCTCGAAGGTCATGTTCATCACGACGGCCAACACGCTCTCGACCATCCCGCGGCCGCTGCTCGACCGCATGGAGGTCATCCACATCCCGGGCTACACCCTCGACGAGAAGATGGCGATCGCGCGTCGCTACCGCGTGCCGCGGCAGCTCGCCGACCACGGCCTCGAGGAGCGCGCGACGATCGGCGACGACGCGGTGCGCAAGATCGTGACCGAGTACACCCGCGAAGCCGGTGTCCGCACGATGGACCGACTGATCGCCAAGACCGCGCGGAAGCTCGCCAAGGCCTTCCTGGACGAGGCGTGGGACGGCGAGCACACGGTCGACGCCGAGCGCGTCCGCACCCTGCTCGGCGTGCCGCCGTACCGTGACGAGGCGACCGACAAGCAGCCCCAGATCGGGTTGGCGCACGGCCTCGCCTGGACGTCGGTCGGCGGCGTGACGCTCGACATCGAGGTCGTCTCGGTCCCCGGCAAGGGGAAGGTGACGTTGACGGGACAGCTCGGCGAGGTCATGAAGGAGAGCGCCCAGGCGGCCATCGCGTACCTGCGCAAGCACGCCAGCGACTACGGATTACCGGCCGACTTCCACGAGACGCGCGACCTGCACGTGCACGTGCTCGAAGGCGCGACGCCCAAGGACGGCCCGTCGGCGGGGATCGCGATCGCGACGGCGGTCGTGAGCGCGCTGACCGGGCGCCCCATCCGCGGCGACGTCGCCATGACGGGCGAGATCACGCTGCGCGGTCGGGTGCTCGGCATCGGCGGCGTCAAGGAGAAACTGCTCGCCGCGCACCAGGCCGGCATCAGCCGCGTGCTCCTGCCCGAGGCCAACGAGGCCAACCTCGAAGACGTGCCCGCCGAGATCCTGGCGGAACTCGAGGTCACGATCGTCAAGGACTTCGGTCAGGTGCTCGAGGTGATGTTGGCGGTCGCGGACGAAGGCACCTTCGAACCCCCGCCGGTGACGGTGGACGCCCGCGCGACCCGCCCGCCCGGCGTGCCGCCGGCCTGACCGGCCCCGGCCTGACCAGCCCCAGCCTCGCGAGCGCTCAGCCCGCCGGTTCGTCGCCGTCCTGCGCGGCGCCATACCGGCCGTCGGCGAGCCCGCGATGCTGCAGCATGTGCAGACGCGCGTAGCGACCACCGCGAGCGATCAGCGTGGCGTGATCGCCACGCTCCACCACGCGGCCACCCTCGACGACGGCGATGGCGTCCGCCTCGCGCACCGTCGCGAGCCGGTGCGCGATCACCAGCATGGTCACGCTCCCCTCCGCAAGGCGCCCGGCGAGGGCCTCCTGGACGACCGCCTCGGCCTCTGCGTCGAGGTGCGACGTCGCCTCGTCGAGCACGAGCACCCGGGCCCCGCGCAACAGCGCCCGCGCGATCGCCAGGCGCTGGCGCTGCCCACCCGACAGCTTCACGCCGCGCTCGCCCACTTCGGTGTGCACACCCTGCGGAAGCTCGCCCACGAACGTCGCCGCGCCGGCGAGCGTCAGCGCCCGCAGCACGTCGGCCTCGACGGCCTCGGGGCTGCCGTAGCGCACGTTCTCCAGCACGCTGCCGCTGAACACCGTCGGCTCCTGCGGGACGATCGCGATCGCGCGGCGCAGGGCGCGCAGGTCGAGGTCGCGCAGGTCGACGCCCCCGAGCGCGATGCGGCCCGCCTCGGGGTCGTAGAGCCGCTGCACCAGGCGTGTGACGGTGCTCTTGCCGCCGCCGGAGGCGCCGACCAGCGCCACCGTCCCGCCGGCCGGCACCGTCAGGTCGAAGCCATCGAGCGCCGGGCGCTCCGCCTCGGGGTAGCGGAAGCGCACGCCCTGCATCACCAGCTCGGTCCCTTCGGGCAGCGCGCGCTCGCCGCTCGGCTCGCTCGGCCGCGTGATCAACTCGTCGAGGCGCTCGAGCGCCGCGACGCCGGCCTGGAGTTGGTTGTTGAAGTTCAGGACGAACACGACCGGGCCCATCAGCTGACCGAGGTAGAGCAGGAACGCCACCAGGACGCCGACGGTCAGCTCGGGTCCGGGCAGCGTCGCGAGCGCGTCGCCGGCGGCGCCGGAGACCGCGATGCCGCCGATCACCAGGATGGCCCCGGCACCGAGGCCACCGGCCAGGCCGATCCCGCCCTGCATCAGGCCGAGGTGGCGACGACGTTCGAGGTTGAGGCGTCGGTACGAGCGCGACTCGCCCCCGAAGCGTCCGCTCTCCTGCGCCTCGGCGGTGAAGCCCTTGACGGTCGCGATGTGGCCGATCGCCTCGGTCGCCACCGCGGTCATGTCGCCGACCTTGGCGCGCACCGCGCGCGCGAGGCGCCGCAGCGGCTCTTGGAACGCCATGGTGACCGCGCTCATCGCGACGACGACCAGCACCGCCACCAGCGCCAGCGGCCAGTGCATGGCGAACATCAACGCCAGCACGACGCCGATGCTGAACAGTTGGCCCACGATGCGCGACGCCCCGGCCTGGATCATCGCCTCGAGCGCGTTGACGTCGGCGACGACGCGCGAGACGAGCGAGCCGGAGCGCTCGCGCGTGAAGCGCGCCAGCGGCAGCGTGAGCAGGTGGGCGTAGGTGCTGCGGCGCACGTCGTCGACCACGCGCTGCGTGAACGCGAACGACACGAACATGCCCGCGTACTCGAGCGCCTCGCGGATCACGTAGTACGCGACCAGGACGAGCGCCAGCACGCCGAAGATGCGCAGGTCGCCGGCCGGGATCGCCACGTCGAGCACGTAGCGCGCGAACTGCGGCGCCAGCTGGGCGACCGCGGAACTCACGGCGATGAGGAGCGACACGCCCACCACCTGGGCGCGATACGGCGCGAGCAGCGCCAGCAGGCGCGGCAGGGCACGGGCGACCGGGCCCGCGGGCGCGTTGCCGCCGGTCGCGCCGACGTCGCCGATGCCGCCGGCGCTCACGCCGTGCCCCGCACCAACACGGCGTCGCCGCGCCAGCGGGCCGGACCCAGCCGCGCCGGCAACGCGACGCTCTCGAAGCGCTCCAAGGCGCACCTGCCGCCCTCCCACGCCAGCGTGGCGGCGCCCTCGAGGACCGTCCAGAGTTCGAGGCTGCGAGGCTCCACCTGCCAGGCGTGCTCGAGCGGGGCAGCCTCGCGGCCGAGCGTCCAGCGCTCCATGCGGAAGGCGTCGGTGGTCGCGAGGCGCTGCCGCCCAGGCGCCAGCGGCAGCGGGGGGGCAGCGGGGCCAGCGGGCGTCAAGCGCGCGACGTCGAGCGCCTTGTCGACGTGCAGGTCGCGCGCTCGACCCGCGGCGTCGCGGCGGTCGAAGTCGTAGAGCCGATAGGTGAGATCGCTCGCCTGCTGCAGTTCGTACAAGACGATACCTGGGCCGACGGCGTGGACGACGCCGGCCTCGTTCACGACGACGTCGCCCGGCGTGACCGGCAACTGGCGCAGCAGCGTCTCCAGGGCGCCGGCGGCCACGGCGTCGCGGACCTCGTCGCGCGAGACGGCGCGGCGCCAGCCCCAGGCCACGCTCGCGTGGGCGGCGGCGTCGATGATCAACCACGCCTCGGTCTTCCCCAGGTGGCCGCTCGCGCGCTCGGCGGACAGCGCGTAGGCATCGTCGGGATGCACCTGCACCGACAACGTCTCCACGGCGTCCAAGAGCTTGACGAGCAGCGGCATGCGGGCACCGTAACGCGCGAACGGCGCGCTGCCGACGAACGCTTCGCCGAGCGTGGCGGCGAGGCCGCCGAGCGTGGCCGTCGGTCCTGCCGGGTCGGCCGGGTCGGCGCGGCCGTCGTTCGCCGGCACGGCGCGGGTGTCGGGGCCGGCCAACCAGGCCTCGCCCACCGGGCCGTCCGGTGGCGGCGCGGCGCGCGGCAGGTCGACGAGGCGCCGGCCGCCCCAGGGGCGCTCGACGAGCGCCGGCTCGAGGCGCAGGGGGGTACGGGTGGGGTCGCTGGTCTGCATCGTGAAGGGTTCCAGAGCGCGAACACACGCACCGGTCATCGCCGGCACGTACGATAGGGCGCGAGCCGATGACCGACGCCCTCGCGTACTTTATCAACGATGCCGGTTGGCTCGCCCCGCTCTACTACGTGCTGTCGTTCGTGGTCACGGCGCTGCTGCCGTTCATCCCGACGCCGCTCGTGGGCGCGTTGGGCGGAGCCGCGTTGGGGACGGGTCCCGCCATCGCGTACGGCGTCGTGGGCTTGGGTCTCGGAGCCCTCGTGGCCCTCAACCTGTCGCGTCGCCTGGGCCGGCCGATCGCGCTCAAGATCGTCTCCCCCGCCGCCTGGGCCGAGTGGGAGTCCCTGCTCGGCGTGCGCTCGCTGCTGTTGTGGGGCGTGATCTTCTTCGTCCTCAACGTCGACTTCGCGGTCGTCGCGGCGGGCCTGTCGTCGCTGCGCCTGCGCGACCTGTGGGTCACGGCCATGATCGCGCGCTTCCCTTGGCTTGTCGCGAGCGCCTGGTTCGGTGACCTGATCTTCGTGTCCGACACGGTGATGCTGTTGGCGCTCGTGGTGATGCTCGCGATGATGGTGGTGATCGGGAAGGTCCGGCCACGCGTCCAGCACTGGCTCGTTCGGTGGGTGGAACGCAACGATCCCCAGGCGGCGGCGCGCTCACGCCAACGGGCCCGCCGCGACGAGCCTCCGAAAGCGGACTGAGCAGTGCCGCGCGTCAGGCGCCCGCGGCACCCAGCGGCTCGGTGACCGCGAGTCGCCCCTCGTCGAGCCTGACGTGCCGATCGGCGTCGGCGACCAGCGCCTCGTCGTGCGTGACGATGACCACGGCCGCACCACGGGCGTTCGCCGCGGTGCGCAACACCTGGTAGACGGCGTGCGCGCTGGCGCGATCGAGGCTACCGGTGGGCTCGTCGGCCAGCACGACGCTGGGGCCCAGCACGAGGGCCCTGGCGACGGCGACGCGTTGGCGCTCGCCACCCGAGAGCGCGTGGATCGTGGCGCGGGCTCGGTCGGCGAGG
This sequence comes from Trueperaceae bacterium, assembly GCA_007695125.1. GTDB lineage: Bacteria > Deinococcota > Deinococci > Deinococcales > Trueperaceae > CSSed10-48. The sequence goes on along the minus strand of REEJ01000108.1, from coordinate 2,330 downwards.
CCCATCGCTTCGAGGAGGGCGCGCCCCTCGTCGTCCACCCTGCGGCCCGCGATCCGTCCTGGCAGCGTCACGTTCTCGATGACGTCGAGTTCGCTGAGCAGGTAGTGGTGCTGGAACACCAACCCGACGTGAGCCGCCCGACGCGCGGCCAGCCCAGGCGCCGCGGGGTCGATGCGAACGCCCGCCCACCGCACCTCGCCACCGTCGACGCCGTCGAGTCCGGCCATGAGATGGAGCAAGGTGCTCTTCCCCGACCCCGATGGGCCCAGGACCGCCACCACCTCGGCCTGCTCGACGCGCAGGTCCACGCCTCGCAGCACCTCGACGCGTCCCTGCGGGGACGGGTAGCCCTTGCGCAGGTCGACGCTTTCGAGGACGGGGTGCATGGGGGTAGTATACGAACCGTGCTCATCCTGTTCCGAACACCACCTGTGAGGCGCTGAGGTGCACGAGGGCGTCGACGCACCCGATACGATCGCGTTCCTCGCGGGCGTTCCGCTGTTCCAGGGCGCGCCGCAGCGCGCGCTCGAGGTGGCCGCGGGCGTGGTGCGGCCACGCAGCTTCGACGAGGGCGCCGTGCTCTTCCGCGAGGGCGACACCGGCGACGCGCTCTACCTGCTCGCCGGCGGGTTGGTGAAGCTGTCGAAGGTCGACCTCGGCGGGCACGAGAAGACCCTGGCGCTCCTGCAGCCGCCGGAGTTCTTCGGCGAGATGGCGCTGCTCGGCCAGGCCACGCGCTCCGCCACGGCGCTCGCCCTCTCGAAGGTCAGCGCCTACATGCTCTTCCGCGACGACTTCCAGCGCCTCTTGACGACCTACCCCACCGTGAACCTCAACCTGACGACCACGCTCGCCAACCGCCTGCGCGGCATGGACGACGAGGCGCAGGTGCTGTCGTACAAGGACGCACCCGGCCGCGTGGCGTACGTGCTGCTGCGGCTCTACCGCTCCGGCGTGGTGTCGCTCGAGGCCAACGGCGCGCTGGTGCGCCTGACCCACCAGGACCTCGCCAACCTCGCCGGCACGTCGCGCGAGACCGTGACGCGGGCTCTGAAGGCACTCGAGGAGGAGGGCGTGATCATGACGCGGCCGAAGGAGGTCAGGATCATCGATCCCGACGGCCTCGAGGAGGTTCTCCACGGCATCCGCTGACGGCGCCGCCGCGGTGGGACCGCGCCCGGTGCCGGGGCCGCGGGGCCTCGAGCACGCGCGGGTGATGAACCTGGCGGCGGGCGACACACGCGCTGCCATCGACGTGTTGCGCGCACGCCACGGCGATGCGTTCGTGTTCGGGTTCGGCGCCATCCGCTTCCATTGGCTCATCGGCGCGGAGGCCAACCGCTTCGTGCTCCAGGAGCGCGCCGGCGCCTTCCGCAACCGTGCGGCGTACCGCTTCCTCGAACCGATCGGCGGTCCCACGGCGCTGATCGTGTCGGATGAGCCCGAGCACCTCCGCCGCCGCCGGCGGGTGCAACCGGCGTTCCACCGCCAGCGCGTCGACACGTGGACGGAGCGCGCCGTCGGCGCCTTCGAGGCGTGGAGCCGCACGGTGATCGGGCACGGCACGGTGGCGCTGCAGGGCGCCCTGCGCGGGGTCGTCCTCGACCTGGTGATCGACGTCTTGCTGGGCCCCGGCACGCGCGCGCGTCACCCCGGCCTGCATCGCGACCTGGGTTCGATGATGGCCTTCGCGAACCAGCCGTTCCTCGCCCAACTCTTCCGTGTGCCCCTGCCGGGCACGCCGTGGTGGCGCTTCCTGGCCGCCCGAAGACGCGTCGACGCGGTGCTGTACGCGGAGATCGCGCGGCGCCGCGAACATGGTGCCGACGACGACAGCGTGGTGTCGCTCCTCCTGCGCTCCGAGGGCGAGGGCGCCGCGCTGGACGACGCGGAGCTGCGCGATCAGGCCGTGAGCCTGGTGTCGGCGGGCTTCGACACCACCACGGCGGCGCTGACGTGGTGCGCCTGGCTGCTGTGCGACCAGGCGTTGCACAGCCGCGTGGCCGACGACGTCGCCGCGCTCGACCCGGCCAGCGCGGCCGCCCACCCGACGATCGACGCGCTCTGGCGCGAGGCGTTGCGGCTCTACCCGCCGGCGCCGGCGATCCTGCGCGTGACCGCGGAAGACGTGCTGTGGCGCGACGTGCACCTGCCGGCCGGGGCGCTCGTCGGGTTGTCGACGTTCCACACCCAGCGAGACGCGGCCTCGTGGCGCGAACCGACGTCGGTGCGGCTCGAACGCTGGGCGGGAGACGATGGGCCGTGGAGCGCGCCGCGCGATCCGTTCGCCTACTTGCCGTTCGGCCACGGCGCCCGCTACTGCATCGGCG
>REEJ01000184.1 GCA_007695125.1 Trueperaceae bacterium | reverse complement strand
CGTCGGCGGCGGCCCCTGCCAGGTCGGTGGCGCGCTCGCGTGCGTTGGCGCCGAGCACGCCCGGCACCAGCGCCAGGCGCTCGCCGCCCAACGGCGCCGGCGCGGCCTCAGTAGGTGTGGAAGCCACGCTCGCCCGCCGCCTCGCCCCACACCACGTCGACGTCGTCGACCAGCGCGTGCGTCGGCCCGTTGCGGATGTGCACGAGCAGCTTCTCGAGCGCCTCGCGCGGGCCCTCCGCCAGCACCTCGACGCGCCCGTCCGGCAGGTTCTCGACGTGGCCGGCGAGGCCGAGGTCGCGGGCGTGGCGCTGCAGGAATGCGCGATAGCCGACGGCCTGGACCCTGCCCTTGACCATCGCCGTCAGGCGCTCTGCCTGGGCCGTGTGTTGTGAGCGTTCCATGGCCGGCATGCTACCTCGTCATCTCATGGACGGGTGCTACGCTTGAACGGTGACGACGACCCTCCGACGTCGGCTGGGACGTGCCTGGCCGTTCGGCGAGCGGTCCCCTCGGGCCAACACCTGATGCCCCGCCGCACCGCTCTGAGCATCGCGCTCCTGCTCGCACTCCTCGTACTCGCCGGCCTGCTCCCAGGGCACCCGGCCGTGCGCGAGCCGGTGCTGGCCCGCGTGGTCGAGGCGGCGCGCGACGCCGGCGTGACGCTGCGCTTCGAACGCAGCGGCGGCAACCTGTGGCGCGGCATCATGCTCCAGGACGTGGTGCTGAGCGCCGAGGGCGTCGACCTGCACATGGCCGAGGCGCGGCTCGGCTGGTTCCTGCCACCGCTCGTGACGGGCGAGCTGCCGCTGCGCGTGCACCTCACCGACCTGACGGGCGACGTCGACGTCGCCCGGGCCCTGGCGGCCTGGCAGCCGGCGGAGCCGGCGGAGGGCGGTTGGCCGCTCCCGCGCCTGCTGTGGCGCGAGGTCGAGCTCGCGGGCGCCGACGTGTCCGTCGCAGACGTGCCGTTCACGCTGCCCGACGTCCAGCTGGTCGACATCGGCGTCAGCGGCGACGGCGACGACTTGGCGCTGGCGCTCACGCTCCGCACCGCCGACGGCTCCGCCGAACTGATCGGCCGGGCCGACGCGGTGACGGGTCAGGTGGTGCTGCAGATCGTCGCCGCGGACGCGACCCTGGCGCGGGCGTGGTGGGACGGCGTCAGCGCCGGCACGGTCCGCGGCGAGGTGCGCATCGGCGACGGCCGCGTGACGGCAGAGGGTCACGTCGAGGACGGCGTCGTCGAGACGTACGGCGCGGTGGTCGACGCCATCTCGGGTCCGGTTCGCTGGGACGGGGCACGGGTCCACACCGAACTCAGCGGCAGCGCCGCCGGCGGCACCGTCGTCGCGCAGGCCATCGTCGACGTCCCCGCCGCGCGCTGGAGCGCCACGGGTCGGGCGGACGTGGCGCTGGAGTCGGTGACGCCGCTGCTGTGGGCGCTGGGCGTCGACGGACCGCCACCGCCCAGCGAGGGCCGCGTCACGGCCGACGTGCGCGTCGAGGGCTGGACCACCGCTCGCGTCGAGGTCGACGCGGTCGTCGACGGGAGCGTCTACGGCGTACCCGCCGAGGCGCTCGACGCCGTCGTGCGCTACGCCGACGGTCGCCTGAGCATCCTCGGCAACGGTGCGTTCGCGGGCGGCGAGCTCGACCTCCGCGTCGACGTCGAGGACGCGATCACCGACGTCGCCGCCAGCCTGGTGGGCGGCGCCTGGGGACCGCTGGCGATCGACGCGCTCGAGGGCGCGCTGCGCTTCGGCGCCGAGGCGACGGGGTCGGCCGAGTTCACCGGCACGCTGGCGCTGGGCGACGGCGTCCCGATCGCCGCCGACCTGGCGCTCGACGCCGACGGGGCCGCGCTGTTCGTGGAGAGCGCCGAGGTGGGCGGCGCGCGGCTGCGCGGGGCGCTGGTGGCGCCCCGGCTGGCCGGCGACGCGCCCCTGGACGGCTCCATGCAGTTGCTGGTCCCAGACGCCTGGTGGTCGGGGCCCGCCCCGGCGGTGTCGCTCCAGGTCGGCGGCACGATCGCTGCACCGGGACTGTCGCTGGCCGTCGCCGGCGCAGCGCCGGCGCGGCCGCGGCTGGGGCCGTGGCTGAGCACGCTCGACCTGCGCGGCGCCGTCGCCGTCGACGTCGACGGCGCTGGCGCCACGCTCGACGGCGCGCTCGGCGAGTTCGCGGTCAGCGGCGGGATCGGCGGCGAGCGCGCGCTCGAGCTGCGCCTGCCCGCCCTGGACTGGACCGGCCCGGTCGCGTTGGCGACGCCTGCGCTCGACCTGGGCCTGGCGCCGGTGGCGGGCGGCTGGTCGCTCGAAGACGACGCGGGGCGCGTGTCGCTGGAGGTCGGCGCGGAGGGCTGGCAGGCCCGGCTCGCGGCGCTCGCGTTCGACGTCGCGGGGATCGAGCTCAGCCTCGACGGCGCGGCCGGGGCGGTGGTCGACGGCGGCTGGAGCGCCGACGTCGTCGTCACCACCCCGACGGTCCCGGCACACCTCACGGCCGTGGGCGACGCGTTCGGAGCGATCAGCGCGACGCTGAGCGCCGGGGACGTCAGGCTCGACGCCAGCAGCGCCCCGGAGGGCCTGAGCGCCAGCCTCGACGTCGCCGGCGACGAGCTCCGCTTCGAGGCCGCGGACGCCGCCTGGCGCCTCGACGGCGACGTCCCCGTGACGCCGTTGCTGGCGCTCGCCGGGGTCGAAGGCGAGTGGTCGGGGCGCCTGACGAGTGCGCTCCGCGCGGACGCGGACGGCGCCACGGGCGAGGCGAGGCTGGCGCTCGACGCCCCGCTCCCCGCGCTGGCCGTCGTCACGGCGGACGACCTCGGCCTGGCGCTGTCGCTCCGAGCGGAGGCCGCCGGCGAGGCGTGGACGCTGGACGGCCGCCTCACGCCCGACCTCGCGCTCACCGCCGGCCTCGGGCCGCTCGGCCCGGTGCGCCTGGACGCCGCCGGCGGCGTCGGAGCGGGCGCCTTGCCCGACCTCGCCGCCGGCCCGCTGACGCTGCCGCTCGGCACCTGGCGCGCCGACGTCGACCTGGCCGAGGCCGCTGCCACCCTCGTGCTGGGCGGCTCGACGCTCACGGTCTCGTGGCACGACGGCGTCGACGCGGTGCTCGAGCTCGAGCAACGCGTCGACGCCGGGGCGACGCCGTGGGCTCGGCTCCGTGGAGCGGTGGCGTGGTCGTCGGAGCGGCCCGACGGGCCGCTCGACCTCGCGCTCGAGCGCCTGGACGGTCCCACGCTCCTGCGCGCCGACGGCACCCTGGCCGAAGCCCGCCTGTCCGGCGCCGCCCCCGCGAACCACTGGAGCGCCGTGCTCGGCGACGCCGTCCGCGCGCAGGGCGACCTCGCCTGGCAGGGGAGCGTGAGGCCGACGGCGGGCGCCGCCGACGTGACGGCCGTGTGGACGCCCGGCCCGGGCACCGACGCGCTGCGCGTCGAGGCCGCGCTGAGCGCCGGCGCGGCCAGCTGGCGCGCGCAGGCGCCGGGCCTCGAGGCCGCCGGGTCGGGCGCCGACTGGAGCGCGTCGTTCCAGGCCTTCTCCCCCAGCGCCTGGCTGGAGCTCCCAGGGCTCGACCCCGACGCCGACCTGCGGCTGGGCGGTTCGGTCGGTCGCAGCGCCGGCGCCTGGACCGGACAGCTCGCCATCGACCTGGCGCTCGGCGCGGACGTCGCCGCGAGCGCCGAAGTGACCGGCGCTGGCGACGCGCTGCTCCTCGGCGGCACGGCGCGCGCCTTCGACGACGTGCTCGCGCTCGCGTTCGACGGGCGCTGGGACGGCGCCTTCAGCGCCGACGTCAGGCTGGCGGCCGGGGCCCTCGAGCCGCTCGGCTGGCCCGAGGTGAGCGCCGAGCTGCGCAGCGAGGACGGCTGGCAGCTGCGTGGCGACGGTGGCGCCTGGTCGTTGGGCCCGGGCGCCGCGGGCGGACGCTGGGAACAGCCGCTGTGGTTGGCCGGAACGCCGCACCTGTTGGTCCTCGACGCCGCCGACCCGGCGCTCGCCCGACTGTCGGGCGAACTCGTCGAGGGCGAGGCGCGCGTCGCCGCGGACGGTTGGCACGTGACGCTCACGAGCGCCGCTCCGGCGACGTTGCTGCGACCGCTCGACGCCGAGGCGGGCAGCGCGCTCGAGCCCTTGACGGCGCTGCGCGCCGAGGCCGTGCTCGATCCGGATCGGCTCGGCGCGTACACGCTCGACGCCAGCGGCGTGTGGCGCCTGGACGACGGCAGCGAGCTCGCGCTGGCGGCGCGGCTGAGCGGCGACGCCGACGCGGGCGCGGGCCGCGTCCGGGTCGGTCCCGCCGACGCGGCCTGGGCTTCGGCCGACGTCTCGTACGACGCAGCCGGCGTTCGCGCCTTCGCCGACCTGGCCGACCTCGACGTCGACGCCCTCGCGGCGGCGCTCGACCTCCCGCTCGGCGGCGCGCTGAGCGGCGGCGCGCACCTCGCGCTCCGCGACGGTGCGGTCGACGTGGCCCTCGATGCCGACGGCACGCTGCGCGTGGCGTCGGTCGAGGTCACGGTCGCGGCCAGCCTGACCGAGGACGCCTGGACCCTGGCCCTCGCCGAGGCCACCGGACCGTGGCGGCTCGCGCTCGCCGGCGACACCTCGCTGCGCGCCACCAGCGCGCAGTTCACGGGACCCGACAGCGACCTCGCGGGCACCATCGAGCACTCGCCCGACGACCCCACCGGAGCCTGGCGCGTGGCGGCGGCAGGCACGCTGCTGGCAGGGCCGACCGAACTCGCACTGCAAGGCGACCTGGACGCCGCGACCGCCGACGCCACCTGGGACGGCGTCGCCGTCACGGCGACCTGGCTGGACGAGCGGCTGTCGCTCGGCGTCGACGCTGCCGACGACCGCAGCGCGGCCGGCCCGTGGCACGTGAGCGCCGAGCTCGACGCCACGGCCGCCGGCCTGCCGCTGCAGGTCAGCGCCAGCGGCGCCGGGTTCGCGCTCGACGTGGACGGCTTCGCCGCCCCGCTCCACCTGCGCGGCCCGGTGCGCTGGCACGACGACGAGGCCGTGGTCGAGATCACCGGCCCGGACGACGACCGCGGCGCCTGGCGCGCTCGACTCGACGACACGCTCGACCTCGTGTGGGAAGGCGGCGGCGCGCGCCTGGTGGGGACGCTGGAGCGAACGCTGGCGGGTGTCGACCTGGACCTGACGAGCGATCTCACCTGGCAGGGCGGCGACGGCTTCGGCGGCGGCGCCGTCGCGCACATCTCTGGCCTGCCCGCCGACGCTCGGCTCAGCGCCGACGTGGTCGGCGCTGGCGACCTCGAGATCGGCGCGGCCACCTGGCTCGCCGACGCCCCGGCCGGCTCCATCGGCGGCCGACTCGCCGCCGACCCCAGCGACGGCTGGGAGCTCGACCTCGACCTCGACGTGCCGCTCGCGGGCGCCGGCATCGACGCCTGGCGCCTGGCGGTGTCGGGTCAGGCCACGGGCGGAGCCGCCGGAACGACGCTCGACACCGCCCTCGCGCTGGTCGGCCCGGTCGCGGCGCACGGCCGCGCCTGGCTCGACGCCGGCGCCCTGCGCGCCAACCTCGTCGGCGAGGGCCTCAGCGCCAGCGCGCGGTGGGACGACGCGGGCGGGCGGGCCCAGCTGCGACTCGCCGACGTCGACGTGCGCGCCTGGCTGCCCTGGCTCGACGAACCGCGCGCGTCGCTGACGCTCGACGCGACGCTCGGCGACGAGGGCCCGGTGGTCGTCGCGGACGACCTGCGGCTGCACCTACCCGGCGGCAGCGTCAGCGGCCAAGGCCGCCTGAGCGCCGACGGTCGCCTCGACGTGACGGGCCGCTCGGACCTCGACCTGGCCGACCTGGAGCTCGGGCCGGCGCTCACGGGCCGCCTGACCGGCCCCTTCACGCTGACCACCCGGCTCGACCGACCCCTCGCCGACGCGGAGCTCGCCGGCGTGTTGGTGCTGGCGGCCGGGCGCGTCGAGGGCGTTCCGGGCCGGTACGCCGGCGACCTCCAGGTCACCGGCCCAGCCGCCGATCCCCTGGTCAGCCTCGTGCTGCGCGCCGACGACGGGGTCGAGGGGAGCCTGCGCGCGCAGGTGCGGCCGCGCGCGGAACGAGCGAGCATCGACGCCGACCTCCGCAGCGGCGACGTGATCGCCGTGCTCCAGGGTCGTTACGAGCCCGGCGACCTGCGCGCCGACGGACGCGTCGAGCTCGCGCCGGGTGTCGCGCTGCGCGTGAGCACGCTGGCCGACGGCATCGGCGTCACCTGGGAGGCCGACCCCGAGGCGTTGACGCTGCACGTGTCCAGCGCGCCGTGGAGCGTCGCCGTGCGCGGCGACCTGGTGTTGCTGACGCCCGCCCTCGCGGGAGCGCTCGACGCCGAGCTGCACTGGGTCGACGGTCCCTGGCCGGCGTCGAGCGGGACCGTGGAGGGTCTCGCCATCGCCGACGTCGCGCTCGGCGACGCGCGCCTGGACGGCACGGGGGGCGCGCGCGCCGACTGGTCGCTCGCGGGCGACTGGGGGCACCTCGACCTGGCGCTGCCCGAGGGACGCGTCGCCGCCACGCTCGCCGACGTCGCGCTGCCGCCGCTCGGCGCCGACGCACGGCTCGGCCTCGTGCTCGCTGGCGGCATCGACGCCCTCACCGTGCGCGCCACGCTCACCGGCTCGCTCGGCGGCGCGCCGCTCGCCGTCGAGCTCGACGGCGACCTCGACCCCAGCGCCGGCAGCGGCGCGCTGCGCGTGGCCGGCGAGGCGCTCTCCGGGCGGCTGGAGGGCGTGGTGGAGCGCACGGCCCTGGGCGTCTGGCAGGGCGGCGTCGGCCTGGCGGACGCGACCCTGGCCAGCCGCGACCTGCGCGCCGACGTCACGCTGGCGGGCGAGCGGCCAGTACCGAGTCTGGCCGGCCACGCCGCGCTGGACGACCTCGCTGCACTGAGCGTGAGCTTCGACGGCGACGCGCTCGACGTCGACGCGACCGCCGCGCTCGACGACGTCGGCGCGGTGCGCCTGGCAGGCCGGGCCTGGCCGGAGCTCGACCTGGAGCTCACCGCCCCGGCCGCAGAGGCCGGCGGGCTGCTGCGGCTGCGCGGCAGCTGGGACGACGCGGAGCGGCCGCTGCGCGCCACGGGCGACGTCAGGGTGGCGCTCGGACCGGTGGTCGTCGGGCTGCAGGGAACCGAGGCCGGCGCACTGCGCGTGCGCGCGACGAGCGCGCTGATCGAGGCTGGCTGGTTGGAGCAGACGCTGCCCGACGGCCCGGTGGCGACGAGCGTCCAGGCGCTGGCCAGCGACGGCCTGCGGCTGGTCGGGCGCGGCAGCGTGCAGGGCTCGATCGCCCTCGGCGCCGACGGGGCGGTGCGCGTCGACGCGCTCACGCTGCCGCTCGCCGGCGTCGGCGTGCGGATCGACGGGACGGCGGACGGCGTGGAGCGGGTCGAGGCCCGCGTGCGCGCCGATCTCGCCGCCTTCGCCGACGCACCGTGGTGGCCCCTGGGCTTCGATCCACGCGCCCCGCTCGAGGCCGAACTCACCTTCGCCGACGGGCGTCTGCTGGTCACGAGTGCGGCGCCCTGGTCGCTGCAGCTCGACGCCGACCTGGCGACACGCGCCATCGTGGTGCGGGGCGACGTCACGTGGCCGTCGTCCGACGGCGAGGCGGGGTTGCAGGGCGAACTCCGAGCGGCGCCCGGGGACGGCGTGTCCGGCTCGGTGGCGCTCGCGAACGTGGTCGTCGACGCTGCGGTGGGCGCGCCGATCCGTGTGGACGGCAACGTCCGCGGCATCGGTGGAGGCGTCGACCTGGACCTCATGCTGCGCTCGCGGCGCAGCGCGCTCAACGCTCGCGGCACCACGCCCCTGCCCGCCGCCCTGCTCGCCGAGTGGTACCCCGACGTGGCGGGCGTGGCGCGCAGCATCGACCTCCGCATCGCGGCGCTCGACCTGCGTGACGTGCCGGGCGTCGCCACGGCGGTCCCCTTCCTGACGGGCGTGGTCACGGGATCGCTGGTGGTCCGAGGCGACCAGGCCATCGGGCAGCTCGTGGCGGGCGACCTCCGGATCGCCGAGCGCGACATCCCGCTGGTCGCCACCGTCGCGGCCGACCTGGCGCGGCCCAGCGCCGACGTCCGCATCGAGGGGACCGGCGGCCCGACCGGCGGCGTGGGCAGCAACGTCGCGGTGTCGTGGCAGGGCGGCCGCTTCGAGGCCCTGGCCCGCCTGGAGCGTTTCCCGCTGCACACGCTCGCGGAAGGGCTGGTCGGTCCGAGCGACGTCAGCGCCGAGGTGACCGGGGTGGTGCGCGCCGGTTGGGACCCGAGCGACGCCACCCCGATCGACCTGCGGGTCGCCACGGAGCACGTTCGGCTCGAGCGCGCCGGCGTGGTCACGACGGGTCGCATCGCGTTCGATCTGGCCGACGGTGCGCTGCGGATCCAGGAGGCCTCGTTCGAGGGCCGTGGCGCCTGGCAGGCGAGCGGCGAGGTGCGGCCCGAACGCATCGACCTCCAACTCAGCGCCGACGCCGCGGACTTCGGCCCGCTGCTCGGCCTGGTGCCCGCCCTGGCGCGCTACGGCGTCAGCGCCGAGGGCGACTTGAGCATCGTCGGGAGCGGCACCATCGCGCAGCCGGTGGTGACGGTCGCCAGCGCGGGGCTGCAGGTCGACGTCGCCGGCACCAGCTACGAGCTCAGGGACGGTGACGTGCGACTCGAAGGCGACACCCTGGCGGTCGCGCTCGAGATCGCGGCGATCGCGCCGCTCGAGGGCACGCTCCGCGTCACCGGGGGCGGCCGTCTGCGGCTCAGCCCGTTCGACCTCGACGACGTCGAGCTCGTGGCGCTCGGCGGGCTCGACATCCCGCTGCTCGGGCGCCTCGAGGGGATCGAGGCGACGTTGACGCAGCGCAGCGGAGGTGCGCCGTCGCTGCTCGTCGACGGTGTGCTCGGCGCCCCGTTCCGGATCGACGGCACGCTCGCTCCCTTCGACCTGCGCGCCGTCGGGCGCGGCCTGCAGCTGGCGCTGCCCTTCTTGTTCGTCGGCAACGCCGTGCTCGACGCCGACCTGCGCGCCCGCCTCGACGATGGCCTGGTGCTCTCCGGAAACATCGACGCGAGCAGCGTGCGCGTCGACCTGGGCGCCAGGGCCGCGGCGGTCCCGGGTGAGCCCGGCGCGCCGCCGCCGCTCAGCGCCAGCGAGCGCGCCGCACGCCGCGCCGCGCAGTCGCTGGTGGTGTTCGATCAGATCCGCATCGTCGCCCCACAGCGCGTGACGATCTCGGAGACGCTCGGCAGCGCCGAGGCCGCCTTCGACCTGACGCTCACGGGCAGCGTCGCCGAGCCCCTGCTGCAGGGCAACGCGACGGCGCTGCGCGGCACCTTCCGCTTCTCGGGGCGCGACTTCGAGCTCGTGCGCGCGGACGCGCGCTTCGACCCATCGCAGGGCGTGCTGCCGCGCATCAGCGTGGTCGCGCGCAGCACGTTCGAGAAGGCCCGCGTCGTCGTGCCGGGCAGCGCGATCACCTTCGTGACCCCGCCCGGGCCGCGCTTCGAGGTCGTCCTGGCGTTCGACGCGGACGTCACCACGGACGACGATGGGGACGTGAACCTGGACCTGGTGCCGAGCCTCACCAGCGACGCGACGATCGAGGTGGCCACGGTACAGAACGGGCTCACGGCCGGCGCCCGGCCGCTGACCGACCTCGAGCTGCTGGGCCTGATCGCGCTCGGCAGGCTCGAACCCGGGGGCGGCGGCGCGTTCGCCGGCGCCGTCGCGCAGACGGCGCTCGATACGGCGCTCGACCTGCTCGTGGTCTCCGAGTTGCAGGCCGCGCTCTCGGAGGCGTTGGGCATCGACCTGGTCGAGATCCGCACGACCGCGCTCACCGACCTCTTCGATGGCAGCGGCGATCCCTTCGGCGTGTCGCTGCGCTTCGGCGGTTACCTCTCCGACGAACTGTTCGCCTCGTACCGCGTCGGTACCTTCGACGACGCGGAGCGCGCCTTCGCGTTCACGAACGAGGTCCTGCTCACCTACGACCTCGGGCCGGTGGCGTTCGACCTCTCGGGCCGGCTCGACTTCCCCATCGCCGGCGCGGGCCAACCGGTGCCGGGCGTGTCGGCCGCGGTGCGCTACGACATCAGCCGCTCGTTCGCGCTCGAGGCCGGGGTCGACCTGCGCACCGAGCGCCAGACGGCGCGGCTCGGCGTCACGCTGCGCTGGTGAGGCCGGACGCCTGCCGTTCGGCGGCGTGTACCGGCGCCGCCGTGCCCAGCGTCCGTGACGCGCCGCCGCTGGTATAACCGGGTGACCGGGGGCACCGTCCCCTAGGAAGCCGAGGACCCATGGCCGACTTCCAACACGACACCTCGATCGTGCTGCGATTGCCGCTCAGCAACCCGATCGTCAACGCTCCCCCCGCCGCCCTCTACGAGCACGCGATCGCGCGCGGCGAGGCGAAGCTCGCGGCGCGCGGCCAACTCGTGGCCGACACCGGCAAGTTCACCGGCCGCTCGCCCCGCGACAAGTACGTGGTGCGCAACGCCGTGAGCGAGGCGACGGTCGACTGGGGCCCGGTGAACCAGCCGCTCGACCCCGAATCGTTCCAGCGCCTGCAGGAAGACATGTTCGACGCGGCCGCGGAGAAGCAGCTGTTCGTCCAGGACCTCTACATCGGCAGCGATCCCACGCATCAGATCCCGGTGCGCATCGTGACCGAGAAGGCCTGGCACTCGCTCTTCGTCCGCAACCTGTTCATCGTCGAGGGCGCGCCCGAGGCGCAGCAGGGCCGCCTGGGCTGGACGGTGCTCGACCTGCCGAGCGTGCGGGCGCACCCGGCGCGCCACGGCACGCGCGGCACCACGGCCATCGCCGTCGACTTCGGCCAGCGGCTGGTGCTGATCGCCAACACCGAGTACGCCGGCGAGGTGAAGAAGTCGATCTTCTCGGTGCTGAACTACCAGCTACCCCACGACGGCGTGCTGCCCATGCACTGCTCGGCGAACGAGGGCGAGGGCGGCGACGTGGCGCTCTTCTTCGGCCTCTCCGGCACCGGCAAGACCACGCTCTCGGCCGATCCCAAGCGCGCGCTGATCGGCGACGACGAGCACGGCTGGTCCGAGGACGGCGTGTTCAACTTCGAGGGCGGCTGCTACGCCAAGGCGATCAAGCTCACGGCCGAGGCGGAGCCGGAGATCTACGCGGCCTCGACGCGCTTCGGCGCCGTCCTCGAGAACGTCGTCCTAGACCCAGAGACGCGCTACGTCGACTTCTTCGACGATCGCAAGACCGAGAACACGCGCGTCGCCTACCCGCTGCACTTCATCCCCAACGCGAAGCCGAGCTCGCGCGGCGGGCACCCGCGCAACGTCGTGTTCCTCAGCGCCGACGCCTTCGGCGTCATGCCGCCGATCAGCCGCCTCACCACGGAGCAGGCGATGTACCACTTCCTCGCCGGCTACACGGCCAAGGTGGCCGGCACCGAGCGCGGCGTGACCGAACCGCAGGCGACCTTCTCCACCTGCTTCGGCTCGCCCTTCATGCCGCTGCCGCCGGTCACGTACGCGACCATGCTGGGCGAGCGCCTGCGCGAGCACGGCTCGCGCGTGTGGCTCGTGAACACCGGCTGGACGGGCGGACCGTACGGGGTCGGCAAGCGCATCGACCTCGCGCAGACGCGCGCGCTGCTCGACGCGGCCCTGTCGGGCGAGCTCGACGACGCGCCGACGCGCGTCGACCCGGTCTTCGGCGTCGAGGTGCCCACGCGCGTCTCCGGCGTCGAGAGCGCGATCCTGACGCCGCGCGACACCTGGGACGACGCCGGCGCCTACGACGAGCAGGCGCGCAAGCTGGCCGGCATGTTCACGGAGCACTTCGAACGCTTCGCCGACCAGGTGCCGGCGGCCGTGCGCGCCGCCGGCCCGAGCCGCTGACCAGGCGTCACTCCCGCCCGGTCTCGAGCCGGTGCAGGCGCCACGTGCCGAAGGCGAGCGACGTGAGCGCCACGAGCGCGGTCAGCGTGACCGCGGCGAGCAGCACCAGCCGGCCCTCCGGGGTCGCCCAGACCGCGCTGGCCGGGTCGACGAGCGCCATCCAGGCCGGGTACGCCAGCACCGTCGTGAGGGCGGCGGCGTACGCCAGGCCGATCGTCATGTAGAGCAGGCCGCCGGGCGACATCGGGATCTCGGCGGGGTTGGTGGCGTCGAAGCGCGGGAAGGCCGCGCCCAGGCCGACGCCGAGCCCCGCCACCGCCACCGCGGCGCACAGGCCGGCGACCACCGAGGCGGTGGCCAGCACCGGCGTGACGTCGAGCACGAGCGCCTGGGCGATGCCGAGGCCGCCGCCGAGCACCAGCAGCGTCGGCAGCGCGTGCAGGAACTTGCCGAGCACCAGCGAGCGGGTGCGGAGCGGGCCGGTGCGCAGCAGCCACCAGCCCTCGCCCTCGAGCGACACCACCGGGAACGCCAGGCGCACGCCGACGCCGGTCACGAGGAAGCCGAGGAACGCGACGTTGAGCGTCCCGAGCGCGTCGCGGAAGCGCTGGCCCTCGACCGCCACGCTGGCGGTCGAGACCAGGTAGACCCCGGCCAATGCGACCAGCACCAGCAGCTGCGACCACTGCGTCGGGTCGCGCATCAGCACGCGGACGTCCTTGACCACCACCGCCCCGGTCGGTCCCAGCCGCGCCAACGGCCACTCCCACCAGGCCGCGGCGCGACTGCGAGGGTCGGCGGCGCGGCCGTGGTGGTGGTCGAGTCCGCGCACCCAGCCCTCGCGGTACGCCACCGCCGCGAGCCGCCCCACGCCCCACAGGCCGAGCGCCGCGGCGGCGACGAGCAGCAGCAGCGCGGCGCTGGCGACGGCGCCGTCGAGCGCGCTCCAGATGGCGCTGGAGGCCCAGCCCGGCGGCAGCCAGCCGACGCCGAGGTCGGCGAAGGTGGTCAGGAACACCTCGAACTCCTCGGGGGTGAGGTCGGTGAGCTGCTCGGGGCGCAGCGCCCGCAGGCCCAGGATCAGCCCGGCGGCCAGCACCACGCTGAGGGCGGTCGCAGCCTCCTTGACGCGGCCGGCGGGCGCCACGCGCATCAACACCAGCGCCGCCAGCGCGCCGAGCGTCACGGGCACCGCGAACAGCGCCAGGACGGCCACGAGCGCCGCCGGGTAGAAGGTCCAGGGCGCGTCGCGCGCCAACCCCAGGCCGACCAGCACCGGCACGGTCAGCAGCGCCGGCACCAGCGCGGAACTGAGGTACGTCTCGACCACCTTCAGGCCGAACACGCGCGGCGCCTCGAGCGGCAGGGCCAGCAGGAAGGGCAGGTCGTCGGAGGCGTAGAGGGTCGTGATCGCGGTCGTCAGGACGGAGAACGCCACCGCCAGCATCAGCAGGGTGACGAGCGCCTCGACGCTGCGCTGCAAGGCGGCGTCGGCGATGCTGCCGATGGCGGGGAACTGGTCGACGAAGGTGACGCCGCGCAGCGTGGCCCAGCCGATGCCCCAGCCGACGGCGGCCAGGAGCGAGACGCCGAGCGCGTAGCGCAGGGGGGCGAGCCGCACGGCGTTGCGCAGCGCGCGGGCGCGCAGTGCGACGAGCGGCCAGGCGCCGGCGCCGAAGCCGGCGGCGGCCACGGACGGAGCCGCGGGCGCGGCGACCGGATCGCTGCGGCTCACGCCACGCTCTCGTCGTGCCACGGCGGTGGCGAGCGCTGCGCCTCCTCGGTCAGCTGCAAGAAGATCGCCTCGAGGTCGGCGTCGTCGCGGCCGACCGCGCGGCGCAGCTCGGTCATGCTGCCGCCGGCGACGACGGTGCCGCGATGCATGACGAGCACGCGGTCGGCGACGGCCTCGGCGACGTCCATCGAGTGGGTGGTGAGCAGCACCGCGCGGCCGCGCTCGGCGTGGCGCCGCAAGAGGTCACGGACCTGGCGCGCCGCGCGCGGGTCGAGCCCGACCATCGGCTCGTCGACCACGAGCGCCCGCGGGTCGTGGAGCAGCGCGGTCACGAAGGTGAGGCGCTGCCGCATGCCGTGGCTGTACGTCTCGATCAGCGCGTTCTGCGCCTCCGTCAGGGCGAAGGCGTCGAGCCAGCGCTCGGCCTGGCGCTCGGCGTCGGGCACGCGCCGCAGGCGACCGATGAAGCGCACCAGTTCGCGCCCCGTCAGCTTCGGGTACAGGTAGGGCCGGTCGGGCACGTAGCCGAGCGCCGCCTTGGCGCGGTCGCCCTGGCTGACCACGTCGAAGCCATCGAGCCGCACGGCGCCCGCGCTGGGGCGGACCAGGCCGGTGATGCACTTGATGGTGGTCGACTTGCCGGCCCCGTTCGGGCCGAGCAAGGCGACCACCTCGCCGCGCGCGACGGTGAAGGCGACGCCGTCGACGGCGCGCAGCGCGCCGTAGCGCTTGTGCAGCGCGTCGACCTCGATCACGTCGCCCCTCCCGCGCGCGGCGCTGGCGGCGCCGAGGCGTCGCTGCTCAGCGCGCCGCCACCGGCGGCGACTCTCCGGCCCGCAGCGCCTCGACGCCGCGCGCCAGGATCGCGTCGCTGTCGACGTCGATCAGGGCCTCGCCCTGCACCTCGGAGAGCTCTGGACGCGCGCCGGTCGTGATGATCGAGAAGGTGCCGTCGTCGTCCACCGTGCCGGTGCCGACGATCTCGCCGTCGATGACGATCTCGACCAACTGCCCCTCGAAGCCGCCGCGGCCGTCGACGAACACGGTCTGCGCCAGGCGGGTGTCGCGGATCATCACGTCGGGCGTGATGCCCTCTTCGGTGATGCTGCGGCGTTGGGGCGTGAGCCACTCGAACGACATGTACGCCAGCTGGCCGCCGTCGGCGAGCGAGATGACGCTCTGGGCGACGCCCTTGCCGAAGGTGTTCTCGCCGATCACGAGCGCCCGGCCGTTGTCCTGCAGCGCGCCGGCCACGATCTCGGAGGCCGAGGCGGACTGCCGGTTCACGAGCACCACCATCGGGATGTCGACCGAGCCGGTGGGATCGGCGGTGGCGAGGCGCTGCGTCACGCCGCGAGCGCGCTGGAACACGATGTCGCCGCTCGCCAGGAACTCGTCGGCCACCAAGATCCCCTGGGTCAGCAGGCCGCCGCCGTTGTCGCGGAGGTCGAGCACCAGCGAGGTGGCGCCGTCGAGCTGCAACCTGGCGAGCCCCTCCACGACCTGCTCGTGGACGCGCTGGTTGCCGAAGGTGCGGAGCGACAGGTAGCCGATGTCGCCGTCGATCATGGCCGTCGACACCTCGATCAGCTCGATCGTGTCGCGGACGATGTCGAACGTGACCTTCTCGCTCTCGCCGGGGCGCTGGAAGGTGATGCGCACGGTCGTACCACGCGGTCCGCGAACCAGGTCGACGAGCTCGGTGGTCGTGACGTCCGAGACGTCGACGCCGTCGACGTCCATGAAGATGTCGCCACGCCGCACGCCGGCCTCCCAGGCCGGCCCGTCGCGGTAGACGTTGAGGACCTCGACACCGCGCCCCGTCGAGCGATTGAGCGTGGTCAGGGCCACGCCGATGCCTTCGAACGAGCCGGTGCGGTCCTGTGCGTCGATGCTGGCGCTGCGCGGCTCGCGGTAGTAGGTGTACGGGTCGTCGAGGGCCTCGAGCATGCCGGTGATGGCGCCGCGGATGACGGCGTCGTCGTCGATGTCGCTCAGGTAGCCGGACTTGAGTGCGCCGTACGTCTGTACGAGGGCGCGCCCAGCGGGGTTGTTCATGAACTCGGACGTGTAGTCGCGCGAGAGCTGCGCCTGCACGACCAGCACGGTCGCGAGCAGGGCAGCCACCACGGTGACCGGGATGAGGCGGCGTCTCATGCGGGTGCCGTCGCGGTATTCGTCATGCCCCGAGTATATGGACGCACGGGCATGAGAACGGTAACGCCGCAC
This sequence comes from Trueperaceae bacterium, assembly GCA_007695125.1. Classification (GTDB taxonomy): domain Bacteria; phylum Deinococcota; class Deinococci; order Deinococcales; family Trueperaceae; genus CSSed10-48. The sequence continues at coordinate 35,569 of REEJ01000184.1, read as the reverse complement.
GCATCGCGCGCGGTATGGTCGGCGCGTGAAGATCCTCCATGCCAGCGCCGAGGTGGCGCCGTTCTCGAAGACCGGTGGCCTGGGTGACGTCGCCGCCGCCCTGCCCGCCGCGTTGGCGGCGGAGGGCGTCGACGTCCTCGTCGTGACCCCGTGGTACGCCCGGCTCGGCGGCGACGCCGAGCCGCTGTGGATCGGCGATGTCGACGTGCCCTTCGCCGACGGCATCGACAGCGTCGGCGTCGGCACGCTCGAGCGCGACGGCGTGCGCTTCGCGTTCGTCGGCCATCCCGACTTCCGGCGCGACGAGGCCTACGGCTACGCCGACGACGTGCGCCGCTTCGCGCGCTTCTGCCGCGCCGTGCCCGCCGTCGCCGCCCGCGTCGGCTTCGTCCCCGACGTGGTGCACGCCCACGACTGGCACGCCGGCCTGCTGCCGGTGCTGCTCGAACGCGCGTGGCACCTGCCGGACGGCTTCCCGGGCCGTCCGAGCGTCGCGACCGTCCACAACGTCCAGTACCAAGGCGTCGCGCCGCTCGCGCACGTCCTGCACTGGGCGCGCCTGCCGCTCGAGCTGATCGGCAGCCACCTCGAGCACGACGAGCAGGCCAACTTGCTGCGCGCCTCCGTCGGCTTCGCCGACGTGGTGACGACGGTGTCGCCGAGCTACGCCGAGGAACTCAGCGACCCGGCCTACGGCTTCGGCCTCGAGACCACGTTCGCGGCGCTGGGGCAACGCCTGGTGGGGATCCTGAACGGGATCGACACGCTGCTCTGGGACCCCGCGAGCGACGAGCACCTGGCGGCGCGCTACAACGCCGCCGACGTCTCGGGCAAGGCCACATGCCGCACCGCGCTGCAGGGCGAGCTCGCCCTCGACGACGGCGGGCCCGTGCTCGGCGTGGTCACCCGGCTGGCCGACCAGAAGGGCATCGACCTGTTGCTCGCCGCGCTTCCGCAGCTGCTCGAGCAGGGCTGGCGCCTGGCGCTGCTGGGCCGCGGCGACGCCGAGCTCGAGCGCCTGGCGGCGGAGGCGGAGGCGGACGCACCCGGTCGCGTCGCCTTCCGCTCCGCGCACGACGAGGGGTTGGCACACCGCATCTACGCCGGCAGCGACGCGCTGGCGGTGCCGAGTCGCTTCGAGCCCTGCGGCCTGTCGCAGATGATCGCGCAGCGCTACGGCACCCTGCCGATCGTGCGCGCCACGGGCGGCCTGCGCGACACCGTGACGCACCAGCGCGACGGTTTCGTGTTCGAGGCTGCCAGCGCCTCGGCGCTCGTCGCCGCGGCGCTCGAGGCGCGCTCGGCCTGGGACGGCGTGGCGTGGCGAGCGATGCAGCGGCTCGCGATGTCGCACGACAGGTCGTGGCAGGCGTCGGCGCGCGAGTACATCGCGCGGTACCGTGAGGTCATGGGAGTGGACGCATGACGGACGTACCCGACACGCAACCGCCAGTAGACGCCGCCACGGCCGCCGCCGCCGACTGGCGCGAGCACGTGGCCCGCGGGCGCTACGACCTCGCGGCGCAGACCTACCGCATCACCGGTGGCGACGACCCCGACCTGGATGCCGCGCTCACGGGCCTGGGCGACGCGCTGGCCGCGACGCGCGACAAGGCCTTCGCACGCGCCAAGACGGCGCTCGAGCGCATCGACCCCAGGCCCGAGGAGCTGCCCTGGGACGCGATCGAGAGCGACCTCGAGGGCCTGGCCACGGCCTCCGCGGCGCTCGACAAGCGCGAGCCCGACGAGGCGCGCACCGCCCTGGCGGCGCTGGACGGCACGCCGTTCCCGGCCGAGGCGGCCACGCTGCTCGGCACGCTGGCCGTGTTTGATGGCGACAGCGCCGCCGCGCGCGAGCGCTTCGAGCAGGCGCTGGATCTCGACCCGAACCACTTCCGCGCGCTCACCAACCTCGGCAACCTCAAACTCGAAGACGGCGACGTCGACGGCGCCATCGCCGACTACGAGCGCGCGATCCGGCTGAACGACGGCTTCGCCAACGCCCACCACAACCTGGGCGTGGCGCTGCGCCGCAAGGGCAACCTGGCGCGCAGCGTGCAGAGCCTGAAGCGCGCGCAGCGCGAGTCGGGCCGGCGCGAAGCCGAGGAGGCGCGCTCGCGCTTGGGGCGCGGGCGCCGCGGCGCGGCCGCCTCGAGCAGCGCGCGCACGCTGCGCTGGCTGCTGTGGGCGGCGGTCCTCGGCTCCGTCATCTGGATCGTCACGAGCCGTTAGGGCCATCGGCTGCTTCGCAGCCGTTGGCCTGTCACTCCACCGTCACGCTCTTGGCGAGGTTGCGCGGCTGGTCGACGTCGCGACCGAGCGCCAGCGCCGTCTCGTAGGCGAGCAGCTGCAGCGGCACCACGTTGACGAGCGGTGAGAGCAGCTCCATGACGCGCGGCACGTAGATCACCTCGTCGGCGTGCGACGCGATCACCTCGTCGCCCTCGCTGGCCACGGCGATCACGATGCCGTCGCGCGCGCGGACCTCCTGCAGGTTCGCGACCGTCTTGTCGTAGCGTGCGCTGGCGGTCGCGATCGCCACCACCGGCACGCTCGGCTCGATCAGGGCGATGGGCCCGTGCTTCATCTCGCCCATCGGGTACGCCTCGGCGTGCACGTAGCTGATCTCCTTGAGCTTCAGCGCGCCCTCGAAGGCGGTCGCGACGTTGACGCCGCGCCCCAGGAACAGCGCGCTGCGGGCGCTCGCCATGCGCTCGGCCAGGACGCGCACGCGGTCGCGCGTCGCCAGCGCCTCCTCGACGGCGTGCGGCAGGCCGCGCAGACCCGCCACGAGCTCGGCCACGCGCTCGTCGCTCAGCGTGCCGCGGCCGCGCCCCAGCCGGATCGCCAACAGCGCGAAGGCCGCCAGCATCGCCATGTAGGCCTTGGTGCTGGCGACGCCGATCTCGGGCCCGGCGTGGACGAACAGCACGTCGTCGACCTCGCGGCTGAGGCTCGAGCCCTTGACGTTCAAGACCGCCAGGGTGCGCGCCCCGCGGCGCTTCGCCTCGCGCACCGCCTCGAGCGTGTCGATGGTCTCGCCCGACTGCGACACCGCGATCACGAGGGTGCGCGCGTCCATGACGGGGTCGCGGTAGCGCAGCTCGCTCGCGACCTCGACGGTGGTGCTCAGGCGCGCCAACGACTCGATCATGGTCGCCCCCACCATGCCGGCGTACGAGGCGGTGCCCGCCGCCGTGATCACCACCCGGTCGATGGCGGTGGGGTCGAGCGCCAGGTCGAGGTCGACGTCGAGGCCGTCGGGCCGGAAGCGACCTCCGAGCGTCTGCTGCAACACCGTGGGCTGCTCGTCGATCTCCTTGAGCATGAAGTGCTCGTAGCCGCCCTTCTCGGCCGCCTCGGCGTCCCAGTCGATGATCTCGACGGGCCGGTCGACGATCGCGCCGTCCAGGTCGGTGATGTGCACGCCGGCGCGCGTCATGACGGCCACGTCGCCGTCGAGCAGGTACACCACCCGGCGGGTGTAGGGCAGCAGCGCGGGGACGTCGCTGGCGAGCCACTGCTCGCCGTCGCCCAGGCCGATCACGAGCGGGCTCGTGGCGCGGGCCGCGACCACCTCGTCGCGGTCGCTGTGCATGGCGACGAGCGCGTAGGCGCCGAGCACTTGCCGCAACGCCGAGCGCATGGCGCCGGCGAGGTCGCCTGCGAAGTCGTGCTCGATCAGGTGGACCAGCACCTCGCTGTCGGTCTCGGACTCGAAGACGTGGCCGCTGGCCGTGAGCGCCTCGCGCAGCGGCAGGTAGTTCTCGATGATGCCGTTGTGGATCACGGCCAGGCGGCCGTCCTCGCTGAGGTGCGGATGGGCGTTGGCGTCGCTGGGCCGCCCGTGGGTGGCCCAGCGGGTGTGGCCCAACGCCAGATGGCCGTCAAGGACGTGCCCTACCAGGGCGCCTTCGAGGGCTGCGAGCTTGCCCGCGCGCTTGACGACGCGCAGGTCGGCCCCCGCCCCCGGGGAGACGACGACCCCGGACGAGTCGTACCCGCGGTACTCGAGACGGCGTAGCCCGTCCACCACCACCTCGGCGGCGCTGCGCTCGCCGACGTACGCGACGATCCCACACATGGTCGGTCCTCCTGCACGGCGGCGCGATCGCCACCGTGTCCGCGCCGGCGCCTCGGGGCGCCTGCGCTCGGCCGACGCGCGGTCGGCCGCTCGATGTGCACATGTCGTGTGTGGTGGGGTGGCGAGCCCCGGTCGACCCGGTCGGGTACGAGTGATGGGTCGTGCTCAGGAGGGGCCCGCAGACTTGGTGCCGCACGCGCGTGTCGACGCCACCGTCGTGGCGCGCGTGGGCGGTTCGCGCTTTCCGGGCGTTCGCCCGTATCCCCAGGCACGGCGCGCGGGTCGTCAACCGCGCGGGCTCGGGGCCCTCCGCCTCGTCACCGTCGCGTTGCGCGCGACGGGCTTGCGCTCTCTCGTCCTCTGCTCGTCCAGCCGTGGCACCTCCGTGCGGCGAGTCTAGCGTCCGCCTGGCGGCTCCGAGGTGCGATTCAGCGCAGGTAGGTCAGCGCCAGGGCTCGCCGGTGACGATCCAGCCGTGCACGGTGTTCATGACCGCGGTGCGCTGGGGCGAGCGCGGGTCCTGCGCGGCCAGCAGCGGCGCGAACAGGACCTCGCGGCCCACCTGCACCAGCAGGCTGCGCTCGACCACGGGCCGGATCGTGGCGGGCAGGTCGTTGGCGGGGTAGCGCAGCTGGTTGGGGTTGAGGGCGTCGCGCCCGATGGGCAGCGACGTCACCAGCGTGAGGACGATCGCGACGCCGAGCGCCGCGCCGCCGACGCCGCCGGCGACGCGCGGCCAGATGCCCGTGCCGCCGGCGCCGGGCAGCAGCAGCCGGCCGGCGAGGGCCAGGCCGAGGCCGACCAGCAGCGCCCCGAAGAGCCCCAGCCAGGGGTTCATGTCGCCCAGGAGCAGCAGCGGCCGCAGCACGATCGCGCCGCCCAGACCGACCATCAGGCCGCCCATTCGTCGCTGGATGGCGAGGGCGGCGACCAGGGCCGCGGTCAGGACGAGGGCGACGTCGAGGACGGTCATGTACGCAGAGTGTATCCGGCCGCTCGCGCGGCCTGCATGACCTCCTTCATACACGCCTCGACCTCGGCGTCGGCGAGCGAGCGCTCCGCGTGGCGGAAGCGGAACCGCAGCGCCAGGCTGCGCCTGCCCGCACCGACCTGCTCGCCCTCGTACACGTCGAAGGGCTCCAGGCTGATCAGCCACGGCCCGGCGACGGCGGCCAGCGCGCCGCGCAGCTCGGCGAACGTCACCCCTTGCGGGACGATCACCGCGAGGTCGCGCTCGGCGAACGGTTGGCGCGGCAGCGGCGTCAGGGCCGGGGCATGCAGCGCGAGTGGCAGCTCGAGCTCGGCCACGAAGGTCTCGCCCAGCTCGAACGCCGCCGCGACCTCCGGGTGCACGCGCCCCAGCTGGCCGACCGCCCGGCCGTCCCACAGGACCTCGGCCGCCGCGTGGGGGTGGAGGTGGTCGGCGGCCGCCGGGCGCAGCTCGAGCGCGGCGCCGAAGCGCTCCGCGAGCTGCTCGAGCACGCCCTTGGCGACGAAGAAGTCGACCTCGAGCCCGGCCCGCCAGGGCGCCACCAGGCGGCGACCGCGCAGCAGCAGCGCCACGCGCTCGCGCTCCTCGGCGCCGAACACGCGCCCCACCTCGAACAGCGCCAGGTCGCGCTCGGCGTGGTTCAGCCGGGCCGCGGCGAGCAGCCCGGGGTACAAGGCGGTGCGCAGCACGGCGCGCTCGACCCCCTGCGGCTCGGTGAGCACGACGCTGGCAGCGGGCGCCCGCGCCGAAGCGAGCTCGGCGGCGCCGGTGAAGGCGTAGCTGATCGTCTCGAGGAAGCCGTTCTCGACCAGCGCGTCGCGCAGCGCGCGGTGCGTGGGGTCGCCCGCCGGGGGCACGAAGGCCAGGTTCGGCACGCTGGACGCGATGTGCTCGAAGCCGTGCAACCGCGCGACCTCCTCGATCAGGTCCTCCTCGATGCCGAGGTCGACGCGCCAGCTCGGCGGCGCGACGCTCCAGGCGTCGTCGCCCGCGATCGTCACGCGGCAGCCGAGCCGCTCGAGCATCGCGCGCTGCGTGTCGGCGCTCACCTCCAGCGTCGTGAGCCAGGCGACCCGGCTGGGCCGGAAGTCGATGGCGGGCGCCGCGCGCACCGTGCCGACGACGGTGACGCCGGTGTGCGGCGTCCCGCCCGCCACCTCGGTCAGCAGGGCGGCGATGCGCGCCGAGGCCCGCTCGGGCAGCGCCGGGTCGACGCCGCGCTCGAAGCGGTAGTGCGCATCGGTGTGGAGCTTGTGGCGCCGCGCGGTGCGGCGCACGCCGACGGGCTCGAAGTGCGCCACCTCGAGCGCCACGTCGCTGGTGTCGTCGCGCACGGAGTCGCCCGCGCCGCCGATCACGCCGGCCAGGCCGATCGCGCGGCTGCCGCCGACCGCGGCCAGGGCGTGCGGTGCGCCGTCGGCGGCGCGCTCGGGCGTGGCGATCACCAGGTCGTCCGGGTCGAGGGCGAGCTCGTCGTCGCCGAGCGTGCGAAGTCGCTCCTCGGCGCGGGCGCGCCGCACCTGCAGCACGCCGCCCGTGAGCGCCCGCACGTCGTAGGCGTGCGAGGGCTGGCCGAGCTCGAAGGTGACGAGGTTGGTCACGTCGACCACGTTGTTGCGCGGCCGCAGCCCGAACGCCGCGACGCGGCGCTGCAGCCATACCGGGCTGGGGCCCACCCGCACGCCCTCGATGCGGCGCAGGGTGAAGCGCGGGCAGCGCTCCGGATCGGCCACCTCGACGTGCAGGCCATCAAATACGTCCGGGTCGCCCAGGTCGAGCGCCTCGCTGCGCGAGGGGTCGCGCAGGCTCAGCAGCAGCTTGGCGGCCAGGTCGCGCGCGACGCCGAGCAGCCCGGTGGCGTCGGCGCGGTTCGGGGTGATCTCGAGCTCGAGCACCGTCTCGGGGCCCCACGCGTCGGCGAGCTCGCTACCGGCCCTGGCGTCGTCGCCGAGCACGAGCAGGCCGCCCTGGTGGTCGAACAGGCCGAGCTCGCGCGGGCTGGCGAGCATGCCCTCGGAGCGCACGCCGCGCACCTCGCGCGCCGCGATGGTCTCGCCGAGCGCCGGCAGCGTGGTGCCGGGCGGCACCCAGGCGCTGCGCAGCCCGACGCGGGCGTTGGGCGCGCCGCACACCACCTCGGCCTCGCGCTCGCCGGCCCGCACGCGCACGACCGTGAGGCCGACCGCGTCCGGATGCGGCCGCACGTCGATCAGATCGGCCACCAACACCCCGCGCGGGGCGCCGGGGAGTTCGAGCACGGCGTCGACCGGGAGGCCGAGGCCGTCGAGGGTGGCGACGAGCTCGTCGACGCTGGGCAGCTCGCCCAGCATCTCGGCCAGCGCGCCGACCGGGACCCTCACGCCACGCCTCGGAACTGCCGCAGCACGCGCACGTCGCCGCGGTACAGGTCGCGGATGTCGGCGACGCCGTAGGTGACCATCGCCATGCGTTCCAGGCCGAAGCCGAACGCGAAGCCTGTGACGCCCTCGTAGCCGACGGCGCGGAAGACGTTCGGATGGACCATCCCGCAGCCGCCGAGCTCGAGCCACTCCTCCTTGCCGGTCTTGGGGTGCGTCCACCAGATGGCGAACTCGGCGCCGGGCTCGACGAACGGAAAGAAGGTCGGCTGCAGCCGGGTGCGGGTGCCGGGGCCGAAGAGCGCCACGGCCATCGCCTCGATCGCGCCGCGCATGTCGGCCATGGTGATGCGCTCACCGACCACGAGCGCCTCGAGCTGGTGGAACTGCGCCTCGTGGGTCGTGTCGACCGCCTCGTTGCGGAACACCTTACCGGGCACCACCACCTTGAAGGGGGGCCGGTGGTCGCGCATGTAGCGCACCTGCATGGGGCTGGTGTGGGTGCGCAGCAGGCGGCCGTCGCTGGTCCAGAAGGTGTCTTGCGTGTCGCGCGCGGGGTGCTCGGGGGGGAAGTTGAGCGCTTCGAAGTTGTGGTGGTCGTCCTCGAGCTCGGGGCCGACGACGACCTCGTAGCCGAGCGTGCGGAAGACGTCGGTGAGCTTGTGCATCACCTGCGAGAGCAGGTGATGCGCGCCGGCGGCGGGCCGCAGGCCGGGGAGCGTGACGTCGACGCGTTCGCGCTCGAGCTGGGCCTGGACGGCGGCCGCTTCGAGCTCGCGCTCACGCTCGTCGAACGCCTGCTCGAGCGCCTGCTTGAGGGCGTTGATCTCGGCGCCGGCGGCGCGCCGCTCCTCGGGTGCCAGGCCGCCGAGCGTCTTGAGGCGCTCGGTGACGCGCCCCTTGCGGCCCAGCCAGGCGACGCGCACCTGCTGTAGCGCCCGCGCGTCGGGCGCGGATCGGATCTCGGCGAGAGCCTCATCGAGCATGGGTGCCTCCTTCGGCACACGAAAGCACCGCCACCATCGGCCGTGGGGCGGTGCGCAGGGTCGGGGTTGGGCGCGCGTGTGGTGCTCGCCTGGCCTCAGGCCCTCCGCGAGCGGGTAAAGCGTGCATGACGCGAGACGCGCATGCCGTCGAGCATAGCCGTGCCCCGCCGGGGTGTCAATTCGCACCCGCGCGCATCGTGTCGTCGTCGCCGCGGAACACGTCGACGTACCAGGCGCCGGCGTTCGGCAGCGCGTCGCCGAGCCAGCCGAGGCCGAGCGCTCGCTGCGACCAGGTATTGGCCGCCGACTCGTCCGCGAAGGGGCCCACCATGACGGCCGTGCCGGACCAGGCGTCGGGCGCGACCGGGACGCCGAGCTCGCGTCGGCGGCCGCGCAGGTCGCGCACCTCGCGCAGGTAGGTGCCGCGGCGGCGCTCGGTGCTCTCGGCCAGCAGCGCGTCGAGGCCGCGCTCGAACGCCTCCGCCTCGTCCGGACGCAGGGGGGCGCGCAGATAGAGCGGCACCAGGCCGGCGTCGTCGGGGTCGTCGCGCATCAGCTGCGCCTGGGGAGCGGCCGCCCACACCAGCTGCGCGACCGTCTCGAGCAGCGTAGGGTGCGCGCGCAGCAGCGGCACGGGCGTGACGCCGTCGTCGTTCGCGGCGTCGGCGGCGTCGGCTGCAGCGGCGCGGCCGCGGGCCGAGCCAGCGCGGCCGCTCATGCCGGCGTGAGGCCGGACGTGCGGACCAGCGCGTGGCTGCGGCTCGGCACCGCGCCGTCGACGAGCCCCAGGCGCTGGCAGGCCTCGTCGAAGCGCTCCAGGGCCTCGGGCCCGTCGAAGCGTCGCGCCAGCACCTCGATCAGGCGGCGGTAGGGCCGCACGCGGGCGGCCTCGCCCATCAACCCGAGTCGCCACACGATCCCGGTGGTGGGGCCGAGGCCGCCCGCCAGGCTGATGCCGTCCTCGACGCGCAGGCGGCCGCGCAGCGCGACGTCGTCGACGCCCGGCGGCAGCGTCACGGCCAAGACGGTCGGGAGGCGGTGCGCGGCGGGCACGGCGGCCGCGAAGCCGAGCGGCGCGAGCGCGGCCAGCACGGCCTCGGCCATGCCGGCCGCGCGGGCGGCGCGGGCCTCGAGGCCCTCGAAGAGCGCCGCCCGGATCGCCTCGCCGGTGGCCCAGTGCAGGTGGATCGGCACGGTGTGGTGGTAGAGCCGGCCGCCGTCGCCGGTGAGCCAGTAGCCCTGCATGCCGAGCACGTCGGCGTACCACGACACCACCGACGTGCTGCGCGCGGCCACGGCCTCGAGGGCGCGCTTCGAGTAGGCGACCGGCGCCAGCCCGGGCGGCGCCGAGAGGCACTTCTGCGAGCCGGTGTAGGCGTAGTCGATGCCGTGCTCGGCCATCGCGAACGGGCCCATGCCGACGGTGGTCACGGCGTCGACCGAGGCCAGGGCGCCGACCTCGGCGGCGACGGCGGTGAGCTCCGTGAGCGGGTTCAGCACGCCCGTGCTGGTCTCGCCGTGGACGAACGCCAGCACCTTGGGCGGCCGCGCGAGCGCGGCGCGGCGCACCTCGTCGGGATCGAGCGGCGTGCCCGCTGGCGCGCGCACCACCTCGACGTCGGCGCCGACGCGCCGCGCCATCTCGGCCATGCGCTCGCCGAACACGCCGTTGCTGGCCACGAGGGCGCGCTCGCCCGGTTCGAGCAGGTTCGCCATGCCCGACTCCATGCCGAGCGAGCCGGAGCCGGCCAGCAGGCAGGTGAAGGCGTCGTCGGCGGCGCCGTAGAGGCGCTTGAGGTCGGCGACGATGGCGTCGTTGTACGCGAAGACGTCGTCGTCCATGTGGCCGCGCATCGGCCAGGCGAGCGCGGCGGCGGCCCACGGGTGGATCGGCGTCGGACCGGGCGTCAACAGCGTCACGTCGTCCATCCAGGGTCCTGCGTCCATCGGGGCTCCTCGCTCGCCCGGGCGGGCGTCCGGCTGCCGCGGAGTGTACCGACGCTGCGCGGCTGCCGCAAGGGGGCTGCGTCGCATTCGGGTCGCACGATCTCTGGCGCCGGGCGCGCGCTGCGTGCTACGATCGCGGGCGGACAACGACTCGGCCCAGGTCGAGGGCGGGTTCTGCGAGCCCGCCCTCGACGCGTGAAGAGGCCGAGTCAGGTGCCATGCAGGCGCACCGCCGGCGAGCCGCTCGCGGGCCCACCGGCGGACGGTCCGAAGACGGACCGGACGGAGGCGCGAGATGGACTTGAAGGAAGCAGCCCGCGACGTGCTGACCCCGCTCGGCTACGAGGTGTTGGAGCTGCACGTGTCGAGCGGTCGCGGACCGCGGCGGATGCTCTTGCGCATCGACCGTCTCGACGAAGCCGTGGTGTCGGTGGAGGACGTACGGTCGGCGGCGGAGGCCTTCGGGCTCGAGCTCGACCGCCTCGACCCGATCGCCGACGCGTACCGGTTGGAGGTCGAGTCGCCCGGTGCCGAGCGTCCACTCGTCACGGCCCGACACTTCGAACGCTTCGCCGACCTGCTGGTGAAGTTGCGCGTGGATGGCGAGACGCTGAGCGGCCGTGTCCGTGCGGTCGACGGCGACCGACTGACCGTCGAACTCGACGGTGGCGAGCGGCGCGAGGTGGCCCTGGCGGCCATCGAGCGTGCGCGGCTCGCAGAATGGCCCGACACGCCGCGCTGAGCGGCGCTGGGAGCGCGACCCACGAGGCGTGGGGCGCTCCCGACAACCGAATAGGAGTGGTGATGAACAAGGACTTCATGGACGCCCTGAACCTGCTGGCGGCCGAACGCAACCTCGACAAGGAACAGCTGCTCGACAGCATCCAGGAGGCGCTGGAGCAGGCCTTCGAGCGCAACGTGATGCCCGGCAAGCAGATCGAGGTGGAGGTCGACCCCGAGTCGGGCGAGCTCGAGGTGCTGGTGATCCGGCGCGTGGTCGAGACCATCGAGGACGAGGACAAGGAGATCGCGCTCAGCGAGGCGCTGGAGCTCGACGACGAGGTCGAGGTGGGGATGGAGATGGAGTTCCCCGTCGACCCTGAGACCTTCACCCGCATCGCCGTGCAGACGACCAAGCAGGTCATCACCCAGAAGCTGCGCGAGAAGGAACGCGAGCACGTCTTCGAGGAGTACAAGGACCGCGCCGGCGACGTCATGACCGGGGTGGTGGCCCGCACCGACAACAAGCGCAACGTCTTCGTGGACCTGGGCAAGGGCGAGGCGATCATGCCGCCGCGCGAGCAGATCCAGGGCGAGCGCTACATGGTCGGCATGCGGCTCAAGGTGTACCTGGCGAAGGTGGAGCTCTCCACCCGCGGCCCCAGCATCCTGGTGTCGCGCGCCGCGCCCGAACTGCTGGGCTACCTGATGCGCCAAGAGATCCCCGAGGTGGCCGACGGCACGGTCGAACTCAAGGCGGTGGCGCGCGAGGCCGGCCAGCGCTCGAAGGTGGCCGTGTCCTCCACCAACACCAACGTCGACCCGATCGGCGCCTGCATCGGCCATCGCGGCAGCCGCATCCAGTCGGTGACCGCGGAGCTGCAGCGCGAGCGCGTCGACATCATCATGTGGGACCCGAGCCCGCGCGAGTTCATCCGCAACGCCCTCTCCCCCGCCAAGGTCGGCACCATCGAGCTCGACCAGGACGCCGGCGAGGCGAAGGTGATGGTCGGCAGCGACCAGCTCTCGCTGGCGATCGGCAAGGGCGGCCAGAACGTGCGGCTGGCGGCGAAGCTCACCGGCTTCCGCATCGACCTGATGGCCAGCGAGGCGATCAGCGACCTGGACTCCGCCATGGCGGCCGCGGCCTCGCGCCAGGCCGACGCCCTCACGGGCCCGCCGGCGGGCGCCGGCGATTCGCGCCGCGCCGCCTTCGAGGCGCTCTTCAGCGCCCGGCCCGACGCCGACGAACCGCCCGCGATGCCCGACGTGGACGCGGACCCACCCGAGGCGACCGACGCGACGTCCGACGAGGCGTCCAACGAGATGGTCAGCGAGGGCGCTCCCCAGGACGCCCCCGACGACGCGCCGCGTGACGGCAGCGACGACGATGCGGAGGCGACCGAACGCGCATGAGCGGCCTCCGTCGTCACGTCCCCCTGCGGCGCTGCGTCGCCTGCCGCGAATCGCTCCCGAAGGCGCAGCTCGAGCGCCTGATCCGGGGCGAGTCGGGCTGGGCGCACGACGCCTCGGGACGTGCCGGCGGCCGCGGCACCTGGTTCTGTCACGCCTGCCTGGAGCGGCTCGACGAGCGCTCCGTCACGCGTGCGCTGGCGCGCACCTTCCGCCAGGACACCGAGCAGGTGCGCGCGCTCCTGCTGACGCTGCGTTCGCGACGTGCGGCCCTCACGGCCGCGTCGCCGGACGCGACGGACACCCCGCAGACGCCAGCTTCGGCGCGCGAGGCGACCGTCACCCCATCGAACGACGCCCGCCACGGAGGGACGAATGGCTGAGAAAGTACGCATCTACCAGCTCGCGAAAGACCTGAACCTCGACACCAAGGACATGCTCGCGATGCTCGACGACATCGGCGTGAGCTACAAGAGCCACGCCAGCTCGCTCGAGGGAGACGTCGCAGACACGATCCGCCAGCTCGTGGCGCAAGAGGCCGCACGTGCCGGCGGCGCGCCGGCGGCCACCGCCACGGCGAGCGCCCCGACCGCGACCGCTGCGGCCCCGCCGGCCCCGGCGACCGCGACGGCGACGGCGGAGCCAGCGGACGAGGCTGAGACCGAGACCGAGACCGAGACCGCGGCTGAGACCGCGGCGCCGGCGCAGGCCCCGGCCGCAGCGCCGGTCGAAGCGCCGCCTGCGCAGCCCGAGCCTGCGGCCGACGCGCCGCCCCTGCCCCACCGCGCGCCCGTGGTGACGGTGATGGGCCACGTCGACCACGGCAAGACCTCGCTGCTCGACTACATCCGCAAGACCAAGGTCGCCGAGCGCGAGGCCGGCGGCATCACGCAGCACATCGGTGCGTACCAGGCCGAGACGCCCAACGGCGTCGTCACCTTCCTCGACACGCCCGGGCACGAGGCCTTCACGGCCATCCGCCAGCGCGGCGCCAGCGCCACGGACATCGCGGTGATCGTGGTGGCCGCGGACGACAGCATCATGCCGCAGACGCGCGAGGCGATCGCCCACGCCAAGGCGGCCAAGGTGCCGATCATCGTGGCGATCAACAAGATCGACCTACCGCAGGCCAACCCCGACAAGGTGATGCGCGACCTCATGCAGGTCGAGCTGGTGCCCGAGGCGTTCGGTGGCGACACCGTCGTCGTGCCGGTGAGCGCGATGACCGGCCAGGGCGTCGACGACCTGCTCGAGATGGTGTCGCTGGTCGCCGAGGTCGAGGACCTGCGCGCCGACCCCGACGCGCAGCCCGCCGGCGTCGTGATCGAGTCGGTGCTCGACAAGCGCGCCGGCGTGCTCGTGACCGTGCTGATGCAGCAGGGCACGCTCGAGGTGGGCGACTACCTGGTGTGCGGCGAGACCTGGGGCAAGGTGCGCCGCCTGACCGACCACACCGGCACGATCGTCACGAGCGCCGGCCCGTCGGTGCCCGTGCAGGTCCTGGGCTTCAGCGTCGTCCCACAGGCCGGTGAACACGTCGAGGCCGTGGCCGACGAGGCGACCGCCAAGCGCACCGCCGAGCAGCGCATGCTGGGTCGCAAGGAGACCGAGCGCGAGGAGATCGGCCGCAAGGGCCTGACGCTCGCCGACCTGTTCGGGAAGACCAAGGTCACGACCGTCAACCTGATCCTGCGCACCGACACGCAGGGCAGCCTCGAGGCCATCAAGGGCGTGCTCGAGAAGGAGGCCGCGACCACCGAGGAGGTCGACCTCGAGCTGATGCTCGCGGAGGTCGGCGCGCCGACGGAGTCCGACCTGCTGCTCGCCTCGACCGGCGACGCCACCATCCTCACGTTCGGTGTCAACGCCGCCGCATCGGTGGTCAAGAGCGCCGAGCGGCAGAAGATCCCGCTCAAGAGCTACCGGATCATCTACGACCTGATCGAGGACGTCCAGAAGATGATCCGCGGCCAGATCGAGCCGGAGTTCGCGGAGCGCGTCACCGGTCACGCCGAGGTGCGCATGGTCATCAAGGTGCCGCGCTCGGGGAACATCGCCGGTTCGTACGTCACCGACGGCGTCATCCGACGCGGTGCGAAGGCGCGGCTGTCGCGCGACGGACGCGAGGTCTACAAGGGCACCATCGCGCAGTTGCGGCGCTTCAAGGAAGACGTCCGCGAGGTCAGCTCGGGCTTCGAGTGCGGGATCAACCTGCAGAACTACGACAACGTCCAAGAGGGCGACATCATCGAGGTGTACGAGATGGTCGAGGTGCCCGCGGCGTGAGCCTCGCGGGCCCGGCCCTCGTGTGGGCGCTGGTGGTGGCGCTGGCGTTCGCGCCGGCGACCACCGTGCCGCACGTGGCCGGCCCGAGCGAGGCCCCGGTCGAAGGCCCCAGCGCCCTCGACCTGAGCGCCCGCTGGCCGATCCTGCTCGACGCCAACACCCGCACGCTGGCGCCTGCCGGCAGCGAGCGCGCCCTGCCACGCGCGCAGCGCACCCGGCGCGCGCCGCGCCGCCCGGTGCGCGCGCTCAGCGCCGCGCGCCCACGCGAACGCGTGCGACCACCGAGCCTCCCCGAGCTGGGGCGGCGTCAGAGCGACGGCGGCTGAACGAGGCCGCTGCGGCAGCGCCACGCGCCTAGCGCGAGCCCGCCGCCGACCCCTCGTCTGCCCCCACCCCTCGCCTGACCCACCCAGCCTCTCGGGAGACCCATGAACCAACGCACATTCACCGGCATCCTCGTGGCGATCGCCGTCATCGCGGCGATCCTGTCCATCTGGCGCCCGTGGTCGGACGATCCGACCGGCACCCTCCGCCTCGGCCTCGACCTCCAGGGCGGCCTGCGCGTCGTCTTGCAGGCCGAGACGCCCGACCCCGACATCGACGACCTGCTCGCCGCGCGCAACATCATCGAGAACCGCGTCAACGAGTTCGGCGTGGCCGAGCCGCTGATCCAGACGAGCGGCGGCGACCGGATCATCGTCGAGCTCCCCGGCCTGACGTCCGAGGACCAGCAACGCGCGCTCGACCTGATCGGTCAGCAGGCGGTGCTCGAGTTCCGCCTGGTGCGCCCGCAGAGCCAGGGCCTGTCGGTGTTCGACATGACCCTCGCCGACCTCGAAGACATCGCGTTCACCGGCGAGATCATCCGCACCGCGCGCGCGGACTTCGAGCGCGTCGGCGCCACCACGCTCGGCCCCGCGGTGTTCTTCGAGATCCGCGCCGAAGACACCCGCGCCTTCGGCGACTTCACCGGCCGCAACATCGGGCGGCGCATGGCGATCGTGCTCGACGGCGAGATCCAGACGGCGCCGACGCTCAACTCGCGCATCTCCGACAGCGGGCAGATCACCGGCATCGGCTCGCTCGACGAGGCCTCCGACATCGCGCTGGTGCTGCGCTCGGGCTCGCTGCCGTTCAACTTGAACGTCGAGGAGATCCGCGCCATCGGCCCGACGCTCGGCGAGGATTCGATCGCGGCGGGCACCACGGCCGCCTTCATCGGCGGCGCCGCCGTGATCCTGTTCATCCTGGCGTTCTACGGCCCGCTCTTCGGCGGCGTGCTGACGCTCGGCCTGGGCCTCGTGATGCTGTTCGTGTTCGGCCTGCTCGCCGGCCTGGGCGCGGCGCTGACGCTGCCCGGCCTGGCCGGCCTGGTGCTCACCATCGGGGCGGCGGTCGACGGCAACGTGATCAGCTTCGAACGTGTGCGCGAGGAGCTCAGATCCGGCAAGGGCCTACGGGTCGCGCTGCGCAACGGCTTCGGCAACTCGCTCTCGGCGATCATCGACGCCAACGTCACCACCCTGCTGGCGGCCGCGGCGCTCTATCAGTACACCGCCGGCCCGGTGCGCGGCTTCGCGATCACGCTGGCGATCGGCATCGTGTCGGCCGTCTTCGTGAACACCGTCGTGGTGCCGTGGATGCTGCAGGTCGCCTCGCTCTACACGAAGAAGACCTTCATGCGCCCCGGCTTCTTCTCCGAGCAGCTGCGCTTCGTGAAGCATGCCCGCATCGCGCTGCCGCTCTCGGCGTTCCTGGCGGTCGCGTCGATCCTGCTGCTGTCGTTCGTCGGCCTGCGGCTGTCGACCGACTTCACCGGCGGCCAGAGCGTGCTGCTGCGCGTCCCGGACGGCACGCAGGTGGCCGACGTCCGCGCCATGCTCGACACGCCCGACTTCGAGCGGGTGTCGGCGAGCGCCACGGCGATCGTCGAGGTCGACGATCCGACCATCGCCGGGCAACTGCTGTCGGTGCGCGTCGGCCTGACCGAGTCCGCGGAGGGCGCCGACACGTTCCCCACGCAACTCGCGACCGCCGTCGGCGGTGAGGTGCTGTCGTCCGACTTCGTCGGTCCCGCGATCGGCGCCGACCTGCGGCGCGGCGCGGTCCTGGCCGTGCTCGTGGCGTTCGGGTTGATCCTGGTCTACACCGCCTGGCGCTTCTGGCCGAACTGGACGGTCGCGATCGGTACGGTGGTCGCCACCGTGCACGACGTCGGCCTGGTGCTGGGCTTCCTCGACTTGGTGCAAGCCGAGTTCAGCATCCCGGTGCTGGCCGCGCTCTTGTTCGTGGTCGGTTACTCGCTGAACGACTCGATCGTGATCTCGGACCGCATCCGCGAGAACTTGGGCAAGGTGCGCGACCGCAGCTTCGCCGACATCGTCGACCTGTCGGTCAGCCAGACGCTCCCACGCACCGTGGTGACGTCGCTGACCACGCTGTTGCCGGTGATGGCGCTGTTCGTCTTCGGCGGCAGCGTGCTGCGCGACTTCTCGATGACGCTCCTGGTGGGCGTCTTGGTGGGCGCGTACTCGAGCGTGTTCGTGCTCGCGCCGATCATCGTGTACCTGGGGACGCTGCAGCGTCGCCGGCGCCGCGCGCGGCGGGCGACCACCGCGACGACCTGAGGCGGCGCGGCGGCGGTCTCGGAGCGTCGAGACCGCCGCCATACGATCCAGACCGACCGTGCCCCGGGCGCTTGCTGCGTCCGGGGCACGGTCGTCTGGTCGCTCGTCAGACCCGGGGGATGTCAGGCCGCGAAGTGCACTTCCAAGCGCTTGCCGAGCGCCCGCGCCGCTCGCTCCAGGGTCGATAGCGTGACGGCAGGGTTGTCGGGGTCGAGGAGTCGCGTGACGGACGATCGGCTCGTGTGCATGCGGCGCGCGAGTTCACTCTGCGTGACGTTCGAACGACGCATCTCCTGCTCGATCTGATACGCGACGACGCGCTTCGCAGCGATGGCTTCGACCGCATCACGAATGCCCTCGCTCTCGAGAAAGTCGTCGAAGTTGCTACCGATGTGTCGGTCGTTCATCCTCACTCCTCCGAACGCAACCGTGCCCGCCGTCGGCGAGCAACGCCGTCGATGATCGACCGAACCTCCCACAACCCTGGCTCGCCTTCGTCGGGCGTACGGAAGAACCAGACCGAGAGCTTGGGTTTCGGTCGGCGACCATCGGCACCGTTCGACTGTACCAAATTAGGTTCACTCCATTCGCCACCGGTCCAGTCGATCACGACCCACGATCGGCGTGCGCCTCTGCCATCGCCACCCCACGGCGAGGGCAAACGCTTCGGAGTAAGCCACCTGCGGTATCGGTGCACTGATGCACGCCGATCGCGCTGTCCGTCGATGGGTCAGGCCCGCACCCGACGGAACACCAAAGCCATCATCACTGTCAGTCGAGTTCGATTCGTAGCTGCCGCACCAGTCGGCCGTCCCAAGACAGCACCGCGCGCCACTCGCCGGGCGTGACGTCCAGGCCCGGCGGCGTCTCCAGGCGCACCTCGGCGCCCACCGACCCGGGCTCGAACCAGACGCTCTCGGACGCGCGCGCCGGGCCGCTGGGGCCGAACCACTGCACCGCCAGCCAGCCGCCGGCTGGCACTTCGGCGGCGCGCATCACCAGCACGAGGCCCGCATCGTCGCCTGGAGCGGGCTCGAGCCGTGCGTCGCCGTGCAAGCGGAAGGCGGGCTCGGGCTCCAGGCGATCGCTCGGCAGCGGCGGGACGAAGAGCGGCACGCAGGCGCTGCTCGCGGCGACGAGCAGCGCGAACGCGGCCAGGACGGCGGGCGAACGGCGCGACCTCGCCCGCAGCGGGCCAGCGCGGCGCACCATCAGGCGCCGCTCTCCGCAACGCGCTCGACGGCGAGCAACCACCACTCGCCCTCGCGCTCGCGGCGCACGAGCCGCAGCGAGGATGGCAGCGCCGCCTCGACGGCGTCCTCCTTGCCCGCCAGGATGCCGGTCAGGAAGGCGCGACCACCCGGCGCAAGGGCGCGGGCGTAGGCGTCCATGAACGCCTCGTGCAGCTCGGCGAAGAGGTTCGCCACCAGCACGTCGACGCCGCCCGGTGCCGGCGGCGCGAGCGCGAAGTCCGTGACCTCGAAGCGCGCGCGCGAGCGGTTCAGGTCGGCGTTGGCGCGGGCGATCGGCAGGGTGATCGGGTCGACGTCGACCCCCAGGGCGTCGGCTGCGCCGAGCCGGTCGGCCGCGATGGCCAGCAGGCCCGAGCCCGAGCCGACGTCGAGCACGCGCTTGCCGCGCAGGTCGAGGTCGGGGTCGGCGAGGGCGGCGAGGGCCAGCCGCGTTGTCTCGTGGTGGCCGGTACCGAAGGCCATGCCGGGGTCGAGCCACAGCACCGTCTGCCCCGCCTGGAGCAGCGCCTGGCGATGCGTGGGCGCCACCACCACGCGGCCGACCGTCACGGCGTCGAGGCCCGCGAAGTAGGCGGCCACGTGGTCGCGCTCGTCAACGGCCTCCCAGCGGCCGCCGGGCGGGACGGCGGGTAGCGCAGCCGGCGCGTCATCTCGCTCGCCAGTGAGCTCGTCACCGGGCGCGCCGCCGGGCACCACCTCAGCGAAGACGGCGACGAGGTCGTCACCGTCCTCGAGCAGGGCCTCGCAACTGGCGTCCCACAGTGCCGCGCCGAGCGCGCCCTCGGCCTCGGCCGCCCGACCGGGCAGCCGGTAGGCGCGCGCCACGGGCTTAGGCCGGGACGGCGGCGCGTTCGCCGTCGTCCTCGGTCACGATCTCGAAGCCGAGCTCGGCGCCTGCCTCCAAGTAGTAGGCGATGTCGGCCGAGCGCGTCACGGCGCCCAGCGAGCGCCGATCGAAGGCGCGGTTGGCGGTCATGATCATCGTCTCGGCCATGCAGGCCGGCACCTTGGCGGTGCCGAAGTGGAGGTCGATCACGGTGCTCATGCTGCCGGGCGGGCGCACGACGCCACCCGGGACCACCTGGACGCCGGGGACTTCGCGGACCGAGTCGTCGACGTCGGCCGGGCGGCCGATGTCGAACACCCAAGCGCCCGGCTTGACGTGCTCGGCGAAGAGCACCGGGTTCGGGTCGGAGGTGGCGGTGAACACCAGGTCGGCCTCGGCGCAGTCCGCGACGTCGGTCGAGACGACGATCTCGAGCTCCGGGTGCTTGCGCTGCAAGGTGGCGGCGCTGCGCGTCAGGCGCTCGGGGTCGCGACCCACCAGGATCAGCTTGCCGATGTCGCCGGCGATCGAGCGCGCCACGCCGAACGCGACGACGCCGTTGGCGCCGACCACCGCGGCGCACGCCTGCGACAGGGTGCCGCCGGAGGCGGCGAAGCGCTCGAGCAGCCCCGGCACGGCCGCCTTGACCGTCGCCGCGGTGTACGCGCCGCCGTTGGTGACCGCGATCTCGGGCACGGCGTCTTGCACGCGCTGCCCCTTCTCGCCCACGGTGGACCAGAACGCTCCGAGCCCGAACGCCTCGGCACCGAACTCGCGCGCCATGCGCGCGCCTTGGATCGCCATGCGTTCCGCGACGTCGGGGAACGCCCGGATCTGGTCAGGGAGCATGGCGCCGGTGATGAGCAGCACCCGCAGCTCGCGGCCGTCGCTCAGACGGATGCCGGAGATCTCGGCCTGGACCATCGGGCGCATGAGCAGCAGCGCGCGGCGCAACCAGCGCTCGGGCAGCCAGCCCTTCGCCACCAGGCGCCCGGTCAGGCGCTGCGAGAGGGGCTGCCACAGGTCGTCGAGCGTGATCGGGTGGACCATGAACGCCGCCAGCACCACGTCGGGGCGCAGGCCGAGGACCGCCGGCGGCTGGCCGAGGCGCACCTCGGTGCCGTCGAGCACGCGGCCGAGCGCGGCCTTCTGACGCCACATGCCGACCATGGCCAGGAACGCCGTGGCGATGACCGTGCCGGCCGGCGCACCCACGACCAGCAACGCGAGCGGCAGCGCCACCAGACCCGCGGCGGTCGCCAGCGACACGAAGCGCGTCAGCGTGAGCAGGCCCGCGTACACCCAGATCGGCAGCGCCAGCAGCCACCAGGCGGCCATGCCCGTCACGGCGAGGCCCGCCAGCAGGCCGAGCAGCACGCCGTTGCCGCGCCCGCGCGGGGCGTCGAACCAGCGCAGCCAGGGCAAGGGGTGCAGGTGGCCGGCGTACACGCCGAGCGCGGCCCAGGGGTTGCCCTGGAACAGCGCCACCACGATCAGGCCCTTGAGCAGGTCGAGCACGAAACTCGCGACCGCGACCTGCGGGCCCGCCACCCGCAACACGTTCTCCACACCGAGCAGGTGCGGGTTCAGCTGGCGCGGGTGAAGGCCGGTGGCGCGGCGGACCAACAGGCCGCCGAGCGGCGCGCCGCCCAAGACGTATGCGACGCCGAGCGCGATGACGGAAGCGACCACTGGATCCATACGGCACATCGTACGACCTCGCGCCGCGAACGGCGTCGCTCGGCCGGGCGCGCACCCCCGGATGCGGCCGCCGGCCGCCGCCCTCGACGGGCGCCACGGTGTAGCCTGACGCACGTGGAGAGCCGTACCCCGCCCGCCAACCTCGACGCCGAGAAGAGCGTCCTCGGCAGCGTCCTGCTCGACAACGACGTGTTCTCGTCGCTCGAGGGCACGATCCTCGCGGACCACTTCTACAAGGAGGGGCACCGCAAGATCTTCCGCGCCATGGACCGGCTCTACCGGCGCGGCGAGCCCATGGACCTGGTCACGCTCACCGAGGAGCTGCGCCAGACCGGCGAGCTCGAGGGCGTCGGCTCGGTGCCGTACCTGATCGGCCTCGCCGACGCCGTGCCCACCGCCGCGTACGCCGAGTCGTACGCCAAGATCGTGACCGAGAAGTCGGTGCTGCGCGACCTGATCGGCGCCAGCGGCCAGATCATGCAGCGCGCCTACGAGCAGGCCGCCCCGCTCGAGCAGGTGCTCGACGAGGCCGAGTCGGCGATCTTCGAGCTCGCCACCAGCAAGCGCCGCTCGTTCTTCGAGGGCATGCCGCAGCTGGTGACCGAGACCTTCCAGCACATCAACGAGCTGTTCGCCAACCCCGACCCGGTGTCGGGGCTGCGCATGGGCTTCAAGGAGCTCGACGGGCTGACCGCCGGCCTGCAGCGCTCGTCGCTCAACGTGCTCGCCGCGCGCCCCTCGATGGGCAAGACCGCCTTCGCGCTCACCATCGCGCTCAACGCCGCGCTGCGCGAGAAGAAGGCCGTCGGCATCTTCTCGCTCGAGATGTCGGGCGTGCAACTCGTCACCCGCATGCTGTGCTCCGAGGCGCGCGTCGACATGAGCCGGGTGCGCTCAGGGCAGCTCTCCGAGCGCGACTTCCAGCGCCTGGCCGACACGGCCGGGAAGATGTCAGAGGCGGCGGTGTTCATCGACGACAACGCCGACCTGACGGTGATGGAGCTGCGCTCGCGCGCGCGCCGGCTGATGGCCGAGCACGACCTGGGCCTGATCGTGATCGACTACCTGCAGCTGATGTCGGGCAGCCAACGCAGCATGAGCGAGAACCGCCAGCAGGAGATCAGCACCATCAGCCGGGGCCTGAAGGCGCTGGCCCGCGAGTTGGACGTGCCGGTGCTGGTGCTGTCGCAGCTGTCGCGCGCGGTCGAGGCGCGGCCGAACAAGCGGCCGATGCTCTCGGACCTGCGCGAGTGCGTGGTGGGCGACACCCCGGTGCTGCTGGCCGACGGCAGCCGGGTGCCGATCCGCGAGCTCGTGGGCACGACGCCGCGCGTGCTGGCGATGGACGAGCGGCAACGGATCGTGAGCGCGCAGAGCGACCTGGTGTGGGAGGTCGGGGTGCGGCCGGTGTTCGACATGGTGACGGCGTCCGGCCGGCGCGTGCGCGCGACGGCGAAGCACCGCTGGTTCACCAGCGAGGGCTGGTGCCGTCTCGGGGACATCGCGCCGGGCCAGCGCGTCGCTACCGCCTCGCTCGTCCCGCGGCACGTTCGCTCCAGTGGAGTCTCCGGCGACCTGGGCTGGGACACGATCACCGCCATCGAGAGCGCCGGCGAGGCTCCCGTGTACGACCTGACGGTGCCGGGGCCGGCCTCGTGGTTGGCCGACGGTCTGGTGTCGCACAACTCGGGCGCGATCGAGCAGGACGCCGACCTGGTGATGTTCATCTACCGCGACGAGTACTACGACCCGCACTCCGAGAAGCAGGGCATCGCCGAGGTCATCATCGGCAAGCAGCGCAACGGCCCGGTCGGGCACGTCGACCTGCAGTTCCACAACGCCCACGTGCGCTTCAACGACCTGGCGCGTGCCGGCGGGGACTGACGTTTCGGTAAGCTCGAGCCGCCCGGCCAGATCCGCACCGACCCGCGCAGCGCGGCGCTCAGCGTCGCCCGAACCCCGTCACACCCGTTCCTCACGGCATTCTCATGCATCAGGTTCGAAACTCGACCGGCCGCGGTAGGCTTCACGCGGGCCTCCTGGGCGCGACCCAACGTCGGGAGTGCCGACGGGTACGGGCCTCAGTGCGAAATATTCACCCGTCGGGCGCATCCCCCGGTGGTACAGTCGTGCAGGTCCTCAGGGAGGAGTCACTATGGCCTCATCGCGCGATCGTTTCTCGCGCTTCTTCAGACCCAGGGTAGACGCTGTCGGGCTCGAGATCGGTACATCCGCGCTCAAGGTCGTGGAACTCCGTCCCGGGAACCCGCCCAGCCTCGCCGCCCTGGCGATGCGGCCGATGCCGCCGGGGTTGGTCCAGGAAGACATGGTCGTCGACATCCCCGGGCTCGCCGTGGAGGTCAAGGCCCTCCTGGACGAGGCCGGCATACGTAAACGTCACGTGATCACCGCGGTCAGCAACCGCCAGGCGATCACCCGCAACATCATGGTCCCGAAGATGACCGTCAAGGAGCTCGAGGAAGCGATCAAGTGGGAGGCGGAGCGCTACATCCCCTTCCCGATCGACGAGGTCGAGCTCGACTTCTTCGTCCTCGACAACCCCGACGACATCGAGCCCGGAGGACAGCTCGAGGTCATCATCGCCGCCGCCCGACTCGATCTGCTGACCCAGCAGGTCGAGATGCTGCGCGAGGCGGGGCTCGAGGCGATCGTGGTCGACATCAAGCCGTTCGCGCTGCTGCGCTCGCTCAAGGGCGCGCTGCTCGGCGAGCACCTCACCAAGACGACGCTCTCCGGCTCGGGCTACACCGAGGCCAGCGAGATCGGCGTGGTGCTCGAGATCGCCGCGAGCAACACCACGATCACGCTCGTGCGCGGCGAGCGCGTGTTGATGAACCGCAACATCGGCGTCTCCGGCGACGACTTCACCGCCGCCGTCCAGCGCAGCTTCGGCCTCGACTTCGACAGCGCCGAAGAGGTCAAGATCCAGTACGGCACCGCGACCATCCCGTCGGAGGACGAGGAAGAGCTCCTGAACTTCGACGCGAAGCGCGAGCAGTACAGCCCCAGCCGCGTCTACGAGGCGCTGCGCCCGGTGCTGATCGAGCTGACCACCGAGATCCGTCGCTCGCTCGAGTTCTTCCGCGTCCAGACCGGCGACGCGACCATCAACCGGATGCTCGTCACCGGCGGGGGCGCGAACCTGCGCGGCCTGCCGGAGGCCATCGGCGACACGCTCGGCGTCCGCGTCGAGCTCGGCGACCCCTGGTTGACCGTCACGGTCGACCCGAATCGCTTCGACAGCGCGTACCTGCAACAGATGGGCGGCGCCTTCGCCGTCCCGCTCGGGCTCGCGCTCCGGGGGGTGACGGCGCTTGATTAACATCAACCTCCTGCCGAAAGCGCTGAAGCGCGTTCGCGAGCCCGGCTACTGGCGGGTGCTCGCGGTCGCGTTCCCGCTGCTCGTCGGCGGCGTGATCGTCGGGATCCAGGTCCTGACCAACCAGACGATCACGAACCTCGAGCGCGACGTGCAGGTCCGCGAGGACCAGCTCGCGCTGCTGCAGCCGTTCCTGGCCGAGCAGCGCGACCTGCAACAGCGCCAGCAGGCGCTGCGGCAGCTGATCTCGATCGCCGAGGAGGTCCGCCGCGGCCGCGTGGTGTGGACCGCCGAGATCGCCAACCTGCTCGAGTTGCTGCCGCCCCCCCTCGACGCCGAGACGCCTGCGATCGACTTCCGCTCGGTGAACATGCGCTCGGTCTACCCACCCACCAGCAGTCCCGAACGCTTCGAGGGCGCGCCGATCGTCACCGAGATGTCGATCTCGGGCACGGTCGACGGCCCGGAGACCCTCGCACGCTTCGTGCGAGCGCTCGAGCAGGCGTCGGACTTCGGCGTCCTGTTCCAGAACGCCAGCCGCGACGGTGACAGCGACTTGTTCACCTACAACCTGACCGTCGGCGGCTTCACCGGTGGGGGGCAGTGATGAACTTCAACCTGCGTAACCTCCGCCAGCGCGACATCGCCATCATCGTGGTCGTGCTGACCCTCGTTGCAGGAGTGCTCTGGTACTTCTACATGTACCAGCCGTCCCAGGACCGCGTCGCCGAGCTCGAGTCCGAGATCGTGCGGCTCGAGACCGAGATCCGGCGCGGCGAGGACGCCCGCCGCAACCTGCCCGACCTGCGCCTGGCCGTCGCGCTGCTCGAGGAAGAGCGCCGCGTGTTCCTGTCGCAACTGCCCACCGAATCGCAAGTGGCGGCGTTGATCGATTCGCTGCGCCTCACGAGCGACCAGGCGGGGACGCTGATCAACAGCTTCGGTCAGAGCACCGCCCAGACGAACGTCCAGGACGTGCGCGCCATCGGCTTCACGATCGCCACCGAGGGCACCTTCGTGCAGACGATGGGTTTCATCGACACGCTCGAGGACCTGCAGCGCTTCACCAAGCTCAACACCGTCGGCTTGTCCGTCGCCGACGACCAGGTCGATCCGGTGCTCAACAGCTCGGTCGGTTTCACCATCTACGTCTTCACGGGCACCGACCCGGGGGAGCGCTGACCATGACGCTCTCACGCACCGCACGCATCCTCCTGGCGCTCCTGCTCCTCGCCGCCGCCGCGTTCTTCTGGGTCAACTTCTTCACCCAGAACCGCGTCCTGGGCGAGGACCCCGAGACGCCCGACACGGCGACCGTCCCACCGGCCCCGACGCCGGCCGATCCCGCCGACGCCGAGGCAGTACCGCCCGACGAGGCGGACGTCGAAGCGCCGCTCGACGTCGATCCCGAAGCCGAGGCCGAACCAGACGTCGACGTCGAAGCACCGCTCGACGCCGAGGTCGACCCCGCCGAACCGGTCGACACCGAACCGACCGTGATCGCCCCGCCGGCCGACGCGCCCGAGGCACCGGTCGTGCCGGGTGCGCCCGTCGTGGTCATCGATCCTCCCATCACCGTCACCCGCGACGTGGTCGTGGCCGATCTCCCCTTCCTGGTCACGGAGCCGCCCGCGCGGCCCGATGCACCGGTCGAGGAGCTCACCGCCGCCGAGGAGGCCGAGCGCAGGCTCGCCGCCGCACGCGCGACCGTGAACCCGTTCTCGCCCATCGTCCGCCCGAGCGAACCGGCGGTCGCCACAGCGCCCGATCGCGCCGTCCCGGCGGCGCCGGTCGTGACCGACGTGGCGATCCCCGACGGCCCGCCCGCCCCTGCGCCACGCGTCGCCACACCCGCGCCACGCGCGCTGGCACCGGCGCCGACCGCCGTGCGCGACGCCCCGCGGGCGCTGCCGACCGGCACGCCGCTCGCCGCCACGCCGGGCCTGCTGCGCGAGGCGCGTACGGCCGACGCGGTGGAGCCCGTCGAGGTGCCTGCAGCCGCGACGCGCGTGCCCGACGAGCCCCTGCCCACCGCGGCCGAGCCCGTGCGCACGGCGCCTGGGATCCTCAGCGACGTCCCCGAGTTGCGCGGCATCGAGACGACCGTGACCGACGCGGCAACGATCGGCGATGCGCCCTTGGCGGCCGGCACCAATCGGCTCGCGCGCTACCTGCGCGACAACGGCTACAGCTTCACCGGCAGCGTGCTCGGGCCCGTGAGCGTGGGCGTGTTCCGCAGCAACGCCGACCCGGTGCCCCAGGTGGTGGCGCTCGGCCATACCCTGCCCAACACCGAGATCGTGCTGACCGACCTGCGCGGCCAGCAGGCCGAACTGATGCTCGACGACCTCCGTCAGACCCTCATCCTGGACATCAGGCGGTGACCATGAAGCGTTCGCGAACCCTCCTCACGTTCTTGGCCGTGGCGTGCCTCGCGCTCGGCTCTGCGCTCGCGCAACCGGCCGAGCTGCCCGACGACGCGCGCTACGACCAGCCCGTCACGTTCTCCACCGGCATGGGCGGCGAGTCGCTGCGGGCGATGATGACCGCGCTGGCCCGGGCGGTCGACCTGACGCCGGTCTTCGACGCGTTCACCGACATCAACATCGTCTACGACATCGGCGAGCCGAAGCCGTTCCGCCAGGTGTGGGCGCTGGTGCTGACGCTCAACGACCTCGACTACGTGTTGCAAGACAACGACGTGGTCGTGATCGGCACGGCCGACGGGCTCGCTCGCCTGCGCACCGCGCCGGCGACGGTCGCCGTCGAAGTCGACGAGGAGCCGCGCGTCCAGCGCTTCTACCGCGTCAACAACGAACCCGACGCCGTCGCGACCATCCTGCGCCGCGCCGTGTCGGGCATCGAGGTCGACACACTGCCGGGTACCCAAGCGCTGGTGGTCGTCGGCACCGAGGCGAACCACGAGGCCGTCGAGGCGACGCTGCTCGAGTTCGACGCGCCACCCGACGTGGTGCAGCTGGTGCAGCGGACCTACTTCCTGTCGAACGCGCGCGCTGGCGACCTGGCCGAGACGCTGCAGAGCACCGTTTCGGTACCCACGGGCGAGAACGGCGCCAGTGAGCGGCTCGACACCGTCACGGTCGTGGCCGAGACCCGCACCAACGCGCTCATCGTCACCGGCAGCGATGCTGCGCAGTCGCGGCTGGCCGGACTGATCGACGAGCTCGACCGGCCCCAGCGGCAGGTGAACGTGCAGGTGCGGATCCAGGAGATCACGCGCTCCGCGGCGCTGTCGCTCGGCATCGACTGGGGCGCCGGCTTCGGCAACATGACCTCGCAGATCCTCGGGGGCGGGCTCAGCTTCATCTTCGACACCACCCAGGTGATCTCCAGCCTGAACGTCCTCGCCGTGCTCGACACGCTCGAGACGCAGGGCCTCACGCGGCGCGTGGACGACAGCAACATCACCATCGTCGACGCTGGTACGGGCAGCATCCAGTCGGGCGGCACGATCTTCATCTCGCTCCCCGGCGCGCAGCAGAACATCGAACGCACGATCCCCTACGGCGTGCAGATCGACGTGACGCCGCGCATCGCCGCCGACGGCCGCATCGCCCTCGACGTCCAGGCCAGCGTGGAGGACGTGCTCTCCACCACCGACGATCCCACCTTCCTGAACCTCTCGACGCGCAACGTGACCACGTCGCTGAGCGTGGAGGAGGGCCAGACGGTGCTGCTGGGCGGCCTGCTGCAGAACTCGCTGACCCTCGAGCGCCGGCAGATCCCCATCCTCGGCAACATCCCGCTGATCGGCGACATCTTCGCTCGCAATGTCTCCGAAGAGGACAGCGTCGACCTGCTGATCATCCTCACCGCGCAGATCATCGACTGAGCGCTCCGCACCACCCGTTCGTCCAGGATCGCGGCCCGCCTTCGCCAGGCGGGCCGCTTCATGCCGTGCCAGACGGCGCAACGCTCACGCGCCATGATAGGCTCGGCCATGCTCAGGTATCTCTCGGCCGGCGAGTCGCACGGCCCCGCCCTCACCGTCCTCCTCGACGGCGTCCCGTCCGGCCTCCCCCTGGTGGCGAGCGAGCACGTCGACCCGTGGCTGCGCCGCCGCCAGGGCGGTTACGGCCGCGGTCGCCGCCAGGTGATCGAGACCGACAGCGCGCGCTTCCTGGCCGGCGTCCGCGCCGGCCGCACCACCGGTGCGCCGCTGTCGATCCAGATCGAGAACCGCGACTGGCGCAACTGGACCGAGATCATGGACCCTGAACCCGGCGGCGAGCCGCGCAAGCGCGCGCTCACGGCCGCCCGGCCCGGCCACGCCGACCTCACCGGCGGCATCAAGTACGGCCACAAGGACCTGCGCGACGTGCTGGAGCGCGCCAGCGCGCGCGAGACGGCCTCGCGCGTCGCGGCAGGCGCCGTGGCCATGCAGTTGCTGAGCGCGGCCGGTGTGGCGGTCTGCGCGCGCGTGGTCGCCATGGCGGGCGTGCCCTGCGACGGCGGCATGGACTGGGAGCGTTTGGGCGACCTGGACGAGAGCCCGCTGCGCACCTTCGACCGCGCCGCCGAGGCCGAGATCATCGAGCGCGTCGACCAGGCGAAGAAGGATGGCGACACGCTCGGTGGC
Source organism: Trueperaceae bacterium (assembly GCA_007695125.1). GTDB lineage: Bacteria > Deinococcota > Deinococci > Deinococcales > Trueperaceae > CSSed10-48. The sequence goes on along the minus strand of REEJ01000184.1, from coordinate 6,438 downwards.
GTGGTCGAGGCGCGCTTCCGGGGCCTGCCCGTCGGCCTCGGTTCGCACGTGCAGTGGGACCGCAAGCTCGACGGGCGCCTGGCGCAGGCGGCGATGTCGATCCCGGCCATCAAGGCCGTCGAGATCGGCGACGGCTGGTACGGCGCGGGCGTGCCCGGCTCGAGCGTGCACGACGCCATCTTCAAGGACGACGCGCGCGGCTACCGGCGCGACACCAACCGCGCCGGCGGCCTCGAGGCCGGCATGACCACCGGCGAGGAGGTGGTGGTGCGGGCCGCGATGAAGCCCATCGCCACACTGATGAAGCCGCTGCCCACGGTGGACGTGGTGACGCACGAGGCCGCCGACGCGGCGCGCGAGCGCTCGGACACCACCGCCGTCCCGGCGGCCTCGATCGTGGTGCTGGCGATGAGCGCGCTGGTGCTGGCCGACGCGCTGCTCGAGAAGTTCGGCGCCGACACCGTTCGCGAGATCACGGAGCGCGTGCGCGCGCACGAGGCGTGGACGAGCAGCTTCTGAACGCCGGCGCCCCTGGGCGCCGGCGCCACCTGGTCGATCGCCCCGTCGATTGGGTGGCGATGGCGGGCTTCATGGGCACCGGCAAGAGCCGCATCGGCTGGGAGCTGTCGCGCCGCTTGCAGCTCACCTTCATCGACACCGACCGGGTGATCGAGCGCGTGTCGAGCATGCGCATCAGCGAGATCTTCGAGCTCTACGGCGAGTCCGTGTTCCGCGACTACGAGACCGAGATCGTGAAGCGCTGCACCCGCCTGGACGACGTGGTGATCAGCACCGGCGGCGGCACCGTGGTGCGCCCCGAGAACCGCGCGCTCCTGCGCGAGCGCGGCCCCGTGGTGGTGCTGCAGGCCTCGGCCGAGACCGTCTACAAGCGCACCCGCCGCCACCGCCGCCCGATGCTCGAGGTCGGCGACCCGGAGCAGCGCATCCGCGAGCTGATGGAGCAGCGCACGCCCTACTACGACGAGGTGGCCACCGTGCGGGTCTCGACCGACGGCCGCGAGTCGGCGGACGTGGTCGACGAGATCGTGGCGAAGCTCGAGGCCTGGGCCCAGGCGCAGGACGCCGCCGTGGCGCGGCCGTGAGCACGAGCGCACACCTCCACGTCGTGCGGGTCGAGGTCGATCCGCCCTACCCCGTGGTGGTGGGACCCGGCACGCTGCGGAACCTGGCCGGCGTGCTGCGCGTGCACGAGGTGGCACTCGATCGGCACGTGGCGCTCGTCAGCGACGAGCACGTGGCGAGACTCCACGGCTACGCCGCGCAACGCGCCCTCGAATCGGCCGGCGCGCGCGTCACGATCGTCACGGTGCCGCCGGGTGAGGGCTCGAAGTCGCTCGCGACCGTGGCCGAGGTGTGCTCCGTTCTGAGCCGCGCCGGCGTCGATCGCGGCGGCCTGGTGGTCGCACTCGGCGGCGGCGTGGTCGGCGACCTGGCGGGCTTCGTCGCCGCCACCTACCTGCGCGGGGTGCCATTCGTGCAGGTCCCGACCACGCTCTTGGCAATGGTCGACGCCAGCGTGGGTGGCAAGACGGGCGTGAACCTGCCGGAGGGCAAGAACCTGGTCGGTGCGTTCCACCAGCCGCTGGCGGTGATCGCCGACACCACGCTGCTGCGGACGCTGCCCGAGGCCGCCTTCCGCGAGGGCGGCGTGGAGCTGGTGAAGGCGGGCTGGTTGGCCGACCCGGGCCTGGCGAGCGCGTTCCTCGGCTACGGCCGCGGCGCCACGGCGAACGGCGCGGCGGGCCGCGTGGGCGCCGAGGCGGCCGACCTGCCGGACCTGATCGCCCGCGCGGTGCAGGTGAAGGCCGACATCGTCGCCGCCGACCCCACCGAGGCGGGCGTGCGCGCGCACCTGAACCTGGGCCACACCCTGGCGCACGCGCTGGAGACGGGCAGCGAGCACGCGCTGTCGCACGGCGAGGCGGTGGCCTACGGCCTCGCCTTCGCGGCCGAGCTCGGCGCCGAGCGCGACTGGTTCGAGTGGCGCAGCGAGACGCGGTTGCTCTTGCAGTGGCTCTCGCCGCGACCGCTGCCGCGCCTGCCGTTCGAGACCCTGCTCACGTTGATCGCGCGCGACAAGAAGCGTGTGGGCGCCACGCGACGCTTCGTGCTGCTGCGCGGGCGCGCCAACCCGGTGGTGGTGGACGACGTCGACGACGTCGCGTTGGAGCGCGCCTGGCGCGCGCTCGTGGAGGTGGCTGATGCTCTGGGTGCTGAACGGCCCTAACCTGAACCGACTGGGCACGCGCGAGCCCGACGTGTACGGGCGCGACACGCTCGCCGACCTCGAGGCGCGCTGGCGTGCCCTGGCGGACGAGTTGGGGGTGCCGCTGCGCTGCGAGCAGTCGAACCACGAGGGCGCACTGATCGACTGGCTGCACGAGGCCGCCGACGCCGGCGCCCGCGGCGTGGTGCTGAACCCGGGCGGCCTCACGCACACCTCGGTGGCGCTGCGCGACGCGATCGCGTCGATCGGCGTGCCGGTGGTCGAGGTGCACCTGTCGAACGTACATGCTCGCGAGGCGTTCCGTCACACGACGCTGGTGGGGGCCGTGGTGGTCGGCACGATCAGTGGTCTGGGACCGGCGGGCTACGAGTTGGCACTCCGGTACCTGGCTGCGCGCGCGGAGGCCTGACGGGCTCGCCAACGCCTGGGCGGCTCCGCTGCTTGAGCGCACTCGGCGTGAGGAGCGTCAGCCGCGAAGGAAGCCCTGGGCGCCAGGATCGTCGCCTTCGAGCTGCGGGAGGTCGTCGAGGGAGCGCAGGCCGAACTCGATCATGAAGCGCTCGGTGGTGCCGTAGAGCAGCGGTTGGCCGATCACGTCGCGCCGGCCGACGACCTTCACCAGCTCGCGCTCCTGCAGCGTCTCGAGCACGGAGGCGCAGTTCGCGCCGCGCGCCGCCTCGAGCTCGCCGCGGGTGATCGGTTGCCGGTACGCGATCAGCGCGAGCGTCTCGACCGCGGCGCTCGAGAGCGCCGGCGACGGCCGCGGGCCGAGCACCTCGGCCAGCGCGGGCACGAGCCCCTCCTCCACGACCAAGCGGTAGCCGCCGGCGACCTCCTCGATCATCACCCCGAGCTGCTGCTCGGCGAGCGTGGCCTGGAGCGAGGCGACCACGCGGCGCGCGGCATCGCTCGAGCCACCGATCAGGGTCATGACCTCGCTGGTCTTGAGCGGCTCGCCGGAGGCGACCAGCGCAGCGAAGACGACGGAGCGTTCGCGGGTGTCCACGCCGTGCATGGTCGCACCGGGGGCGGGGTGGCGTCAACGCGGACCTGCGTCGCGCGCGTCGCCGCCGATCGGGCCGCTCACGGCGTGCGGTAGGCGGTGGCGTCGATCCGCACCGTCGCGCGCCCGTAGCCCACCTCGGCGGCGTACCAGGCGTGGTCGATCGCGACGTCGAGGACGTCGAGCGACCAGGTGCAGGTGCCGTCGGCGTCGCCGCCACTCGCTGCGGGTAACGGCGCACCGCCCCACCAGTCGTGCGCTCGGGCATCCGCCAGCAGCCACGCGGCGGCCTCGCGCGCCACGGCGTGGTCGCGCGCGGCGATCGCGACCTCGTGCTGCAGGCGGACCGTCACCAAGAGGCCGGCCAGGAGCGCCCAGATGAGCGCCGAGACGATCAAGGCGCTGACCAGGACCACCCCGTGGCGCATAGCGTTCGCTGTCACGGCAGTGCCACCAGGCAGGGCCGGTGCGGAAGCCCGATCTCGACCACCAGCGGTGCGTCGAGGGAGTGGTGCGAGACGCCGACGACGACGCGCTCGACCCTGGCCTCGTCAAGCGCGGTGCCCGGGGCGAGATCGACGCGTTCCACGACGAACGCAGTCACGTCTTCCACCCACGGTTGGCGAGCGTGCGGCACGCGCCGGAGGTAGAGCGCTGGGCGACCGCCGCCGTCAAGGCCCGCGAAGACCTCATCGACGACGACGCTGCCGTCGCCGAGCGCGCGCCGCACCACGAGCCGCGACGCACCCGCGGAGGCGTCGAGCCCACACGCATCCGGCATCCCCCGACCGGTCGCCTCGACGACCTCGCGCAGCAGGGCAGGCAGCGCGGCGCGAACCGTGGCAGCGTCGGCGGCCTGGGTCGCGCCGCGTGCGGCCCGACCCGTGACGGCGATGCTGGTCGCCAGACCACCGAGCACCATAGCCCCCACCGCGAGGGCAATGAGGAGTTCGATCAGTGAGACGCCCAACTCGCGGCGCAAGCGCCTTCGACGGCTAACGCATGTTGCGGCCCTCCCGACGCCCGACGCCGCCGCGCGCGGCACGAGACACCCGAGCCCACACGCCACACTCGCAACCGCAGCCGGGTCGACAACGCTGGACAGCTCGCCGATCCGCCGGACGAGCACGAAGACGACCTGCAGCGTCGCCGTCCAACCAACGGCGTTGATGGCGACGATCGTGAGCGCGACCAGCACCTCGATCAGGCCGAAGCCCGCCACCCGCCCGCGCAGCGCCAGCATCAGCGGCGCTCCCAGCGCACGCGACCCAACGACGCCACGATCACCGCGGCGCGCGAACCGTCGCGGCCGGTGAGCGTGATGGTGGTGTTGCCGACGGCGGAGCCGTCGCAGCGGAGCGGGCGGCCATGGGGACCGAAGGCGAGGCCGGAATTGGGCCAGGTCAATGCAAGCGGACGGGTGGAGCTCCAAACTGGGACGCCGACGGGCGGTAAGCCACATCGCAGTGGTCCTCCGACCATCCGATGTAATGCATCACCGTCAGAAACGAGAGCCACTGGAACCCCGGTGGTGACGGCCAGCCAGCGCGCCGACGAAAGCGTTTGTGCAAGTGCGGACGCGTCGCGATGTACCGAACCTCGGCCGGTCGAAGTCGCCACAACGGCGAAGACAACAGCGACGATACCGATGACGACGAGGATCTCCAGGATCGAGTGCGCCCGCCGAGATTGCAGTTGCTTCATGGCTCAATGCTGATCCAAGCACGCACGACTTCACACCGTAGTTCGTCAATTGACGTCGTGGGTTGGGCACCCAACGTTGAACATGCTCGGATGGCCCGAAGAATCGTCGTGTAGACATAGCCGCGAAGCGCAAGAGCCAAAGAATTGCTTTCAACCTGTCGCATCACGCTTCGTGTCGCCGGCCACGCTTGCTGTGGCAGTTGAGGAGGAAAGTTGTGACCTCATTGGGTCCCGGGCGCGGGTCGACCCTGCTCAGCAAGTGTCATTGACAAATGATGGTGTGACGAGTTTCGGCTGTTCGCAAGACTCACGGTTCGCTCTGGTCGAACACTATCTGGCGGGGAGACATTGCTTCGGAGGACGGCAGTTGGCATGACCCGCCACGCGAGGCACCACATTCTGGATGGGCGTCACCGAGGCTAGCACAAGGGTGCATGACGGCCACGCCCAATGCCGACTACAGTGTCAAATTCTCAATCGAGATCGTTCTTCGCACCGCTAGAATGCGATGTGCGTATCACCGATGATCCATCAATGCGAGGTCTACGTCTAGCACGAGCAATCAACTCACGTTCCCATGAGCGCTTGGTCCTCAAGGCTTGTGCGACTACCTTCGCGATGTGTCATGAGTTGTGCAGCGACGGCACCCCAAGTGCCCACACGGCAGGCGGCGACCGAGCTATGCACCGAGCACCTCGAGCGATGGTTCGTCGCTTCGCAGCAATCTGCCACGCTCCAGTACGCACACATCAGGGATCGTGCTCGCCCAACTCCGGCGAGGCAGGGTGCGCATCGTGACGACCTCGAACACGCAAGCGCAGAGGAACTCACCGATCTCGCAGTTCGTGTCTTCGGTGTGGCCCCTAGCGCTCGTGTTCCTGGCGTCTGCGTGCGTCATGGTCATCGAAATCGTAGCAGGCAGGCTCATCGCACGTCATGTCGGTACGAGTCTCTACACGTGGACGAGCATCATTGCCGTTGTTCTGGCAGGAGTGGCTTTGGGGAACTATCTTGGCGGCTGGATAGGTGACCGCAGCAACGAGCGCTCTTCTCGCAACGCCCTGAGTCTTCTGTTCTTCGTATCTGCACTTCTGAGTCTCTCGATACTGTGGGTCCATTGGATCGCATTCGACCTTGCAGCCACGCTGGCGTTGAGTTGGCCCATGCGCATCTTGTTCGGCGTTACTGCCACCTTCCTGCTGCCATCGATCGCCTTGGGCGCGATCTCGCCTGTGGTCGCAGCGGTGGCTCTGCGCCGTTCGACACGGATTGGAGGCACGATCGGCGGCCTGTACGCGTGGGGATCTATCGGTGCTATCGCTGGAACACTAGCCACCGGGTTCGTGCTCATCCCGGCGTTCGGAACATCGCTCATCTTGTTCATCGTCGCGCTATGTCTTGGCCTCATCGGGTTCATCGTCGCGCCGTCATTGAAGTCGATCGTTGGGTTGGGTGTACTGTTCGGGGTTGCCCTCGCCACCTC
>REEJ01000004.1 GCA_007695125.1 Trueperaceae bacterium | reverse complement strand
AGCCGCCGAGCCAGCTCCTCGACGAAGCGTTGCGTACGCAGGATGTGCACGCCCGTGTCGAGGTCGCGCGTCTCGGCCAGGTGTGCGAGCGCGCGGATGCCGGCGAACTCGGTCAGTGCGATCTCCTCGACGCGGCGTCGCACCTCCTCTTCCAAGAAGGCGTTGTTGTCGCGCAACATGTCGCGGGCGCGCTTGACGTCGAGCTGCGTCCGCACGCGGGCGCGCACGATGGCCGGTCGGATCGGCTTGGTGAGGTAGTCGACGGCGCCGGCCTCGAGACCACGCTCCTCGTGCTCGACGTCCACCAGCGCGGTCAGGAACAGCACGGGCAGGTCGGCCGTGGCCGCGTCCTCACGCAAGCGTCGCAAGACCTCGTAACCGTCCATGCCCGGCATCATGACGTCGAGGAGGACGAGGTCCGGCCTCGGCTGTGTCGCCACCGCCCGCAGCGCCGCTTCACCGTCCTTCGCGACACGCACGCCGTACGTGGGGCGCAGGAGGTCGCTGAGCACCATCAGGTTGGTGGGCTCGTCGTCGACCACGAGGATGGTTTCCGGCGCCATCCCGACGAGTGTACCCACAGCGCAACCCGCGTTGGCGACGGAGTACCTCCGTCCCTGGAACGCGCGCGCCCTACAGTGTGTACTGGTGTTGCGGCGGACGCCGACCAGTGCGAGCACGGGTCGGTGTGGGCCAGCGCTGCGCGCGTGCGCCGAGCGCGCCACGAGGGGAACGTCGCCATGCCGACCACCGCCACCGCCCCGCGCACGTACCCGAGCGACGAGTTCCTCGCAACCACCGTGCAGCGCATGGCACGCAGCGGCGCCGTCCACGGCGCCATCTTGTGCGTCGAGAGCGGCGACGGCACGCTGTCGTGGCGCGGCGCCGCCGGCAACCTGCGCTCCGACCAGCGCTACTTCATCGCCAGCGTCACCAAGATGATCGTCACGGTCGTCGTCCTCCGACTGCGCGACCAGGGGCGCATCTCCCTGGACGACCCGATGCAGCGCTACCTGGGCGCCGGCCTGACGCGCGGGCTCCACGTCGTGGACGGCGTGGACCGCAGCGACCAGATCACGGTGCGGCACCTGATCTCCAACACCTCGGGCCTGACCGACTACTTCTTCGGCAAGGGGCCCGACGGACGCAACGCAGGAGACGCGCTGCTGCAGGGGAACGACGAGGCCTGGCCGCTCGAGCGGATCGTCGAGCGCGCACGCACGCTGCGGCCCCGCTTCCTGCCGGGTCAGCGAGGCAAGGTCCACTACTCCGACACCAACTACGAGTTGCTCGGCCGCATCATCGAGACCGTCACCGGAGCGTCGATCGCCGACGTCTTCGACGAGTTCGTCTTCCGGCCGCTCGGTCTGCGCGACACGTACGCCTTCCGCGACGAGAGCGACACGACGCCAGCGCCGATGTACTACCGCGACCGGCCGCTCCACATCCCGAAGTACATCGCGTCGGTCACGGCCGAGGGTGGCGTCGTCTCCACGGCCGCCGAGGTGATGGTCTTCCTCAAGGCCTTCTTCGACGGCACCTTCTTCCCGCCACGGACGATCGACGAGCTGAAGCACTGGAACCGTATCTACTTCCCCGGGCAGTTCGACTTCGGCATCGGCCTGGAGCGTCAGTGGCTCCCCTGGTTCATGTCGCCCTTCAAGCCGCTCGGAGAGCTCCTCGGGTTCTGGGGCCAGTCCGGCGCCTTCGCCTTCCACAACCCGCAGCGCGACCTCTTCTTCACCGGCACCGTCAACCAGCTCAGCGGCTTCGGTCATGGAGCCGCGGTCAGCGCGATGGTGCGTGTGATGAAGGCGACGGGCTGAGCCAACCGAAGGAGCACCTGAGTCCATGCACATCGAAGACGCACAACGCGAGATGCGCTCGGCGTTCCTCGGCGGCTTCGCAGGCCAGACGGTCGCCGGGCTGATCTGGCTGGCCGCCGCGGCCGTGGGCACGTTCCACACGCCGGGCACGGCGATGGCGGTCCTGTTCGTCGGCAGCATGGGCATCTTCCCGCTCACCCAGGCCGCGGTCCGGCTCGTGGGTCGACCCGGCACCGTGAGCCCGGCGAACGGCCTGTGGCATTTGGGGGCGCAAACGGCGTTCACGGTGCCGATCGGCTTCCTGCTCGTCGGCGCGGCCACGCTCTTCCAGCAGACCTGGTTCTTCCCCGCGGCCATGATCGTGGTCGGCGCGCACTACCTGCCGTTCGTCACGCTCTACGGCATGCGCATGTACGCGTTGTTGGCGGCCGTGCTCGTGGTCGCCGGCGCCGCCCTCGCGCTCTACGGACCTCCGGTGTTCGCGCTCGGAGCGTGGCTCACGGGCGCGGTGCTGATCGCGGCCGGCGCGGCCGCCCGGGCGATCGTGCTGCGCGAGGAGCGCAGCGCAGCGGCCCCGGCGCGCTCGGCGTGACCACCGCTCCGGGCGTCCGCCGCGTCCTCGTCGTCGTCGGCGTGGTGGCGGCGCTCGCCCTGGTCGCCGTCGTCGCCCTCTTCGCGCTCCTGCGCTTCAGCCCGTTGTGGGGAGCGCTCGACATGTTCGACGACGCTCGGCGCGCCGAGGCGTTCCGGACGATGGACACCACCTTCCCGGCACACCGCGTCGCCGCCGGCGACGACCCGTGGCCCTTCGCGCTCGACGAGCGCCCGCTGCCCACCGTGTACGCCTTCGCCGGTGAGGAACGCTCGACCGCGGCCTTCCTGGAGGCGACCGAGACCACGGGACTGCTGGTCGCGCGCGGCGGCGTGATCACGCACGAGTCGTACCGCCGCGGCTACGACGCCGGCTCCCGCATCGCGTCGTTCTCCGTCGCGAA
>REEJ01000072.1 GCA_007695125.1 Trueperaceae bacterium | reverse complement strand
CGTTGCGTCCGCAGCGCGCTCGCACCCGTGCTCGGGCACGCCGGCCCGCGGCCGAGCAGCTCGGCGACGATGGTCGCGATCAACGGCTCCTGGACGTGCGCGGGGTGGGGGACCACGCGCTCCTCGCGCGCGCCGGCGGCACCCTCGACGATCACCGGCCCCTCCGTCAAGAGCGGCACCGACACGCTCCCTTCGCTCCCGAACACGGTCATCGTGTCGCGCGACGCCGCGCCGTTGAAGCCCCACATGGCGGTGCCCTGCACCCCCGAGGCGAAGCCGAAGGCGGCGACGACCTGGTCCTCGACGCTCGACCACGCGAGGCGCGTGGCGTGCAGCGCGTGGACGGTGTCGATGGGACCCAGCCAGTGGTCGAGCAGGTCGAGCGCGTGGCTGCCGAGGTCCATCACCATGCCGCCGCCGGCGACGCTCCGGTCCCAACGCCAGCCGACGCCGCCGGGGCTCGCGGGTGGCGGTACGTGCAGGTCGAGCGCGACCAGGCGCGGCTCGCCGATGGCGCCGGCTGCGATGCGCTCGCGGACCAGCTCGAAGCGCGGCAACGCCCGGCGGTAGTAGGCGACGTAGAGCGGCACGCCGGCGCTCGCACAGGCCTCGACCATGGCCTCGGCCTCCGCCGCCGAGGCCGCCATCGGCTTCTCGACGTACACCGGCTTTCCTGCCGCGGCGGCGCGCAACACGTACTCGGCGTGGCTCGACGGCGGCGTCGCGACGTACACGGCGTCGACGTCGTCGGCGAGCAGGATCTCGTCGGCGTCGCCCGTCCAGCGCGGGACGCCGTGGCGCTCGGCGTAATCGCGCGCCTTGGCGGCGTCGCGGCGCATCACGGCCGTCAACGAGCTGCCAGGCAGGAGCGCGAACGCCGGCCCGGACTTGACCTCGGTGACGTCGCCGCAGCCGATGATGCCCCAGCGGACGTGCTCCAGCGGCGTGGTGCGTGTGGCGTGGTCGTCATCCATGTGTTGTGACGCTAGCACGGCGCCCAACCGCGCTCCGGTGGTGCTCGTAGTTTCACGCGTGCGGTGCGCGTCGGATCCCCGCAGCTCGCTCGCGAGGCATGATGGGCGCCACGAGCACGTCGGGCGCGCGCCCGCACACGTGCCCTGGAGGCGCCATGACCGAGCCACCCGTCGCCCCGCTCGCCGTACCGATCGGCGCCGCCGCCTATCGCGCGCGGCGCGAACGCGTCGCCGCGCTCGCCCGCGCGGCCGGCGCCGACGTCAGCGTCTGGTGGGCGAACCATCGCGTCTCCTACCTGTCCGGCTTCGCCTTCGTGCCCACCGAGCGACCGATCGCCTTGGTGATCGCCGTTGATGGCGAGACGGTCCTGTTCGTCCCGCGGCTCGAGTTGGAGCACGCGCAGGCGTACGCACACGTCGATCGCGTGGAGGCCTACCCGGAGTTCCCTGGCGAGCGCCACCCGATGCACGTGCTCGCCGACCTGCTGCGGTCGCTCGGTCTGCGTGCGCGCCTCGCGGGCGACGGCGAGGGCTACCCGAAGGTGATGGGGTACACCGGGCCACGCGTCACCGACCTGACCGATGCGACGTTCACGGCGCTCGACGACGAGCTCGAGCGCATGATGCAGGTCAAGGGCGACGACGAGATCGCGCTCATCCGCGAATCGGCCCGCTGGGCCGGGCGCGCACACCGCCTGCTGCAAGACCTCACGCGCCCCGGACTGAGCGAGACCGAGGTCGAACAGGCGGTCACGGCGCAGGCGACCAAGGAACTCCTCGATGCCTACCAGGGGACGTACCGGGCCTTCACGTGGGGCCTCGCCGGTCCGTGGGCCACGTACCGTGGCCAAGTCGGACCGCACAGCGCGTTCCCCCACGCGCTCAACGTCAACGCGGTGTTCGCGCCGGGCGACACGCTCGTCACCGGCGCCACCTGCCCGATGTTCGGATACTGGAGCGAGCTCGAGCGCAGCATGGTGCTGGGCGAGCCCAGCGCGGAGCAGCGAACGTGGTTCGCGCACATGCTGGCGCTGCAGGACCTGGCGATCGACGCGTGCCGGCCCGGTCGCACCTGCAGCAGCGTCGACCGCGCGGTTCGCGCCTACGTCGAGCGCCACGGCATCGGCCACACCTGGCGCCACCACGTAGGCCACAACATCGGCCTGCGCTACCACGAGGGCCCGTTCCTCGACGTGGGTGACGACACCGTGATGGAAGTCGGCATGCTCTTCACGGTCGAACCCGGCGTGTACGTCCCCGGGCTCGGGGGGTTCCGGCACTCCGACACCATCCTCGTGAGCGCGAGCGGCCCCGAGTTCCTGACCGACTACCCGCGCGAGCTCGACGACCTGGTGATCCCGGCGTGAGCGGCTTCGACCTGTTGGTGCGCGGCGCGCGCGTGGTCGACGGGACGGGTAACCCCTGGTTCCGCGCCGACGCGGCCGTGCGCGGCGACCGGATCGCCGCCGTGGCACCGCCGGGGCGCATCGACGCGAGCGCCTGCCGCGAGGTCGTCGACGCTGGCGAGCGCGTGCTGTGCCCGGGCTTCATCGACATCCAGAGCCACGCCATCTTGCCGCTGATGCGCGACGGGCGCTGCCTGTCGAAGGTCACGCAGGGCGTCACCACCGAGATCATGGGCGAGGCGTGGACGCCGGCGCCGTACGGCGGCCTGATCGAGGACCCCATGAGCCGCACCATGTTCGCGCTCGACGTGGAGCGATCGTGGCTCGAACGCATGCGCGAGTGGCGGCGCTTCGGCGACTGGCTAGAGGCGATGGAGGCGAGCGGGGTGAGCCCCAACGTCGGCTCGTTCCTCGGCGGCGGCACGCTGCGCAGCTACGGCAAGGGCATG
>REEJ01000154.1 GCA_007695125.1 Trueperaceae bacterium | reverse complement strand
CTGCTCGAACGAGAAGCGAGCGCCGAGATCGACGCCATCCTCTCCGAGGCGCGCGAGCGCGCCTCGGAGATCGTCGCGCAGGCGGAAGCCGAGACCGAGTCGATCAAGACGACACGGGCTCGCGCGACCGCCGCGCAACGAGAGGCGACCTTGGTCCGCGCGCGCAGTGCGGCGCAGCTGCAAGCCGCTGCGCTCAAGCTGCGTGCGCGGCACGAGGCGGTCGAGTCGGTGTTCGAGGCTGCCGACGCGCGACTCGCCGACCTTGCGAGCGACGCCAAGGCGTACGAACCGGTGCTCACCACACTGCTCCAGGAGGCGGTCGCGGCGCTGGGCGCCGACGCGGTCTCCGAGGTCCAGGTCGCCAAGGCCGACGTGGCGCTCGCAACCAAGATCGCCAAGGCCGCGGGACTCGACGTGAAGGTCGTGGCCGGCCCCGTCAACGGCGGGGTCCGGGTGCTGACCGCGCGCGGTAGCAGCGTCGAGAACACGCTGCACGCCCGGCTCGCCGCCCTGCGCGGTGAGCTGGCGTCGAGCGTCGCCCACAGTCTGTTCGCGACCGATCCGACGGAGGCGTAACGCATGGCCAACTACGGCTACCTCAACGCGCGCGTGCGCGCCCTGCGCACGCGTCTGTTGCCACCCGGGTTCGTGGACCAGGTGCTGGCCGGGGGTGGCTTCGAGGCTTTCACGAGCGCGCTGGCCCAGACGGCGTACGCGCCCGACCTCGAGAGCGCCCAGGCGTACGGAGCCGCCGGCGAGCGGGCCTCGTTGTCGGGCGTCGATCGCGCCATCGCGGCGAACGTCGCGCGCACCGCGCGTGCGTTGCTCGGGTACGCCGAAGGTGATGCGGAGACGCTCCTCGGTCTGCTCCTGCGGCGCTACGACGTCGCCAACCTGAAGGCCGTGGCACGCGCGTTCCACGCCGGCAAGGCCGGTGCCGAGCGCGAGGACGCCGTCGAGGCCGTCCTCGGCGCCACGCTCCCCATCGGCGAGCTCGACGCCGCCACGGTCCGCACGATGGCCGGCGCCTCCGACCTCGCCGGCGCCGCTCAGGCGCTCGTCGTCGCCGGCCATCCGCTGGCCCCTGCGTTCCGCGCGGCCGTCGCCGCCTACGTCAAGGGGGGCGACTTCTTCGCCCTCGAGTTGGCGCTCGACCAGGCGCACCACGCCAGCGTGTTCGAGGAGGCGCGCTCGGCCGGCGCTGACGAAGCCTTCCTCGCCTACCTGGCCCTCGAGGTCGATGCGACCAACCTGCAGACCGCGGTCAAGCTCCGTGGTCGTGACCTCGACGTCGACGCCTGCTTCGTGCCCGGCGGCGACGCCGTGACCCGGAAGCAGTTCGCCGAGATCGCCGCGGCTGCGCCGGGCGCGGCGTTGCCGAGCCTGCGCCGGCCCTTCGCGGACGCCCCGGACGATCCCGCGGCGCTGGAACCGTGGTTGCGCGCGGCGGTCGAACGCACCGCTCGGACGCTGACCGCCGATCCGCTCGGTATCGGACTCGTGACGCATTACCTGCGCGCCAAGGAGCGCGAGGCGGCGTCGTTGCGGTTGCTGGCCCGCGGTACCTTCTACGGTGTGCCGGCCGAGACGCTCAGACGGGAGCTCGGCCATGCCTAAGATGCTCGTCGTCACCGACGCCGAGACCGCGATCGGCTTCCGGCTCGCCGGGGTCGACGTCCTCGAGACCACAGCCGACGCGGCCCACCGCGACGTCGAGGAGGTCATCGCCTCGGATCGCTACGGGCTCGTCGTGGTCGACGAGAGCCTCGTGAACGACCCGGTCAAGGCCATGGAGCGCGCGATGCGTGGCCGCGACCTCCCGGTGCTCCTACCCATGCCGGGGCTGTCGGCGGCCTTCGACCACGAGGCCGACGCCAAGACGTACATGCAACAGCTGGTGCGCAGCGCCATCGGCTTCGACATCAAGCTCGACTGATCCACTCGGAGGCTTCATGGCCATCACTGGCACCATCCAACGTATCTCCGGTCCGGCGGTCATCGCCGAGGGGATGATGGGCGCGCGCATGTACGACATCGTGCGCGTCGGCGGCGAGAACCTCGTCGGCGAGATCATCCGCCTCGACGGCAACACCGCTTTCGTCCAGGTCTACGAGGACACGAGCGGCCTCACCGTCGGGGAGCCCGTCGCCTCGACCGGACGACCGCTCGCCGTCGAGCTCGGACCCGGCATGCTCAACGGGATCTTCGACGGCATCCAGCGCCCCCTCGACAAGATCAAGGAGGCGTCGGGGACCTACATCGATCGCGGCATCACGGTCAACTCGCTCTCGCGCGACGCGCGCTGGGCGTTCACACCGACCGTCGCCGTCGGCGACGAGGTCGCCGCGGGTACGCCGATCGGCACCGTGCCCGAGTTCTCGTTCACCCACAAGATCCTGGTGCCGCCGGGCAAGGGCGGCGTCATCAAGACGATCGTCGCCGCCGACGAGTACACCGTCGACGACGTGGTGGCCACCCTCGAGGACGGCACCGAGCTCAAGCTGGCGCACTTCTGGCCCGTCCGTCAGGCGCGGCCCGTGGCGAAGAAGCTCGACCCCGTCACGCCGTTCCTCACGGGCATGCGCATCCTCGACGTGCTCTTCCCGCTCACCATGGGCGGCACCGCGGCCATCCCCGGGCCGTTCGGCTCGGGCAAGACCGTCACGCAGCAGTCGATCGCCAAGTTCGGCAACGCCGACATCGTGGTGTACGTCGGCTGCGGCGAGCGCGGGAACGAGATGACCGACGTGCTGGTCGAGTTCCCCGAGCTCGAGGACCCGCAGACCGGCAACCCCTTGATGCACCGCACGGTGCTGATCGCCAACACCT
>REEJ01000238.1 GCA_007695125.1 Trueperaceae bacterium | reverse complement strand
ACCCGCCCGCCCCCCCCCCCCCCCGCGGGGGGGCCGGCCACATGACCCGGAGCCGTGATCGACTACGGTGTGGCGTCCACCCGCGCGTCCGCAGCCAATCGCCCGAAACCGTCGGCCAGTGCACCGAGCGTGTCCGCATCGAGTTCGTAGAACACGCAGCGGCTGCGCCGGATCTCACGGACGACGCGCGCGCCGACGAGCCGACGCATGTGGTGCGAGACGGTCGGCTGTGACACCCCGAGTGCACCCGTGAGATCGCTGGCACGGATCCCACAACCGCACGGAGCGGTCCGTCGGTTCTCGGGCTTCGACAGGTACTGCAGGGCACTCCAGCGGACTGGATCCGCCAGCACCGTCAGGATGTCGTCGATCTGGTCCATGCGGCGACCATATCCCGTGCTTTCGCCTGGGCGACACGGTCATTCGACTGCGCCGGGCGACACCCATCGGATGCGACCCAGAGGGAGCAGGACGGCCAATCGAGCGCCGCCGTCGCACGTCGCATCGACCAACGTCTATATTGACGCGCGTAAATGTTGTCCAGCACGGGACATCCTGACCTGTATGTCCTATTCGTGCCCGTCTATCCTGGCTGTGTCCAAATCGTGAAAGGCGTCACGAATAGCGGTTCGGAGGAGGCGGCATGAAGGCGACACAGCAACGAGGCATCAGTCGGAGGCAGTTCCTGGTTGGATCGGCAGCGGTCGCGGCCGGGGCCCTCCTCGCCCAGAAGGGATGGGTAGACGCCCAGGCCTTCGTCGGACCCGACGGCATCGACGTCGACGGCCTCGAGCGGGCCGGCTACCGCGTCCGGCACACCATCTGCCACCAGTGCGGCGCCGGTTGCGGCCTGACGGCCCTGCTCAAGGGCCGCGGGAACGCCGCGGTGAGCGAAGAGGACATCCTCGTCCTCCCCAACCAGCATCCCGACCACCCGCAACGCGGCTACTGCGGCCGCGGTGCGACCGCCATGTTCACCTGGAACAGTCCCCTGCGATTGCGCAAGCCCCTCAAGCTCGTCGGGCCGCGCGGTTCCGGGGAGTTCCAAGAGATCAGCTGGGACCAGGCCCTCGACGAGATCGCCGCGAAGCTGCGCGAGATCGTCGAGCGCGACGGTGCCCGCTCGGTCGCGATGACCACGCACGACTTCGGGACCGAGACGAACTGGCTGGCGTGGGGGCTCGAGACGCCGAACATGATCGGGCAAGCGAGCACCTGCAACACCGCCGGCGTCGTAGGGCGCCGCTGGATGATGGGCAGCGCCTACCAGCACCACGCGATGATCGACCCGGACTACGAGAACCTGCGCTACGTGCTCTTCCCTGGGCGCAGCATGGCAGCTCCCATCGGAGCGGTCCACAACCTCGCCAAGGCGCGCGAGCACGGTGCCAAGGTGGTCTTCCTGAACCCGGCGCACCCCGATGTCGCGTTCGCCGACGGCGAGTGGATCTCCTGCAAGCCCGCCACCGACGCGGCCTTCATGCTCGGCGTCGCGAACGTGTTGGTCAGTGAAGGCCGCTTCGACGAGCACTTCGTACGGAACTACACCAACCTCCCCTTCCTGCTCACGGACGACGGCCACATGCTCACCGCCGCCGACCTCGAGGGGGACGGCGAGGACGATCGCTTCGCCGTGTGGGACGATGTGAGCGAAGCGCTCGCCTTCCACGACGACGAGGACGTGCGCCCAGACATGGCGTTCGAGGGCAACGTCGAGCTCGCCGACGGCAGCGAGGTTCACGTCACGACCGCGTGGAACCGACTCGTCGCCCACCTGCGCGACTACACTCCCGGCCGCGCGGCCGAGATCACCGGTGTCCCCGCCGCCACCATCACGCGCGTCGCGCGCGAGCTGCACACGATGCAGGGCGTCGTCGAGGACACCTGGTACAACACCCGCAACGGCAACGACACCGACGCGATCATGGGCCTGATGACGGTGAACGGGCTGCTCGGCAACCTCGACCGCCCGGGCGGCATGTGCTTCCGGCCGGGTACGCGACTCCCGGGCATCATGAGCCGCGCCGGTGACGGCACCGTCACGACCATCCTCGGCGGTGAACTGGCCACGAACCCCGGACGCCGCATCGACCAGATGCTGTACCCCGAGACCAACGGCACCTTCGAGGCCATCGTCAAGGGCATCCTCGACGAGGAGCCGTACGCGATCAACGCGCTCGTCATGGTCGGCGCCACGCTCTTCCACCGCGACCCCAACACCAAGCGCATCGAAGAGGCCCTGCGCAAGCTCGAGCTCGTCGTCAACGTCGACATCGTCCACCAAGAGGTGTGCGACTGGTCGGACTACGTGCTCCCGAGCGACATGTTCTTGGAGCGCGACCGACTCAGCAACGTCGGCTGGACCCGTACCGCCACGGTCGCCAAGGCCGAGAGGGTCACGAGCCCTCCACCCGGCGTCGACGCCAGGCCCAACGAGTGGATCATGCTCGAGATCTTGCGACGGGCCTACCCGGAGCGCGCCGAGGCGCTGGGCTATCACGAAGGCTTGAAGGAGCCGAGCACGTTCTACACCGAGTTCCAGAAGCGCATCGAGGACGCGCGCTTGGAGCGGCTCGCCGAGGCATGGGAGCGCGACGTCGACGACGTCCGCGCCGAGTTCAAGCGCAACGGCTTCATCACCTTCCGCGGCATCCAGTACGGGTCTATCCCCTACAACACGCCACTCGCCACCCCGAGTGGGCGTCTGGAGATCTGGGCCAGCCGGCCGGTGACCAATGGCTGGCGCGAGCACGGCTTCGCGTACCACTTCGACCCGCCGGCCTACACCATGCCCACGGGCGCGAACGACTTCTACCTGGTCAACGGCAAGAGCCCCATCGGCTCGTCGGGGGTCTCCAGCCTCGCCTTCCCGACCCAGTACCTCGTCGACAACGCCCTGTGGATCCACCCCTCCGACGCCGAGCGTCTCGGCATCAGCGATGGCGACACGGTCGAGGTCACGGGGCTCGACACGGGCTGGGTGGCGACCACCGAAGCGCGCGTCACCCCGCGTGTCCACCCGGGCGTGGCGTTCACGTACTCCTACACAGGTGGGAACCGCCAAGGCGTCGTGCGCGACGATCCGAGGTTCGCCAAGATCGGCACGGGCATCAACCCGCAGTGGTTCTCCACCGCCTGGATCGACCCCGTCACCGGCAGCAACCACAACAACGCCTCCGTGCGCATCCGCCGGGCGTGAGCAGGGAGGGATTCTGAGATGAGCACACGACTGCGCAGAGGCCAAGCACCCACCCGCCGCATGGCCCACATCTGGGACGCGAGCCGCTGCATCGCCTGCGGTGCATGCGTGATGGCCTGCACGCAGGCCAACGCGCCCGAGATGATGTTCCGCGAGGAGAAGGGCTGGAAGTCGCTCGCCTCCAACATCCGCCGCATCGACGGCGTCAGCCCGCACGGGCGACCCGAACTGCTGCTGGTGCAATGCCAGCACTGCGAGAACGCGCCCTGTATCAGCACCTGCCCCTTCGGCGCGACGTACTACGACACCGACGGCCGCGTCCGACTCGACCCCGCCCGCTGCGCCGGCTGCAGCTACTGCGTCACGAGCTGCCCGTACAACGTGCGCTGGCTGCACCCCGACAACAAGCTTCCCAAGAAGTGCATGGGTGACGGCTGCATCGACCTCACGGACTCCGGCCAGCAACCAGCCTGCGTCCAAGCCTGCCCCGCCATGGCCCGCGACTACGGCGACCTGAACGACCCCGCGAGCAGCGTGAGCGTCACGCTCCGCACCAAGCGCAGCCGCCGGCTCCTCGAGGCCACCGGCAGCGAGCCCAAGTTCTTCGTGGTGGAGGGATCTCGATGACACCGGCTGACCTGCACTATCAAGTCGACGTCGCCCACTGGGGCTGGTCGATCGCCTGGTTCCTCTGGTTCGTCGGCATCGCCGGCATGGGCTCCGTGGCGTACTTCTTCGTCCGCCGCGCGCCGCTCGCCTACGTGATCTTCGGCTCGCTCGCCATCGGCCTGCTGCTCGTGGTCAGCCACCTGGGTCGCTGGTGGAACCTGCCACGCGTGCTGTGGATCATGGTGATCAACCTCGACTTCAACTTCAACTCGTGGATGCTGATCGGCATCATGATGCTCTCGGTCCACCTGTTCATGACGCTGTTCATCGTGATAGCGCACCTGCCGTTCCTGACGAACCGCTTCGGCTGGCTCGGCTGGACGAAGGCGCTGAACGCGAGCAACGTCTACCTGGCGCTCTACGCGGCGCTCGGTGCCGGCGCTACCGTGTACAGCGGCTTCCTCATCACGCAGGCCGCCGGCGTCCCGCTCTGGAACACCTCGCTCATCCCCGTCCTCTGGGTGATCAGCGGCTCCGTCGCGGCCATCGCGGTCCTCGAACTGCTCTACGTGTTCGGCCTCGTCGACGCCCGCGTCTCGAGCTTCGGCGTCCGGCTCGGCATGGGCCTCGACGTCCTCAAGCTCCTGGCGGTCCTGGGCTTCCTGCACGTGGCGCTCTCGTTCGGCAGCGCCGGTGCACGCTTCGGCGCCGAGCTCATGACCTCCGGCGAGTACGCCCTCATGACCTGGGGCGGCGTGATCGGCATCGGGATCCTGATCCCGCTGGCGATCGGCGCGTACACCATCTTCGTCGGCAAGAGCAAGCCGCTGCTCCTCGTCTCCTCCGTCGCAGCCCTGGCCGGCGTGTTCTTCCTGCGCGCCGCCGTCCTGCTGGCCGGCGTCTGGGAACCACTCGTGCTGTAGCGCCGCCTCCACGGTGCGAGTGCGCTGGGCGCTCCGGGTCGAACCCGGGGCGCCCAGCGCGTTGGGTTCTGCGTCGACGCAAGCGACCCAAGCACCTCCAGCCGGTAGGATCGACGGCAGCAGAGGAGCCCGTATGCGTGAGCGTGCCACGCCGACGATCGATGCCACCACCGTTCAGCGCGAGCGTGAACGCATGGTCGCTGGCGTCGACCCGATCGACGACAGCGAGACGGTGGAGTTGGGAGACGCGCTCGGCCGGATCAACGCCGAGCCACTGCTCGCACCGTTCCCGGTTCCGCCCTTCGACAACGCGGCCATGGACGGGTATGCGCTGCGATGGCGCGATGCCACCGCCTCAAGCGGCCTGCTGCCGCTCGCCGGCCGCATCGCCGCCGGCGGCGCGCCGGTGCGGCTGCCTCCAGGCGTTGCGTTTCGCATCTTCACCGGTGCGGCGATCCCCGATGGCGCCGACACGGTCGTGCGCCAGGAACTCGTGCGCGAGGTCGACGGCGTCCTCCACGTCACGTTGAGGGCCAAGGATCAGCTCGGTGCCAACGTTCGCCCCGCCGGGGGCGACCTCGCACGTGGCGATACGGTACTCGCCGCCGGGCGTCGGCTGCTGCCGGTCGACCTGGGCCTCGCGGCCTCGGTCGGCGCGACCACCGTTGCAGTGAAGCGGCGGCCTCGCGTGTCGGTGCTGGTGAGCGGAGACGAACTGACGCCACCGGGCGAACCCCTCGCTCCAGGGGCCATCTTCGAGAGCAACGGCGTCATGCTGTCCGCGATACTGCGCGTGCTCGGAGCCGATGTACGTGCGGTCAAGCGCGTCCAAGACACGTTCTCTGCGACGTGCGAAGCCCTCGCCCTGGCGGCCGACGAGGCCGACTTGGTGCTCAGCAGCGGCGGCGTCTCGGTGGGCGAGGAAGACCATCTCAAGGCCGCGGTGCGTTCGCTCGGCTCACTCGAGATCGACGGTCTACCGATCCAGCCGGGCAAGCCTCTCGGGTTCGGCTACGTGACCAGCACGCCCTGGTTCGGCCTGCCAGGCAACCCGGTCGCGGCGTTCCTCACCTGCCTGTTGTTCGTGGCGCCGGTGCTCCGGCGCCTGCAGGGCCGTGCCGAGACGCTCGCGCCACCGTACCGACTGCCCGCCGCGTTCGAGCGGCCACGAGCGATGCAACGCGAGGCACACCTGCGTGTGCGCCGCAACGGCGATACGCTTGCCCTGGTCGCCAAGCAAGGCTCTGGCGTGCTCAGCTCGGCCGCCGCCAGCGACGGGGTCGCCGTGGTGCCGATCGGCGCCACCGTGGCACCCGGCGACCTCGTCGACTTCCACCCCTTCACGGACCTGCTCGCCTGAGGAGACGCCATGACCGCGGACCCACCCACCTTCCGGTCTCTGCGCATCGCCGTCCTGACCGTTTCCGACACCCGCACCCTCGCACGCGACGGCTCGGGTGACGTGCTGCGCGACCGAATCGCTGCCGCCGGGCACCGGCTCCATGCTCGCGAGCTCGTCCCAGACGACCGTTATCGAATCCGCGCCGTGGTCTCCGCCTGGATCGCGGACCCCGACGTGGCCGTGGTCTTGATCACGGGTGGCACCGGGGTCGCGGAGCGCGACGTCACGCCCGAGGCCGTCCTCCCTCTCCTCGACAAGACGTTGCCCGGCTTCGGTGAGCTGTTCCGGTCGGTGTCGCTCGCCGAGATCGGGACGGCGACCTTGCATGCCCGGCCCTTCGCCGGCAGCGCCAACGGGACGCTGGTCGTCGGCCTGCCAGGATCGCCAGGCGCGTGCCGCACCGCCTGGGACCAGATCCTCGGCGAGCAGCTCGACGCGCGCACGCGGCCGTGCAGCCTCGTCGAGCTGCTGCCGAAGACCTGACGAGGCGCGCACGGAGCCCGGAAGCGTGATGGGCCCATCGCCGTGTCGCGATCGCGACGCTGGCGCAGGGCGCGCCTCCTGGGGCATCACCGCGGCGCTGGTCGACCTAGGGACGTTCGTATCCCTTCCAACGGCGCATTCGAGTGTGTACCATGTGCGTATCGGC
The DNA here is from genome assembly GCA_007695125.1 of Trueperaceae bacterium. Classification (GTDB taxonomy): domain Bacteria; phylum Deinococcota; class Deinococci; order Deinococcales; family Trueperaceae; genus CSSed10-48. The sequence continues at coordinate 8,076 of REEJ01000238.1, read as the reverse complement.
CATTCTTCGCATGCTCGTCCGTGCCATGGCGCCTACGTTGAGCTTGCACGAGCGTTCACAGCACCCAGACGAGCCACACGTTAGCGGAAAGGGGTGCCTTCAGTACGGCGAGCACGGTTCAGTCGTCAGGGCGACCCGACCGTTCGTGCGGGGGTCGTCGTTTCGAGAGGAGCACACATGCCATCCATCACGTCACCAATCCTCTTACAGGTACGGCGCCTCGGCGTTGCCACGTTGATCGCGGCGTTCGCCCTCGGCAGCGCGTTCGCACAGCGCGTCGAAGTCGAGTTCTGGCACGGCCTCACGCAGCCGCTCGGCGGCCTGCTCGAGGAGTTCGCGGCCGACTTCAACGCGTCGCAGGACCAGTACCATGTCGAGGCAAGCTTCCGCGGCACGTACCCTGACACGATGGTCGCTGCGATCGCCGCCTTCCGAGCGGGCAACGCTCCGCACATCGTGCAGATGTTCGAGGTGGGCACTGCCACGCTGATGTACGCCGGAGGCGCCGTCAAGCCGGTCTACGAGCTGTTCGAAGAGACCGGTGTGGACTTCGACCCAGACATCTACATCCCAGCCATCAAGGGGTACTACAGCCTGCCCGACGGCCGCATGGTGTCGATGCCCTTCAACAGCTCGACGGCGATCATGTGGGTGAACAACGACGCGCTGCGCGAGGCCGGCCTCGATCCTGAGACGACACCGCTCGAGACCTGGGACCAGGTCCGTGCCGTTGCCAAGGAGGTCGTCGACAGCGGCGCCGCTCCCTGTGGCTTCTCGATGGCCTGGCCGACCTGGACGCAGTTCGAGCAGTTCAGCGCCATCCACGACGTGCCGCTTGCCACCCGTGCGAACGGGATGGAAGGGCTCGACGCCGAGCTCATGATCAACAGTGAGCTCCACGTCCGCCACGTCCAGACCCTGCTCGACATGCAGGCCGAGGGCTCGTTCACCTACGGTGGTCGCGACTCCAACGCCGATGCCCTGTTCCCTTCGGGCGAGTGCGCCATCCTGCACGGCAGCTCGGGTCTGCGCGCGCGCGTGGTACGCGAGGCCGAGTTCGACTGGTCGACCCGCATGCTTCCCTACTACGACGACGTCCCCAACGCGCCGCTCAACTCGATCATCGGTGGAGCGAGCTTCTGGGTCATGACCGCACCCGATCGGACCGACGCCGAGTACGCTGCCGTCGCCGAGTTCTTCAACTTCATCAGCACCATCGAGAACGCCCGTCGCTGGCACGTCGAGTCCGGCTTCCTGCCGATCCGCTTCGGCGTCTTCGAGGAACTCGAGGCTGAAGGCTTCTACGAGGAGAACCCCGGGGCCGACATCCCGTACCTCCAGCTGACGCGGGCCGAGCCGACCGAGAACTCGCGCGGTCTGAGGCTGGGCAACATGCCAGAGATCCGCAACATCATCCAAGAGGAGTTCGAGCTGGCCATCCAGGGGCAGCAGACCGCCCAACAGGCACTCGACAACGCCGTCCAACGCGGCAACGTCGTGTTGCGTGCGTTCGAGCGCGCGAACCGCTGACCGCATCGTAATCGAGTGGAGGTGCCGCCAACGCGGCGCCTCCACCTCCGCTCCGCGCGCGCCGCAGGGTGTCGCGACCGACCGACCTGAAGGGGTCCGATGAAGCGGCGCACGATCTACCGGCACAAGCTCCTCCCCTACCTCCTTCTCGCACCACAGCTCGCCGTCACGTTGGTGTTCTTCTTCTGGCCGGCTGGGCAGGCGATCTACCAGTCGGTGCTGATACAGGACCCCTTCGGTCTTCGGACGCAGTTCGTATGGCTCGAGAACTTCCAGATCGTCCTGACCAACCCCGTCTATCTTGAATCGGTCCGCGTGACGATTATCTTCTCAACCGCCGTGACGCTCCTGGCCATGGCCCCAGCACTGCTCCTCGCGGTGATGGCCGACCAGGTCGTCCGCGGCGCAAGCGGCTATCGCACCTTGATCGTGTGGCCGTATGCCATCGCACCGGCCGTGGCAGCGGTTCTCTGGTTGTTCATCTTCCATCCCAGCATCGGTCAGATCGGTCAAGGGCTGCGCACGCTCGGCATCCCCTGGGACTACCGGATCGACGGGCAGCAGGCCCTCCTGCTCGTCATCTTCGTCTCCGCCTGGAAGCAGGTCAGCTACAACTTCCTCTTCTTCCTGGCCGGGCTCCAATCGATGCCGAAGACCATCCTCGAGGCGGCCTCGATCGACGGCGCATCTCCGCGACGCCGCTTCTGGATGATCGTCTTCCCGCTCCTGTCGCCGACGACGTTCTTCCTGCTCGTCGTCAACATCATCTACGCCTTCTTCGACACCTTCGGCGTCATCCACGCGCTGACGCAAGGCGGGCCTGGGCGCTCCACCACGACCATGATGTACCGCGTGTACCGCGACGGCGTCATCAACCTCGATCTCGGCGGCTCGTCCGCCCAGTCGGTGATCTTGATGACAGCCGTGATCATCCTGACGGTCGTCCAGTTCAAGTACATCGAACGGCGGGTGCATTACTGATGACGAGCATCGGACAGAACCGCTGGCTGCCTCACGTCGTGCTGATCCTCGGCGTCATCGTGTTCCTCTTCCCGATCTACGTCGCCTTCATCGGCTCGTCCCACGACGCTCCCACCATCGCCCGCGGCGAGATGCCGCTCACGCTTGGACCGCACCTGATCGAGAACTACACGCAGGCGCTGGAATCGGGCGAGGGCGCCCGCGTTCGAGGGACGCCGGCCCTGACGATGATGCGCAACAGCTTGATCATGGCGCTCGTCATCGTCGTCGGGAAGATCTCGATCTCCCTCTTGTCGGCGTTCGCAGTCGTGTTCTTCGAGTTTCCCGGGCGGATGTTCTTCTTCTGGATGATCTTCATCACGCTGATGCTCCCGGTCGAGGTGCGCATCATCCCAACGTACGCGGTCGTGGCTGACCTCGGGATGATCAACACCTTTGCGGGACTGACGATCCCGCTCATCGCGTCCGCCACCGCAACGCTGCTGTTCCGGCAGTTCTTCCTCACGATCCCGGACGAGCTCGTCGACGCCTCGCAGATCGACGGCGCCGGGCCGATGCGCTTCTTCTGGAGCATCCTGCTGCCGCTCTCGCGCACGAACATCGCTGCACTGTTCGTGATCATGTTCATCTACGGATGGAACCAGTACCTGTGGCCGTTGCTCATCACCACGAGCCGTGGCATGGAGACGATCGTCATGGGCATCGTCAAGATGATCGGAACCGGCGACGCACAGACGGACTGGCAACTGATCATGGCGGTCGCCATGCTGGCCCTGCTACCCCCTGTGATGGTCGTCTTCTTGATGCAGCGCTGGTTCGTGAAGGGCCTCGTCGACGCGGAGAAGTGACGGCCGCACCCGCTGCGGTCTGGCGCCGCGCCGGGCTCAGACCGCAGCGTGAAGCGCGGGCCCGTCAGTCGGCTGTGACGGGTCCGTGGCGCAATCGCAGCACGATGTCCTGCGCGTAGTTGCCGAAGGTGCGTCCGAACAGGTTGATGCCCCCGACGTGCCGTGCGTTCGGATCGACACCGATACGGACGGCGACGAAGGGGCGTGACGACAACGCGAGGTCGTCGATCCTGACGCCGGACAAGCGCATGCCGTCGACGAAGCTGCCTTCGTCCGTGACGCGCCACTCCTTCAGCATGCCGTACTGGCTGTTCCGCGCATCCCACCACGGAGGTGTCAACAGCCCGCGGCGCCCCCCGAAGTCCGCGGGACTGGTCCACGTGCCGAGGAGCACGCCGTTGACGGAGACGCTGACGTCGGACGGCCAGTCGTGGTGGTGCATCGGCGCCTCGGAGCAGAGCTCGAGCGACAGCCACAGCGTGTCGGCCCGGCTGCGTGGTGGGAGCCGGTTCGGGAAGCGGTAGGTGAGGTGGCCGTGCCGGAACCACACAAGCTGCGCGTCGACGTGCTCCGGCTCGAAGAACGCGGCGGGATCGTCGAGCAGGCCGATGACGGCGTCGCTCCCAGCCAGGCCACAGGTCGGCACCACATCGGCGTCGGCGTAACCACCCACGGGGAGGCTGGCCTCGACGATGTCGTGCTCGGGCCGAGCCTCTCCACGTGGGAGATGCCAGCGGACGTGATCGAAGACGCGCTGGCACACGCGCTGCCGACCCCGGCGCCCGGGCACCAGTTCGGTGCGGACCAGGCCGGCCTCCTCGAGGACGCGCAGGTGCATCGCGACGGTGGAGGGGGGCATGCCGAGGGCGTCGGCGAGTTCGCCGACGTTTCGAAGCTGCTCACCGAGCACACGCAGAAGGCGCCAGCGCGGTGTGGACGCAAGTGCCTTGGCGACGTTGACGGCGCGCTCGGCGTCGTCCCCGTCCAACGTCAGCGCGAGGGGCGCCGAGCGGCCAGGGCCGCGATCGGCGGCACGTGAGGACATGCTCATTTATAGCAGGTTTCTACGTGGCTTTGCTACCGATGGCTTCGGGGTCGCCCCAGTGGAACCTGTGATTTATGCGTAAGGGACACACTTTCTCCATTTGACGTGGTGTTCTGGCCGTGCTATATCTGCATCAATCACAGCTTGACCCGTTCGTTTTTCGTCGCCACGCAGGACCGAGGGGGTTCCGATGGCCATCCCGGCACGACCAGCGCCAGACCCGGCCGTAGGCGCGATCGGCACGTCCCGAACAGGGGCGCGGCGGCGCCTCGGCCAGCGCGGCTGGCGCGACGCGGTCGCTGGCTGGCTGTTCGTCACACCCTTCCTGGCGGCGTACCTGCTCTTCCTGGTCACACCCTTCTTGCGCGGCATCTGGATCAGCCTTCACGACTGGAACCTGCTCGCCGTCGCGATCAACCCGGACGCCGCCCGTTTCGTGGGCGCGCGCAACTACACCCGCATGCTGTGGGGCGACGGCATCGTGTGGACGCTCGACCATCAGTGGGGCATGCGGCTGGCCGGGCTCGTCGCCATCGCGCTGATCGCATGGTGGTGGCACCGCGGCGTGATCGGTCGCGGTACAGCCCTGGCAGCCATCGGTGCGGGCCTGCTCTTGTTCGGCCTGCTGCTCGGCCTCAACCCGGCCGACGACGGTCGCTGGGGTGACCGCCGCTTCTGGCCAATCGTCGGCAACACGCTCACCTTCGTTGCCCTCACCGTCCCCAGCGTCACGCTGCTCGGCCTGGCACTGGCGCTCGGGCTCAACCGCGACGACCGCACGTCCGCCGTCCTACGCACCGCATTCTTCCTCTCGCAGGTGCTGTCGGTGACCGTGGTGACCCTCATCTGGCAGCTCACCTTCAGCCCGCGCCAAGGGATGCTCGGCCACGCCGCGCGCAGCCTCGGTCTCGATCCGATCCAGTGGATCACCAACGTCGAGTTGGCGATGCCGGCGATCGTGATCGCGACGGTCTGGTGGTCGCTCGGGTTCGCCATGATCCTGTTCCTGGCAGGGCTGCAGGAGATCCCCGCCGAGCGTTACGAAGCAGCTCGCCTCGACGGCGCCGGGTTGTGGTCGATCATCCGGTTCATCACGCTCCCCGCCCTGTCGCGCACGACGACGCTCGTGATCGTGCTGCAAATCATCCTGCACTTCCAGGTCTTCGGTCAGAGCCACCTCATCACCCGTGGCGGCCCGAACGACGCCACCCAGGTGCTTGTGCGCTACATCTACCAGACCGGCTTCCGCAACAGCGAGCTCGGCTACGCCTCCGCCCTGGCCGTCGTCCTGTTCCTGTTCATGCTGGTGTTCGCCATGCTCCAGCTGCGCGTCTCGCGCGGGGACGACTGACGTGGCCGGTTCCCGCTCCCAGCGCCGCCTCCTCACGCTGGTGCTCATCGTGGCTGCGCTGGTGTGGCTGCTGCCCATCGTGTGGATGGTGTCGCTGGCGCTGCAGCCCAACGACCTGTTGGCGCGCACCACCTCCAACGTCGCCTGGGGCCTGATCCCCTGGCCGTTCACGCTCGACAACCTCACCTACGTGCTCAGCCAGGGCATGACCCCGCGCTGGTTCCTCAACAGCGCCATCGTCGCCGTGAGCATGACACTCCTCGTGTTGGCACTCTCCTCGATGGCCGGATACGCCTTCGCCCGGATCCCGTTCCCGGGCCGAAGGCTGCTCTACCCGCTGGTGCTGGCCGGGCTGGTGATCCCCGAACAGGCGGTCTTCATCCCGCTCTACACGATGTTCGCAGACTGGGGTTGGCACAACGGCTACGCCGCGCTCGTTGCGCCGCGGTTGGCCGTGCCGATCGGCGTCTTCCTGATGACGCAGTTCTTCCGTGGGATTCCCGACTACATCGAGGAGGCCGCCACCCTCGACGGCGCCGGCCGCTGGACGGTCTTCACGCGCATCATGCTGCCGCTCTCGGTCCCAGCCATGGTCACGTTGGCGATCCTCACCTTCCTCTACGCCTGGAACGACTACCTCTGGCCGCTCGTCTCCGCGAGCCGTCCGGAGATGTTCACCATCACCCTCGGGCTCGCCAGCCTGCAGAGCAATTTCGCCGACAGCGAGGGCCTCGGACGCGTGATGGCCTCGGGCGTCCTCGCCAGCCTCCCCGTCGTCCTGCTCTTCCTCCTCTTCCAGCGCCAGGTCGTCCGCGGCATCGCTATGGGGAGCGGGAAGTGACACGCCACCCCATCCGAGCACCGCGTGGGCGCCCGAGCGCACACGCCATCGCACCCACGCCAACCACCCGCCCTGCCGGCCGGTCCGGCCCCACCCTAGGAGGTACCCGAATGCGCATCACCCGTCTCGTCCTCAGCCTGCTCCTCGCCGCAGCGCTCGCCGCACCGGCGTTCGCGCAGACCAACATCACCCTCGGACGCTTCTTCGGCGCCTGCGACACGCCGGGCGTATCGATCGCCGACGCCGTCGGCGAGGCCTGCATCATCCAGGCGATCATCGACGACTTCGACCGCGCCGACAACGGCGTCAGCGTCGAGACCCTCCCCACCGACTGGGGCAACTACTACGACCAGATCAAGGCCAGCTACGCCGCCGGCAACCCTCCGAGCGTGCACGTGATGCACTCAAGCAGCATCCCAGAGTTCGCCTCGCTCGGAGCACTCACCGATCTCTCCGACCTGCTCGCCGACGCGGGCATCGACAGCAGCGACTGGACCGACCGCGCGCTCGCGGCCGTCAGTTACGACGGCGCCGTGTACGGCGTGCCGATGGACGCTCACGCCAACCTGTGGCACGTGAACATGGAGCTCATGGCGGCCGCCGGACTCGTCGACGATGCCGGCGCGCCCATCTTGCCGAGCAGCGCCGAGGAACTCCTCGCGCACGCAGCGCAGGTGAAGGACGCCACCGGCGCGAACTACCTTGCGGCCGACTTCGCCGAGTTTCCCATCGGCGTACGCCTGGTGATGGCGCTGGTGTGGCAACAGGGTGGCGAACTCTTCGACGCCGAACGTGCCAACGTGTCGTCCACCGAAGCCGAACGCGCCGTCGAGACGATCGTGTCGCTCTTCGAGGCCGGCTACGCCGACCCCCGCCTGAACTACGGCGACTCGCAGCAGTCGTTCCTCGAGGGCGAGGCCGCCATCTTGGTGAACGGCACGTGGGTGGTCGACTTCTACGATGCTCAGGCCGCCAACCCGGACGTACCCCTGAGCGAGTACTACGTCGCCGACTTCCCCACGCTCTTCGACGTCGGCGCCACCTGGGCCAGCAACCACATGTGGGTGATCCCGGCCCCCGCAGCACGCGACGCCGACACACTCGAGGCCGCGCTGGCGCTGTTGGCGCACATCAACGACAACAATCTGGCGTGGTCTCGCACGGGTCACCTGGCCGTGCGCACGTCCGTGCTGGAGAGCGACGCGTACGCCGCCCTCCCCCACCGCGACGAGTACACCGCCACAGCCGACCTCGCGCGAGACGTGGTACCGGTGGTCCGCTACGACGCCATCCAAGACGTTCTCAACCGCGAGTTGCAGGCGATCTGGCTGACCGGCAAGCCCATCGAACGCGCCCTCGCCGACGCCAACGCCGCCGTCCAGGACCTGCTCGACTGACGCGCTGGCGGTGGGGGCCCCGCGCGGGGCCCCCCCCCCCCCCCGCACCCGGGGTAAACCACCCCCCCCCCCACCCCCCCCCC
>REEJ01000005.1 GCA_007695125.1 Trueperaceae bacterium | reverse complement strand
GGCGTAGACGTCGGTGGTGGAGAGGCGCATGCAGGATTGTAGCCGTGCGCGGTTCCCCGGCACCCGGCCCGACGCGCTCCCGCGTCGCTGCAGCCGCGTGATGTTGCGTGAAGGGTTGACAACCGCGGTGCGTAACGTGGATATAGTTGCTCAACTATTACCGGGAGGCTGCCATGACCCAACTCGCCCGACACATCCGAACGACCGTCATTGCATCGATTGCGCTCGTCAGCGCCAGCGCGCTGGCGAGCTTCGAGGTATGGGCCCTCGACCAGGGCACCAACGTGCTCTACGTGATCACCCCCGACCTCGAGGTGGGTGAGACGATCGCGCTCCCCGACGGCGTCGACATGCCGCACATGATCGACTTCACGAGCGACCACGCGTACGCGTTCGTCGCCAACGTGGCATCTGGCAACACCGCCGTCATCCGTGCCTCGGATCGCGAGGTCGTGGCGCTCCTCGATACGGGTGCCGGTACGCACTACGCCGGCGTCGTGCCCGGTGACGGCAGCGTGATCGTCGACGTCATCGGCGAGGCGAAGCTGGTCGAGATCCTCGTCGACCTCGACGCCGAGACCTTCGAGATCGGCCGCGAGCTCGTGCTGGCGGACGACCCGCTGATCGCCGCTCGCGCCGACGAGTTCCCCAGCACCAGCCCGGTCTGCCATGACTACACGTCGGACGGCCGCTACGCGTACGTCACGCTGGGACCGGCACTCGCCGGTGCCGGCCTCGTGATCCTCGACGTCGAGACCTTCGAGCTCGTGCGCGTGTACCCCGGCAGCGAGATCCAGACCAACTGCGGCACCATCGCGTCACCTGACGGCAGCCACGTGTTCCTGAACGGCGGTTCGGTCGAGGAGGGCGTCTGGTATGTCTTCGACGCCACCACGCACGAGGTCGTTCACCAGGCCTCGAGCCGCGGCACCGACGCCCACGGCGTCTTCTTCAGCAACGACGGCAGCGAGCTGTGGATGGTCAACCGGCACTCGTCGAACGGCATCGTCATCGACCCGGTCACCTTCGAGGTGATCGACGAGATCGCGTTCACGGGACGATCCCCCGACATCCTCACGATCGGCCTCGACGACCGCCACGCCTTCGTGACGTTGCGCGGCCCCGACCCGCGCAGCGGGCCCCATGCGATCCACGGCGACACGCCCGGCGTGGCCGTGATCGACGTCGCGACGCGCGAGCTCGTCACCGTCCTCGAACCCGACCGCGGCAACCCGGCGAGCGACTTCCACGGGATCGCGCTGCGTCCGCTCGCGCGCTGACAGGAGGCGCGGCCCAGAGCGCGTGCGTGACCGGGGGGTGGCGGTGCCTGCACCGTCGAACCGGCCGACCTTGACAACGTGTCAAGGGACGTTCGTCCATGTCCGGTTGCGCAGGTCGGTTGGCAACGTGCATACTCCGGGAACCGGAGGTGGTGCGCCGTGAGACGACCGAAGCGACAGCGCATCGTTCGCACGGGCGGGGTGGCCCTGCTCGCCGCCCTCCTCGCGACGTCGGCCCTCGTGTTCGGCCAGGGAGACGACGTCGCGAGCGTCGGTGCGTCGACCGGGATCTTCACGGATGAGCAGGTGGCCGCGGGCGCCGAGGCGTTCGAGATGCACTGCGCCGTGTGCCACGGCGCGGCGCTCGAGGGCGACTTCGGTCCGACCCTCGCTCCCCTCGATCGTTTCCAGTTCAGCGACGCGCCGCTGTCGCGGCTGTTCGACCTGATGCGCACCGAGATGCCGTTCAGCGACCCAGGCAGCCTCGAGACCGACACCTACCTGAGCATCCTGACGTTCATCCTCAGCGAGAACGGCTACCCGAGCGGGGACGAACCCCTGAGCGACGCCGACGAGGCGATCGCCCGCTACGTGCTCGACACGCCCCCCGCCGAGTGATCGGCGCCCTCTTGGAGGTTTGACCATGATCGAACGCATGCAACGCTCGCTCCTCGTGATCGCGATCGCTGCGCTCGCTCTGTCGGGGGCGGTGTCCGCCCAGGACGCCTTCGAGACGCAACTCGCCACCGCAGTGCAGCACGCCGAGTTCTCGATGGGCGCGGACGACGTCGACATGGCGGTCCGCCACCTCGGTCACGTGCTCAACTGCATCGCCGGCGAGGGCGGCGAGGGGTTCGACGGCAGCTGGGGTCATCCCTGCGACGGCCAGGGCGCCGGCCTCGTGAGCGACATCGAGGGCCACGCCGCGGCCGCCGACCTCATGGCGGTCCTGCGCAGCGCGCATGGCCTGGCCATGGAAGGCGTCGAAGCGGGATCCCTCGGCGCGGTGCAGGCGGCCGCGGCTGGCGTTCGCGCGTTGCTGCTGGTGATCGGCGAACACGGCGGCTGAGGCGACGACGCTGCGGCCCCGTCGCTGCGGTCCGCCGCGGTGGCGGGGCCGTGCTCGTGGGACCGTTCGCGCCCCTCAGCGGCTGTGCGTATCCGTGCCTCGACCACCGTGTCGGCGGTGCGGTGTGGTTCGTTCGGATCGGCTTGCGCTGGGGTGCGGCACGCCCCATACTGACCCCACCCGGAGGGGGGTGCAGCATGGACCGTCCGAACGCTCAACGCGCGCGGGCTCTCGCCGTCATCGTGGCGGCGGCCCTGCTCATCACACTCGGCCTCGTGTTCCGCAACGTCTAAGCCGATCAGCTCGCTGTCGAACCGTCGGGCCCGACCCGGGTACCGCGGCCGGCGTCAGTGCCCGTCGCGATCGCTTACGTCGACGGGGTCGGGCGACGCCTGTCCCGTGTGCGCGGTGCCTGCCTGGGGAACCGTGGGCGGGGCCTCGTGTGCCGGTGGCCGCGTGGCCAGGAGTGCTGTCGCGAGCAGGACGCAGGCGAGCAGGGCCGTCTCGACACGGACGCTCGCCC
>REEJ01000240.1 GCA_007695125.1 Trueperaceae bacterium | reverse complement strand
CGACCACGGAGAGCAAGACGTCGGCGATCACCGGCGCAGCGTACGCCGAGAGCGGTCGATCCGGTGAGGGCGGGCACTGGTCGCACAGGGCTTGGAGGACGGCCCACAAGCAAATGTGCCTGCGGCCGCATTCGCTGGGAGCGTCGTCAGTCGATACTGCTCCGACCGGACCTTCCATGCTGATGTCTCGAACGACGGACGGTCGCGACACCCTCGCACCAAGGAGCAACACATGACCAAAAGGCTGTACGCCCTCATCGCATCCATCGCGCTCGTGGTGGCGCTCGCCGCCTGCGGCGCACCCGCTGGCGAGCGCCAGAGCATCGCCTCCACCGCGGCCGAGCTCGGTGATTTCGACACCCTGCTGTTCGCGCTCGGTGAGGCCGGCCTGGACGGCCTGTTCGCCGATGACGAGGCGGGTCCGTTCACGGTCTTCGCCCCCACCGACGACGCGTTCGCCGCGTTGCCTGATGGCGTCCTCGCCGACATCGTCGACGATGCCGACCTACTCGCGTCCGTCCTCACCTACCACGTGATCGCTGGCGCGCAGACGCCGGTCGCTCTCGTGAACGGCGGCGCCGTCGCGACGCTGCAGGGCCTGCCCCTGTGCTTCGCTGTCGACGGTTCGAGCTTCTCCGTCAACGGCGACACCGTCGCCGCCGGACCGATCCAGGCCACCAACGGCACGATCTACGCAGTCAGTGCCGTGCTCGACCCGCGCGACTCCATCGCCGGCCAGGCGATCGAGAACGGCTTCGACACGTTGGTCGCCGCTGTGGTTGCTGCTGACCTGGTCGACGCTCTCGTGTGCGGCGGACCGTTCACCGTCTTCGCTCCGACCGACGACGCCTTCGCCGACTTGCTCGCCGAGCTCGGACTGACCGCCGGCGAACTGCTCGCCAACACCGAACTGCTCACCCAGGTGCTCCTGTACCACGTCGTGGCCGGTGAGCTCGACGAGGCCGCCGTCGCTGCCGCGTTGGAAGCCGGCAACGGCACGGTGACGCTCGAGACGCTGCAGGGAAGCTCGATCACCGTCACCCTCGGGGAGGGTGGGATCTTCATCGACGGCGACAGCCGGGTCGTCGGTACCGACGTGTTCGCCCGCAACGGTGTCGTCCACGTGATCGACGCGGTGCTGGTGCCGGGCGAGTAACGCCCACACACGCTCTGGACGGCCGGCGCCCCCTCGAGGGAGCGCCGGCCGTGCTCGTTGCTGTCGTGCTCACCGCTGCGGCCGCAGTCAGCCGCCTGGTAGCCTCCGTCCGTGATGACGGCCCAAAGGCTCCGCCTCGAGCGTATCGAAGCCGCACTCGAGCAGATCGACCCGGTGTTCCTCGCCTCGCCGCAGTACGGCTGCGAGCCTCTCGGCGAAGCGCTCGGTTGCCAGGTCGTCCTGAAGGTCGAGACGCAGAACCCGATCCGCTCGTTCAAGGGGCGCGGCGCCAGCCTGTTCGTCGAACGTGACGCCGGGTCCGACGACCTGGTCTGCGCCAGCGCCGGCAACTTCGGACAGGCCCTGGCCTACGCCTGCCGAGCACATGGTCGGCGGCTGACCGTCTTCGCGAGTCGGCATGCCAATCCCCTCAAGCTCGAACGCATGCGTGCCCTCGGCGCCGAGGTCGTGCAGGCAGGCGACGACTTCGACGCGGCCAAGGACGCGGCGCGCTCCCACGCGGCGGCCGTGGGCACGCGGTACGTCGAGGACGGTCGCGAGCTGGCGATCAGTGAGGGCGCCGGCACGCTGGCGCTCGAACTTGTGCGCGGCACACCCCAGCTCGACATGCTGCTGGTGCCGCTCGGCAACGGTGCGCTGCTCGCGGGTGTCGGCACGGTGGCCCGGGCGCTGGCGCCGGACCTGCGAGTCGTCGCGGTGTCGGCTGCCGGCGCACCGGCCATGGTCGAGTCGCTCCGTCGCGGGTACCTCGTCAGGACGCCGGGCGTCGACACCATCGCCGACGGTGTGGCGGTCCGCGAGCCCGTGCCGGAGGCGTTGAGCGACCTCGAGGGCCTGGTGGATGACACGCTCCTGGTCGCCGATGACGCCATCGTGAAGGCGATGCGCGGGTTGCACGAGCACGCCGGTCTCGTCGTCGAGCCTGCCGGTGCGGTCGGCCTGGCTGCGCTCCTGCACGTTCCCGAACTGGGACGCGGGCGGCGCGTCGCGACGATCGTCTGCGGCGGCAACCTCACGGCCCAGCAGCGAGCAGCGTGGCTGTCGTGAGGGCCTCGCCGGTCGCCCGCGCGTTCGTCGCGGCGCAGGTCCTGCTGTTCGTGGCGTTCGCGACGCTTCCGCGCGCCTGGACGGTGGCGTGGGAGCCGGGTGCGTGGGGCGTCTTCATCGGTTGGGGGCTCGTCGTGCTCGGCGCAGCGCTCGGCATCGCCTCGGGGGTGGTCCTGGGTCGCAACCTCACTCCGTTCCCCGAGCCGCGCGAACGCGCCTCGCTCGTCACGGCGGGACCCTACCGATTCGCTCGCCACCCGATCTACGGCGGCGTGCTGCTCGCTACCGTCGGCTGGACGGTGGCGAGCGGCTCAGTGGCCGTCGCGCTGCTCACGCTGGTCGCCACCGTGTTCTTCGACGCCAAGCGCAGGTTCGAGGAGCGCTCGTTGCGCGTGCGCTTCGCCGACTACGAGGCCTACCGGGACGAGACGCGGGTGTTCGTGCCGTTCGTGCTCTGACGATGCGATCGGCACCGCATGCTCCCCGCTCCGGTACGCTCACGGTGTTACGTAGCCCAGGAGGGAGCAGCGCGTGCTGCCGACGGCCACCACACGCTTACACGTGATCGACTCGCACACGGGTGGCGAGCCGACCCGCGTCGTCGTCACGGGTTGGCCCGACCTCGGCGACGGTCCCCTCGCGACGCGGC
>REEJ01000006.1 GCA_007695125.1 Trueperaceae bacterium | reverse complement strand
CCGCGCGCCTGCGTCGTCGAAGTCACCCAGATCGTCCCCGTCGAGGACGTCCCGTACGTCGCGGCGCGTGTCGCGGAGCGCCTCGGAATGCCGCTCGACCGGGTGCGGAAGCTGATCGAGGGCCGCACCGGACCGATCACCAGGCCGCTGCGCCCCGACAAGGCCGACGCCATCGCCCAGACGTTCGAGGCGGCGGGCGTGAGTGTGCTCATCCGGCCGGCCTCCCAGGACGAGGAGGCCGGTGTGGTGGCCGTCGCTCCTGCCGATACCACCGAGACAGGCTCGGCGATGGACGATGCGCAGCGCGCAGCGCCCGAGTCCGAGCCCGAGCCCGAGCCCGAGGCTGGGTCTGCAGCCGACCTCGATGGTGTCGCCGAGCCGGAGTTCGAGGCGGAGCCCGACCGCGCGCCCGACCCCGAGCCCGAGTCTGCGCGCGACCCTGACCCTGAGCCTGACCCTGAGCCTGACCCTGAGCCAGACCCTGAGCCCGAGATGGCGCCCTGGCCCGAGGCCGATCCGTATGAAGCGTTGGACGATGACGACGAGGATCTCGCGGCAGCCGCGGCTGCCGACGCGCATGGCGTCGTCATCGAGGTCGATGAGGGGGATGACGAGGCGGATGACGAGGCGCCGAGCGTTGACGCCGGGGCCGCGATCGGTCGCGCCCACGGTGCATCGGACGAGCGCCACGCCGCCTTCGCCCTCGAGCCCGACGACGATCTCGACGAGACGAACGACCCCGGCCCGTTCGGACTCGAGGCGCGGGGCGAGGTGCGCGTTCGCGTCGAGCACGAGCCGGTGTTCGACGAAGGCCCGACCGAGGCTCCGGGCGGCGGCGATCGTGCCATGAGCGGCACACGCGATCCCGCGCCCCGGGCGACCAGCGGTGGTCCCGCCGTCTTGGCCGACCTGTCGAGCGAGCAGGCGAGCGAGCAGGCGAGCGATCAGGCGAGCGACCAGTCGGGCGAGGAGCCGCCCATCGGGCGTCCAGCTTCGACCGGGGAAGCGACGTCGCCGTTCGGCGATCCAGACACCTGGGGTGGCGACGATCCCAGCGGCGGCTGGATCATCGGTGCGCGAAAGACGCGCCGATTCGAGGTCCTGCACGACGACGAGCCCGTCGCCGAACTCGTGGACGAGGCAGCGGGCAGCATCCGCGAGGATCGCGACGCTCCGGACGCGAGCGCCGGCGCCGGTGCGGACGACGGCACCGATGTGGCTGCGGGGGATCGACTGCCGTGGCGGGGTGTACCGGGTATCGGGCGCGAGTCGCGACGGCCGCACTTCGTCGCCCGCGTGGGCCCAATGGGCAGCGGCCGGGTCGAGGTCGATGCCGAGACCGCGGCGGAGCCCGGCGACGCCGGCGACCCGACCCACGAGGACACCGACGCTGGCCCCACCGACGAGCAGTCCCTCGACGAGCACCCCGCTGGTGAGAGCGACGAGACGACGACCGCAGCGACGGTGGTCCCTCCGGCCGAGGCACCGACCGTGCCGGCGGCCCCCGTCCGCGCCCCCGCCGTGGTGCCGGTGCCCCAACCCGGCGCGCGAGCTGCGGCTGGCGTGCCGACCGCGTGGCGCGGTCTCGGCGGCGAGGAGCACGGTCCGGCCCGGCCCGTCGACGCCCAGCTGCCGCGGCGCTTCGACGAGGGTTACGACGAGCGCGCCCGGCGCATGGCCGCCGAGCGCGTCACCCGCAGGCGCACGGGCATGCTCATCGCGCTCGCGGTGGCCCTGGGCCTGTTCGTGTTGGCGCAGGCGTGGGTGGCGGGTCGCGCAGCGCCGGCCTTCGACGCGGGGTTGCATCGCTTCCGCGACGCCGACTTCGGTGCCGCGCAGCGCGTCTGGACGCAGCTCGCCGAGGTGGGCGACGCCAACGCGCAGTTCATGCTCGGCTACCTGAGCGAGGCCGGGCTCGGCCGTCCCTGGAGCGCCCGAGCGGCGGCGGCGTGGTACCGCCTGGCCGCCGACGCCGGTCACGCCGAGGCGCAGTGGCGGCTCGGGCTCTTGTACGAGATGGGCCTGGGCGTGCCGCACGATCCCGCCGCGACGCTCCGCTGGTGGGCCGCGGCGGCGGACGGCGGGCACGGCGAAGGCGCCTACCGACTCGGCCGGGCCAGGCTCGAGGGGGTTGCCGGCACGTCGGACGTGGATGGGGCGCTCGACGCGTTCGAGCGCGCGCTCGAGCTGGGTTGGCCTGCTGCACGCCCGTACCGTGATGCCCTGTTGGCCGCGTCCTCAGGGCGCCCCCATCCGGGTGCGCTACCCTGACGGACATGAAGCACACGTCTCGACGCTCGCTCCGCGGCCCACTCGGCCGCTGCCTCGCGCTGGTCCTCGCACTCTCGTCGTTCGCCGGACACGCCCTGGCGCAAGACGACCCGCTGGCGTACCGCATCGAGATCTTCGTCGTCAGCCACGTCACGCGCGACGACGGCACGCGCGAGGAACGCTACAGCGAGACGACCGAAGCGCGGCCCGGCCAGACGGTCGAGTACCGCATCTTCATCGAGAACGTCTCGGACACCACGCTGCCCGCGGGCTTGGTGCAGATCCGCCTGCCGGTCCCCGAGGGGACCGAGTACGTCGCCAACTCTGCCACGCCGAGCTCCGACGATCTGCTGACCGAGTTCTCCGCCGATCGCGGGATGACGTTCTCCGAGCCGCCGGTGATCATCGGCGACGACGAGCTGCGCCGCGTGGCCGAGCCGAGCAGTTACGACGAGATCCGCTGGACGTTCTTCATCGAGCTCGAGCCGGGGCAGGAAGAAGCGCTCGTCTACCGCGTGATCGTGCGCTGAGCGCCGCTCTCAGCGGCGCCATGATCGCTGTCTCGGCCGGCCTCGGTCGATAGCTCTCCGTAGATTGCAAGGGGCGCACAGGCG
>REEJ01000007.1 GCA_007695125.1 Trueperaceae bacterium | reverse complement strand
GTCGCAGTTCGCGCGGTCGAGGCCATGAAGCGCGGCCTCGAGTAGCTCGAGTGCCCGCGAGCCGTGCTTGCCATACTCGTTCGGGCCATGGTGCACGTCGGCGACGAAGCCGAGTCGGATCGGGCGCGTCATCGTGTCACCGGCCGACTCGGGCGGGTCGACGCGTCGACGACCGCTGTCGGAGGGAGTAAGGTGCCCGCTTCCCGGGCGTCGCGGTCTCGTCCATGATCGAATCGATGTGGATCGTATCGTGATCCATCACCTGGGCGCCGGACCCTCGAGCTTCGTACCCCGCACGTAACCCTTTCGCACCCGCGCTTTGGCGCTGGCGCTGCTCATCGTTCTCTTGGTCGCCTGTGGAGCGCCCGGAACCTCGCCGCCGCCCCAGAACGGCAATGGCGACGGCAACGGTGGGAACGGTGACCTCGCAACGGCCCTGAACGCGCTCGGCGCGGACACCACCACGACCGCTCGCGTCGATCCGCAGGGCGATCCACTGCCGGAAGACTATGCGCCACTCGGCGGCTCGGCGTCGATCGGCGTGCCTGACGCGTTGGCCGGTGCATCTGGCTCGGCCACCATCCACGAGCTGTTCATCGCCGGCCCGACCGTGACCGCCTCCGGCAGCCGCATCACGCTGCTCGAACTCGACGACGTCCTGATCGACGGGGACGGCACGGTGCAGCAGGGCACGGCGTCTCCACTGCTGACCCTGAACGAGGTGGACCATCCCTGGGTCGACGACGACAGCGGCGACGGGGCGCAATCGAACAACGGCCGCAGCCTGCGCGCGGCGGCGTCCGGCGACCTCGACGGCGACGGCCTCGACGAGATCGTGGTGGTCTACGTCGACACCGCGCTCGCTGCGCGGCCGGTGCGGGTGTTGACCATCGACGATTCCGAGGACGGCTTCGGCGAGATGGCTAGCAATGTCGCCGATGGCAGCGAGGTCCTGGACGTGCAAGTGGCGACAGGCGACTTCACCGGTGACGGCGTCGCGAGCGTGGTGCTCGCGCTGGCGGACGCGACAGGCGTGGACCTGCTCTTCCTCGAGGGCGAGCCGGGCTCGTACAGCGTGGACACCTCACTGACCAAGCGCATCGCGGCGACCACCGACGTCGATCAGATCACGGCTCGCCTCGCAGCCGGCAACCTCGACTACGACAATGCACTCGAACTGGTGGTCGTCGTCAACGAGCTGATCACGACCACCGGCAGCGTGACGGGCAGCGCTCGCTACTTCGTCTTCGACGACGCCTCGACGGGGTTCGATGAGCTCGCCAGCGGCGCGGTGTCCGCCGTCGGGTTCGCGGCGGCTCACGTTGCCGACGTGGCGCTGGGCGACATCACCGGCAACGGCCTCGACGAGATCGTGCTGGGCGGTCTCACGTCGTTCAACACCGAGTGCTCGGACCAACCCGAGGCCGTCGTGATGGCGCTCGACAACGCGATCGGTGGCTTCGAGCCGCTCGGGGCGACAGTGGTGGACGCCGGCTTCGCCGATTGTGCAGCCGTCGCTTTCGCACCGGTCCAGCACCGCTTCTTCCACGTGACGACCCCAGACCTCGATGGCGACGGCGTGAGCGCGATCCAGGCCGGTCGCTACGTCTTCGCGAGCTTCCGCGACGAGGCGACGTTCACGCTCATGCACGAGATCCCGGAGGCGGTGTTCTGGCAGCGAGACGCCACCAACGCGCACATCACCACCAACACGAGCGCCATCGTCGCTGCCGACGTCACGAGCGACGGCCGCGAGAACATCGTCATGTACCACCAGTGGAATCCCGGCGTACGCGTGTGGGGCCTGTCGACGGAGACGAGCGTGGGCGTCGACGGCTTCGCCGAACTCAGCCGCGTGCCGACGGCCGAGTACACGCCCGTCGACGACGTGCGCCCGCTGCTCGTGCCGGCCAACGTCGACCACGACAGCGTGGTGATGGCGTACGCAGCGGCGTCGCACGAGTTGGTGTTCACCGAGCCGATGCTGATCGCCGTGATGGCCGCGGCGCCGTGCGGTGAGGGCATCGGCCAGAACTTGGACGGTTGCTCGGCCACCTTCGGGAACGCCGACGTCACGACCGTCACGGCCGAGACCACGGTGTCGGTGTCCGCGAGCGCCTACATCGGTGCCAAGACGGCCGTGAACGTCCCCTGGTTGGGTGAGTTCGGCGCTCAGAAGACGCGCAGCTTGACGGTTCGCGCGTCGGCCTCGGCCGGGGCGTCCTACAGCGTCGGGACGTCACGCCGCTTCACCTCCGGACCGCTCGAAGACGCCGTGGTGTTCAGCACCATCCCGTACGACCGCTACGTCTACGACGTCCTGTCGCACCCCGATCCCGACATGATCGGTGGCACCATCGAGGTCATGGTGCCGCGCGAGCCGATCGTGATGAAGGTGGAGCGCGAGTTCTACAACGAGCGCATCAGCGACGTGAGCACGCCGATCGGCTCGAACGTGTTCGACCACGTGGCGGGCGACCTCTCGACCTACCCCGGCGTCAGCCGCAAGAACGAGCTGCTCGGCCAGTTCGGCGGCCCGCTCGGCCTCGGCGGCCTGCAGAACGGACCGCTGAGCGTGGGCGAGGGCAGCGGCAGCACCGGACTCGGCATCGACGTCGGCGCCGAAGTGAGCGCTGGCACCAGCCTCGGGATCGAGTACACGCGCTCCGTCGACGTGACGGCGGGTCCGGTGCTCGCCGGCTACTCGGTCGGGTACGGGGTCGACGCCAGCCTCACGGTGTCGAGCGGCGAGAGCACCTCGTACGACGTCAGCGTCGGCGACCTGAGCTCGGCGACCTTCGCCGAGCACCAGTACGCCTTCGGCATGTTCACCTACGTGCAACCCATCGGCGGCCAGCAGGCCAAGGTGATCAACTTCTGGGTGGAGTGAC
>REEJ01000125.1 GCA_007695125.1 Trueperaceae bacterium | reverse complement strand
CGATCCGCGCCACCGAGACGCCGGTCATGCAGATCTTCTCGAGCACCTTCGCCAACTTGCGTTTCGGCTACGCCGCCGCCATGAGCTACATCTACTTCGTGACCATCATCGTGTTGGCCATCGTCCAGTTCAAGCTCGTCACCCGGGGCGATCGCTGATGAGCGCCAAGCACGGCGACCTCCTCGTCAAGGGCGTGACGTACGCAGCGCTGACCGCCCTCAGCGTCTTCATGCTCTTCCCCTTCGTGTGGATGCTGGTGTCGTCCTTCAAACCCTTCCCGGAGATCTTCGCCGGCCGCAGCTTCCTGCCGATCGAGCCGACCCTGGCGAACTACGTCGCGCTGTTCGAGCGCTACGACGCGCTGCGCAAGTTCTGGAACTCCTTCTACATCGCCACCACGGCGACCGCCTTGTCGGTCTTCCTGTGCGCGTTGGGCGGCTACGCCTTCGCGAAGTTCCGCTTCCCCGGCCGGAACGTGATGTTCGGCGTCTTGCTGGCCTCCATGACGATCCCGTTCGCCGTCTTGCTCGTGCCCCTGTTCGTGATGATGCGCAACACGTTCGGCTGGATCGACACGCCGTGGCCGCTGATCATCCCGGGCGCGGCGAACGCCTTCGGCATCTTCTTCATGCGCCAGTACATGTTGTCGGTGTCGGACGACATGCTCGACGCCGCGCGCATCGACGGGGCGTCCGAGTTCGGCATCTTCATCCGCGTCGTGCTGCCGACCGCGCTCCCGGGCCTCGCCAGCCTGGCGATCATCTTCTTCATGGCGTCGTGGAACAACTTCCTGTGGCCGCTCGCGGTGCTGCGCTCCGAGCGCATGCACACCGTGCCCATCATGCTGAACTCGCTGCAGGGTCCGCCGGGCCGGACCGCCTTCGACCTGCTGATGGCCGGCTCGGTGCTGAGCGTCCTCCCCATGCTGCTGGTCTTCTTCTTCCTCCAGCGCTACCTGATCGCCGGCATCACCGCGGGCTCCGTGAAGGGGTGAGCCGCGGCGGCGTCAACGTCGTCTCGAGCGCGCCGACCCCCGCGTGCGAGCCACCGAAAGGATGCAGCCATGTTCTACTTCGGCGTCGACTACTACCCTGAGCACTGGCCAGAAGAGCGTTGGAACGAAGACGCGCGCCTGATGGCCGAGGCGGGCTTCAACGTGGTCCGCCTGGCGGAGTTCGCCTGGTCGAGGCTCGAGCCCGACGAGGGCACGTTCTCGTTCGAGTGGCTCGACCGGGCGATCGAGGTGCTCGCCTCGCACGGCATGCAAGTCGTCCTCGGCACGCCGACCGCGTCGGCGCCGCCGTGGCTCATGACGAAGCACCCAGACGCGTTCCTCACGCGCGCCAGTGGCGACGCCGTCACCTACGGCAACCGCCGCAACTACAGCCCGTCGAACGAGGCCTACCGCGACCACACGCGCCGCATCGTCGAGGCGATGGCCCAGCGCTACCGCGAGCACCCGGCCGTGATCGGCTGGCAGATCGACAACGAGTTCGGCGACCGCGACTACGACGCGCCGGCCTTCCGCCGCTGGCTGCGCAGACGCTTCGGCTCGCTCGACGTGATCAACGAGCGCTGGGGCACCGCCTTCTGGAGCCACACGTACACCGATTGGGACCAGATCCCCGTGCCGCTCTCGACCGGTGGCGTCCCCAACCCCGGCCTGGCGCTCGACTTCTACCGCTTCTGTTCCGACGCCTACGTCGACTACCAGCGCCTGCAGATCGACATCCTGCGCGAACGCTGCCCGGGGCACGTCATCACGCACAACCTGATGGGCTTCCGCTACCCGCTCATCGACTACTTCGACCTCGCCGCCGACCTCGACCTCGTGTCGTGGGACAACTACCCGCGAGGGTTCTGGAACATCGCGGCGGACGTCGACCCGAGCGCGCTGGCGCTGGGCCACGCCACCATGCGCGGCCTCAAGGACCGGCCGTTCTGGGTGATGGAGGCGCAAGCGGGCGCGGGCGGCTGGGACATCGTCAGCGTCGCGCCGAAGCCCGGCGAGATCAGGCTGTGGGCGTACCAGGCCATCGCCCACGGCGCCGACGGCATCGTCTTCTTCCGCTGGCGCACCGCCAGGCACGGCACCGAGCAGTACTGGCACGGTCTGCTCGAGCACGACGCGCGCCCCGGACGCCGCTACGACGAGGTCAAGGCGATGGGCCAGGAGATCCGCAGCATCGGCGCGGACGTCGCCGGCTCCAAGGTCCACGCCGAGGTCGCCATGGTGCTCTCGTACGACGCGCGCTTCGCGCTCGAGATCCAGCCGAACAACCCGGGCTTCAGCTACCCCGACCAATTCCAGGCGCTCTACCGCACCCTGCACCGGCGCGGCGTCGCTGTCGACGTCGTTTCGCCCAGCGCCGACCTCTCGGCGTACCGCGCCGTGATCGCGCCCGCCCTCTACGTCCTCGGCGAGGGCACGGCTGCGGCCCTCGAAGGCTTCGTCGAACGCGGTGGCGCCCTGCTCGTGACGGCCCGCGCCGGCGTGAAGGACGAGGGCAACGTGGTCGTCGACCGCCCGCTCCCGGGCCTGCTCGCGAACGTGTGCGGCGTCGTGGTCGAGGAGTACGACTCGCTCCCCGCGGGGGCCAGCAACCCCATCGTCCTCGCCGACGCGTCGGTGCGTGGAGCCGCCGGCAGCGTCTGGTGCGACATCCTGACGCCGCATGGCGGCGACGTGATCGGGCGCTACGGCGGCGATCACTACGAGGGTCGAGCGGCGCTGACCGTCAACGCCTTCGGAGCAGGGCACGCGCTGTACCTCGGGACGGTCGCCAACGGCGCGCTGCTCGACGCCGTGATCGAGCGGCTCCTGACCCTCGGCGGTGTCGAGCACGGGCCGCGCCGCGACGACGGCGTCGAGATCGCAATGCGCCGTCAGGGCGACACGGCGCTGGTCTTCGTGCTGAACCACGCCGCCGAAGCGCGCATGGTGCACATCGACAGGGACCGGTACCGCGTGATCGTGGGTGACCACGATGGGACGTCCGAGCTGACGGTCCCCCCGTTCGGCGTCATCATGCTGTCGGGCCGCGCCGACGATGCACGCGCGGAGACCACCTGAGTCCATGGAACCCCACGACGACCAGCGAAAGGCTGCACCAGACATGTACACCATCGGCATCGATTACGGCACCGAGTCCGGACGCGCGCTGCTCGTGCGCGTCAGCGACGGAGCGGCGATCGCCAGCGCCGTGCACCCATACGGCGACGGCGTCATCGACGAGCGACTACCCGGCAGCTCCCGAGCGCTGCCGCCCGACTGGGCGCTGCAGAACCCGGACGACTACGTCGAGGTCCTCAAACGCGCCGTGCCCGAGGTGCTCGCGCGCAGCGGCGTCGACCCGGCCGACGTCGTCGGCATCGGGATCGACTTCACCGCTTGCACCATGCTGCCGACGCTCCGCGACGGCACCCCGCTGTGCACGCTCGACGAGTACCGCGACGAGCCGCACGCCTGGGTCAAGCTCTGGAAGCACCACGCCGCGCAGCCGCACGCCAACCGCATCAACGACACGGCCCGGGCGCGCGGCGAGCGCTGGCTACCGCGTTACGGCGGCAAGATCTCGAGCGAGTGGTTCTTCAGCAAGGCGCTGCAGATCCTGGACGAGGCCCCGGCCGTGTACCACGCCGCGGAGCGCTTGATCGAGGCGGCCGACTGGGTCGTGTGGCAGCTGACCGGCAACGAGACCCGCAACGTGGGCACCGCCGGGTACAAGGCGATGGTCCAGGATGGGCGCTTCCCGGACCGGGCATACTTCGCGGCGCTGCACCCGGACTTCGCCGATGTGGTCGACGAGAAGATGTCGCGCGAGCTGCTGCCGCTGGGCGCCAGCGCGGGCGGGCTCAGCGAGCGGGCCGCGACCTGGACGGGCCTGGCCGCGGGCACGCCGGTGGCGGTGGCGAACGTCGACGCCCACGTCACACTGCCGGCGACGGGGAGCGTGGCGAGCGGCACCATGGTGATGATCATGGGCACGTCGACCTGCGACGTGCTGGTCGGCGACGCGCTGCACGAGGTCGAGGGGATGTGCGGCGTGGTGATGGGCGGCATCGTCCCCGGTCGCTACGGCTACGAGGCCGGCCAGACGGGCGTGGGCGACGTGTTCGCCTGGTTCGCCGAGCACGCGGTCCCCGCCGCGTACAGCGAGCGCGCCGCGGCGGAAGGGCTCGACGTCCACGGTCTGCTGGCGCGCGAGGCGGCCCGGCAGCACCCGGGCGAGCACGGCCTCCTGGCGCTCGACTGGTTCAACGGCAACCGCAGCGTCCTCGTCGACGCCGACCTCAGCGGGTTGCTCGTCGGGATGACGCTCGCGACGCGGCCGGAGGACATCTACCGCGCGCTGCTCGAGGCGACGGCCTTCGGCAAGCGGGTGATCGTCGAGGCCTTCGAGCGCAGCGGCGTCCCGGTGCACCGCTTGATCGCCGCCGGCGGCCTGCCGGCGAAGAACCCGCTCCTGATGCAGATCTACGCCGACGTGCTCGACCGCGAGATCGCCCTGGTGGCGAGCGACCAGGCGCCGGCGCTCGGATCGGCCATGCACGCCGCCGTCGCTGCTGGCGCCTACCCCGACATCGCCGCGGCGGCCGAGCGCATGGGTGGACTCAGCGACGTCGTGTACCGACCGGACCCGGTGAGCGCGCACACGTACGACGCGCTCTACCAGGACTACCGCATGCTCCACGACCTGTTCGGTCGCGCCGGACGCGACGAGCCCGGCGGGGTGATGAAGCGGCTGCGCGAACTGCGCCTCGCGGCGCATGCGCGCACGCCGGAGAGGGTGGACTGAGGCCATGGACCACGACGCCATGCGCGACGAGGTGTGTCGAGTGCACGCCCTCCTCCCCGCCAACGGCCTGGTGGCCTGGACCAGCGGCAACGTCAGCGGTCGGGTTCCGGGCAGCGCGACCATGTTCATCAAGCCCAGCGGCGTGGCGTTCGAGGCCCTCACGCCCGCCTCGATGTGCGAGGTCGAGATCGCGACCCTGACCAACCTCGGCGACCTGGCCGTGTCGTCCGACACGGCGACCCACGCCTTCATCTACCGCGAGATGCCCGAGGTCGGCGGCATCGTCCACACGCACAGCCCGTACGCCACGGCCTGGGCTGCGGTGGGGAGGGAGATCCCCTGCGTGCTCACGGCGCTGGCCGACGAGTTCGGGGGCCCCATCCCGTGCGGCGGCTTCGCGCTCATCGGCGGCGAGGAGATCGGCCGCGAGGTCGTACGCGTCCTGGCTGGCCACCGCTCGCCCGCGCTGCTCCTGCGCCAACACGGCGTGTTCGCGATAGGACCCAGCCCGCGCGCCGCGGTCAAAGCCGCGGTGATGTGCGAAGATGCGGCCCGCACGGTGTTCCTGGCGCACCAACTCGGTACGCCACGAGCGCTCGCCGAGCAGCACATCGACGCGCTCCACGAGCGTTACCGCAACCAGTACGGACAGGGCGAGAGCACCGCCGCAGGAGGCACGACGACCCCATGACCGACACCACGCCCACCCTCTGGTTCGTGTGCGGCTCGCAGCACCTGTACGGCGACGAGTCGCTCGAGCAGGTCGCGGCCAACGCCGGCAGCGTCGCCGCCGCCCTCGACGCCGCCGACGCGATGCCCCTCCGGGTCCGCTACCGGGGACTCCTGACGACGGCCGAGGAGATCCGCAACGTGTGCCTCGCGGCCAACGGTGATCCCGATTGCGCCGGCCTGATCCTGTGGATGCACACCTTCTCCCCTGCCAAGATGTGGATCGGCGGCCTCTCGCGGCTCCACAAGCCGTTCTGCCATCTCCACACCCAGTTCACCCGCGATCTCCCCTGGGCGTCGATCGACATGGACTTCATGAACCTGCATCAGGCCGCCCACGGCGACCGCGAGGCGGGCTACCTCCACACGCGCATGCGCCTGGCCCGCAAGGTCGTCGTCGGCCACTGGAGCGACCCCGACGTGCACGCGCGCCTCGCGGCGTGGGCCCGGGCGGCGCACGCGTGGCACGACCTGCAAGGCGCGCGCTTCGCGCGCTTCGGCGACAACATGCGCGGCGTCGCCGTGACCGAAGGGGACAAGGTCGCGGCCGAGATGCGCTTCGGTTTCACCGTCGACGGCTACGGTGTCGGCGACCTGGTCGCTCGCATCGACGCCGTTCCCGACGGCGACGTCGACGACGTGCTCAGCCAGTACGACGACAGCTTCGACCTCGCCCCGGAGCTCCGCGCCGGCGGCGAGCGCCGCTCGGCGCTGCGCTACGGAGCGCGCCTCGAGGCGGGCATCCGGGCGTTCCTCGTCGAGGGCGGCTTCAAGGGCTTCACCACCACGTTCGAGGACCTGCACGGCCTGGAACAACTCCCCGGCCTGGCGGTCCAGCGGCTGATGGTCGACGGCTACGGCTTCGGCGCCGAGGGCGACTGGAAGACGGCCGCGTTGCTCCGCGCGTGCAAGGTGATGGGGCGGGGCCTGCCGCAGGGCACGTCGTTCATGGAGGACTACACGTACGACCTGTCGGCCGACGGTCAGCAGGTGTTGGGGTCGCACATGTTGGAGGTGTGCCCCAGCATCGCGGCCGCGCGACCGCGGCTCGAGATCCACCCGCTCGGTATCGGCGGCAAGGCCGATCCGCTGCGCCTCGTCTTCGACGCCAAGACGGGCCCGGCGATCAACGTGTCGCTCATCGACCTCGGTGGCCACTTCCGGCTGGTCCTCAACGAGGTCGACTCAGTCGACCATCCGGCGCTCCCGCGGCTGCCCGTGGCGCGGGCCGTGTGGACGTGTCGGCCGGACTTCACGACGGCCTGCAGCGCTTGGATCTACGCCGGCGGGGCGCACCACAGCGCGTTCAGCCTCGACCTCACCACCGAGCACGTCGAGGACTTCGCCGCGATCGCGGGCGTCGAGCTCGTCGTCATCGACGGCGACACCACGCTCCGCACACTGCGGCGCGACCTGCGCCTTGGCGAGCTCACGGCCCTGCTCGGCGACGGGTTGCGAGGCCGATGAGCCGCTGCGCCGTGCGGCCGCGCGAGCGTCCGAGCTCGGCGCGGCCCGCGCGATGGCGGCCCGCGCGATGCTGAGCGAGGCGCTCGCGCACGCGTCCGACACGCGCGTCGTGCGGGTCGGTACGGACGTCCTGGACTCGATCGTCCAGGTCCTCGCCAGCGGCTTCGGTGACGCCGACGCCATCGTCGTGGCCGACGAGCGCACCTTCGCCGCCGCCGGAGCCGCCGTCGACGCCGCGCTGCGCGCCGCCGGCCGGAGCGCCGCTCCGCCCATCGTCTTGGCCGCCGAGCCGCTGCCGTACGCCGACCTCGCGACGGTCGAGCTGCTCGAGGGCCGCTTGCGCACGGACGGTGCGGTGCCCGTCGCCGTCGGCTCCGGAACGATCAACGACCTGACGAAGCTCGCGGCCCACCGCCTCGGTCGACCCTACGCGTGCGTGGCGACCGCGGCCTCCATGGACGGCTACACCGCGTTCGGGGCCGCCATCACCGACGGCGGCTTCAAGCGCACCATGTCCTGCCCGGCGCCGCGCGCGCTCGTCGCCGACCTGGACGTCCTCGTCAACGCGCCACCCGCGCTGGCAGCGGCCGGCTACGGCGACCTCCTCGGCAAGATCACGGCCGGGGCCGACTGGATCCTCGCCGACGAGCTCGAGATCGAGGCGATCGACCCGCTCGCGTGGGCGCTGGTGCAGGACGAGCTGCGCTCCTGGACGGCCCGGCCCGCGGACGTGGCCGGGGCCGAGCCCCGAGCGATCGCGCACCTGTTCGACGGGTTGGCGCTGGCGGGAATCGCCATGCAGGTCAGCGCCTCGTCGCGCCCCGCCTCCGGCAGCGAGCACCGCTTCAGCCACCTGTGGGAGATGCAGGCGCTGGCGACGGGACGACCATCCGTCGCCCACGGCTTCAAGGTCGCGGTCGGCACGATCGCCGTCGCGGCGCTCTACGAGCGCGTGCTCGCGCGCGACCTGACCCGGCTCGACGTCGACACGGCGCTCGACGCGTGGCCCACGCGCGCCCACGTCGAGCGCGCGGTGCGGAGCCTGCACG
The DNA here is from genome assembly GCA_007695125.1 of Trueperaceae bacterium. Classification (GTDB taxonomy): domain Bacteria; phylum Deinococcota; class Deinococci; order Deinococcales; family Trueperaceae; genus CSSed10-48. Next base: position 7,038 of record REEJ01000125.1, on the reverse strand, counting down.
ACAGCGACGCGATCGCCGAGCACGCGCTCGCCGAGACCCTGGCGAAGCACGTCGATCGGGCGCAGCTGCGCGCACGCTTGCAGCGACTGCGGGAACGCTGGCCCGTCCTGCGCGAGCGCCTCGACGCCCAGCTCCTCCCAGCCACCCGCGTGCGCGACCTGCTCCAAGCCGCCGGCTGCCCGACCGATCCGAGCGCGATCGGCATCGAGCGCGACGCCTTCAGGCAGGACCACGCCCGGGCCCACACGATCCGCGCTCGCTACACCGTGCTCGATCTCGCCAGCGAGGCGGGCATCCTCGACGCGTGCGTCGCTGAGCTGTTCGAGGCGGGCGGCTTCTGGGGCGGACGCCCGAACGCCGCGCCGACACGTGCATGAGGTGCCGGATGCGATGATTGCGCCTGGAGCAAGACCGCCCCCGGAGGACCATCCATGCGCTCACCCGTCGCCATCGTCCTGATCGCCGCCCTGCTGACAGGCGTCGCCTACCAGGCCGTGACCCCGTTCTTCGCCTTCGGCGCTCTCCTGAACGCCGCAGCCTCGAACCACGACGTGGCGCTCGAGCGCTGGGTCGATTACCCGGCGCTGCGGTCGAGCGTCGCGAGGTCGCTCGCGTCGGGTGCTTCCGAGGGCTCGAACGCGGCCGTCGCCGGGCTGGCCGGGGCGTTCGGCGGCATCGTCGGTGGCGCCATCGGTGACGCCGTCGCCACGCCGGCGGGGGTGCGCGAGCTGCTCGGTCTCGGGCCGCTCTCGAGTTGGGCGGTGGCGGACGTGCGCACCATGCACGACCAAGCGATCCGGCACTACCGTGCCTGGGACCGCTTCGAGGTGACCGTCACCGAGCACCACCTGACGGGCGACGCGCTCACCTACGTGTTCGAGCGCCGTGGCCTCGGCTGGCGGCTGACGGGCATCACGATTGCGTGAGCGCCGCGGCCATCGTCGTCCTCGCAGCGGGCACGACGATCGGCCCGTGACGCCGCCTCGACCAGGTCGTACGATGGCGGGCGGTTGCACCACGAAGGAGACAGCATGAGCGTCGGCATCGGCATCATCGGCAGCGGCACCATCTTCCCCGCCTACGCGCGTACGCTCGCGAACGCCCCGAACGCGAGGCTCGTCGCGGTGGCCGACCTCGATGTGGCGCGCGCTCAGGAGCGCGCCGAGGCGTTCAGCGTGCCGCACGCGCTCACCCCGGACGCTCTGCTCGAGCGCGACGACGTCGAGCTCGTCATCGACCTGACGGTGCCCGGCGCGCACTTCGACGTGAACCGGAGCGCGCTCGCGGCTGGCAAGCACGTCTACAGCGAGAAGCCGCTCAGCGCCACGGCGGCCGAGGCGCGCTCGCTCGTCGAACTCGCCCAGGGCTCGGGCCTCGCGCTCGGAGGCGCGCCCGACACGTTCCTCGGTGTCGGCTACCAGACCGCGCGCACGGCGCTCGATGACCAGGTCATCGGCCGCCCGTTCGCCGCGGTGGCGCACATGCTCACGAGCGGCCCGGAGCGCTGGCACCACGACCCGGCATTCTTCTACCTGCCCGGCGCGGGTCCGCTGCTCGACATGGGCCCCTACTACGTGACGGCGATGGTGTCGCTGTTCGGGCCCGTCGCGAGCGTCAGCGCCGAGGGGGGCCGCACGTCGCCGCGGCGCACCATCGAGAAGGGTCCCAAGGCCGGTCAGTCGTTCGACGTGCACGTCGACACGCACGTCACGCTGTTGCTGCGCTTCCACTCGGGCGTGCTGGCGACGCTGCTCACGACCTTCGACGTGGGCATCTCCGACCTGCCGCGCTTCGAGGTGTTCGGTGAGCGCGGCACGCTGTCGCTGCCCGACCCGAACACGTTCGCTGGCCCCGTGCGCGTTCGGACGTCCACCGACGAGGCCTGGCGCGAGGTGCCGAACGTACCGGGGTTCGCGAGCAACGCTCGCGGCATCGGCGCGCTGGATCTGCTCGAAGCGCACCGTACCGGACGCGCGCCGCGCGCGTCGGGTGCCTTGGCGTCGCACGTCCTCGACGTGCTCGAGGGAGGGCTCACGGCACTGGAGGCCGGCCGGCGGGTGACGATCGAGAGCCGCCCCGAGCGCCCCACGCCGCTCACGCAGGACGACCTCGAAGCCCTCGGTTGGACCCAGGAGGTCGCCGCATGACACGAGCGTTGCTCGGATTGCAGCTCTACACGGTTCGCAACGCCGAGTTGCCGTTGGGAGCACTGCTCGCAGCGGTGGCCGACGCCGGCTACGCAGGTGTGGAGAGCGTGGGCACGCAAGGTGTCGAGGCGGCCGAACTCCGCGCCTCGTTGGACGAGGCGGGCCTGGAGATCGCATCGGCGCACGTGGCGCTCGCGCACCTCCGTGACGACCTCGCCGGGGTGGCAGCGGCACATCGCGCGCTCGGCACGCCGTTGCTCGTCGTGCCCTGGCTCGACCCGGCCGATCGGCCGAGCGACGCACGCGGCTGGGCCGACCTCGGCCGCGAACTGGGCGCCATCGGCGCCGCCCTCGCCGACGAGGGGCTGCCGTTGGCCTACCATCACCACGACTTCGAACTCGTGAGCATGGACGGTCGCGACGGCCTCACCGAACTGGCCGAGGCCGCCGGGCCGGAGCGGCTCTCGATCGAACTCGACACCGGCTGGCTCATGAGGGTCGGGCACGACCCCGCTGCCTGGTTGGCGACCTGGGGCGGGCGCGTGACGCGCGTGCACATCAAGGACCTGCGGCGCGGCGACGACCCGCCCTGGGTCGACGTCGGCGACGGTGAACTGGACCTCGCGGCCGTCCTGGCGGCGGCCGCTACGGCCGACGTGCCCTGGCTGCTGGTCGAGCACGACGCACCGCAGGACCCGCTGGCGACCATGCGGCGCAGCGCCGCGGCCGTCACCGCGGCGCTCGCAGCACGATCGGGTCAGGAGCGGTAGCCAGCCACCCCGGGCGGAATCGGCCGGATCGGAAGCTCGGGGAGGTCGCGCAGTTCCTGCTCGCTCAACGCGAGCTGTAGCCGGGTTGCGCCGTCGTCACCGCGCTGGACGCCAACTTGGGTGGCGTTCAAGGCGACGCGGTGGCTCAGGAGCCCCAAGAAGCCTCCGATGTCGGTCACGATCGATTCGACGCGACCGTCGGCGTCGGTCGTCACGTCGACGACCTCGCCGACGGAGCGTTCATGGCGGTCGAAGAGGATGGCGCCCACCAGGTCGTCGTGGCTCAGGCTCCCCAGGTCGATGCGTTGGCTGTCGTCGGTGACGTTCGGCGTCTGCATGCGGTCGTCGTTCGTCATGGTCGATCCTCTCCAGCGGTGCCACGCGCCGGACTCGGTCCGATCTGGACGGGCGCGCGACTGCGCCGCTCGTGCGCGCCCCCGCCCGCGCCGTCCGCGCCATCCAGCGGGAGCATGGCTCCACCATGCTGCTCTGGCACCCGAGAACGTGTAGGCCGTACGACGGCCCCACCGCTGCGATACGCTGCCTCACGACCGTGACCCGGCGCAGCTGCGCCCCTTGGAGGACACTCCGTGCGCATCCTGGTACTCGGTGGCACACGCTTCATCGGCCTGCACGTGGTGGAAGCCGCCCTCGCCGCGGGCCACGAGGTGGACGTCTTCTCGCGCGGTACCTCGCCGATACCGCCGGGCGTGCGCCACGTCGCGGGCGATCGCGACGGCGATCTCTCGATGCTCGACGGTGCGTGGGACGTGGTGGTGGACGTCAGCGGCTATCTACCCCGCCAGGTCCGCGCCAGCGCCGAGCGGCTGTCGGGACGCGCGCGCCGGTACCTCTTCATCTCCACGGCGTCGGTCTACGACGGGACCCAGGCGACGCCACCCCTCGTCGAGCAGGCGCCCCTGCGAACGCTCGACGACCCGACGACGGAGACCATCACGGGCGAGACCTACGGCGGGCTCAAGGTGCTGTGCGAGCGTGCGGCCGAGGAGGCGTTCAGCGGTGAGGTGCTGTCGATACGCCCCACGTTCGTGGTCGGTCCGTACGACTACACCGACCGCTTCACATGGTGGCTCCGGCGGGTCCGCCGCGGCGGTCGCATGGTCGCACCGATCGAGCCTGCGCTCCCCGTGGCGTTCGTCGACGCGCGCGACCTCGGCCGCTTCACGGTGGCGCTCGCCGAGAGCGACGCCGTCGGGGCCGTGAACGCCAGCGGCCCGGAGGCGCCGACCACGTGGGGCGCGGTGCTCGGCCTCGCGCGCGAGGTCACGGGCAGCGACGCCAGCTTCGAGTGGCTCCCCGAGGACGTCCTGCGCGAGCACGAGGCGATTCCGGCCGGGCTCCCGATGGTGGCTCCGGTCCGCTGGCGCGACGTCGAGCTGTTCTCGCTCGAGCGCGCCCACGCGCTGGGCCTTCACCACACCGACGTGGCGACCACGATCCGCGACACGCTGGCCTGGCACGACGCGCACGGTGAGGCGACCGCCGGCATGGACGAGTCGACCGAGGCGGCCCTCCTGCGGGCGTGGGACGAGCGCTAGCACGCGGTCGTGCACCACCTCGGGATCGACATCGGCGGCGGCTCGGCCAAGGTCTCCCTCGTGGACGACGCCTCGAACGTGCGCCACCAGGCCCTGGTCGAGCTCGTCGATCACGCCGACGAGCCAGCCACCAACCGTGCTGCGCGCGTCGACGTCGTCGCCAGCGCCATCGCACGGGCCACGGCGGACGGCGCAGCGTTGGCGTCCGTCACGGTGGCCATGCCGGGAATCGTCGACGCGGCGCATCGTCGCATCGTGTCGCTCCCGGGCAAGCTCGCAGGCTTGGAGGGCGTGGACTGGACGACGGAGCTGGCGGCGCGAGCTCCCGCCCACGCCGTCGCCGTTACGGTCCTGAACGACGCGCACGCAGCGGTCCTCGGCGAAGCCCGCCTCGGCGCGGGGCGCGGCGCGTTCGATGTCGCCATGTTGACCCTCGGCACGGGGGTCGGCGGCGGGGTCGTGTTGGGCGGCCAGTTGCTCGAGGGCCGGAACCGGCGGGCCGGCCACCTGGGCCACATCAGCCTCGACCCGTACGGCGAGCCGAGCGTCTTCCCGACCCCCGGCTCGCTCGAGTGGCACCTCGGCGACGCGTACGCGAGCGCGCGCACGGGCGGTCGATACGCGTCGAACGAGGCCATCGTCGCCGCTGCCCGACGCGGCGAGGCGGCCGCCGCCGTCGACTGGCAGCGCATGATCCGAGCGTTGGCGGTCGGCATCGCCTCCATCGTCAACGCGTTCGACTGCGAGCGCGTGATCCTCGGCGGCGGTCTCGTCCTGGCGGGCCCCAGGTTGTTCGACCCGCTGACGCGCGAGCTGGCCGAGGTGGAGTGGCGACCCGGCGGGATCGCCGTCGAGGTCGTCCCGGCGGCGCTGGGGCGTCATTCCGGTAGTGTCGGGGCGGCCGTCTTCGGCCGCGAGAGGGGTGTGGCATCGTGAACTTCTGGTTGGCCAGCGCGAACCCGCGACGTGTCGAACAGCACATGGCGCTCGGCATCTGGCGTGGCGTGATCACGAACCCTGCGGTCGTCGCCGCCGAGCGGCGCCCGCCCAAGGAGCTCTTCAGCGAACTGATCGAGATCGCGGACCGCGCCTGGTATCAACTGCGCGACGCCGAGACCGACGCCATGCTCGCCGAAGCCGACGACATGCTGTCGATCGACGCCGAACGCATCGGGATCAAGGTGCCCGCCACCCGCGCGGGCTTCGGCGTGCTGCGGGCGCTGCGCGACCGCGGGGTGGCGCCGATGGCGACGGTCGTGCCGACGGCCGCGTGGCTCGCGTTCGCGGTCGCGGCCGGAGCGACGATGGTGGCACCCTACGGTGGGATGCTGCAGCGCGCAGGCATCGCCTCGAAGCACGACGAGGTCGCTGGCATGCAGGCGCTCATCGACGCGCAGGGGTACGACGTGCAGCTGTGCACGGGCATCTACGAGGCGACGGAGATCGCCACGTACGCCCGCATGGGCGTCGCTGCGTGCTTCGTCTGGGAACGCGATGTCGAGCGTTTCCTCACGCAGCCGCTCGTCGACGAGGCGTGCGAGGCGTTCGCCGACGACTGGGAGGCGATCTCCGCCGCTGCGCGCGGCTGAGCCGCCGACCACAGGGACCGCGGCACGTGGCCCCGAACCCGGCAGCGTGCCACACTCTCGATCATGACGACGCGCCGCGATGCCCACACGACGAACGACCCGGCAGCGAACGAACGACTCGGCGTCGCCCTGTTGGGCGCCGGGCTGATGGGCGCCTTCCACGCCCGCACGCTCGTCGCCCTGCCCGGCGTGCAGCTGCGCCGCGTGGTGGACGCCGACCCGGCGCTCGCCGCGGCCGCCGCCGCGCTCGCGCCAGGCATCGAGGCGGGCACCGACGCCGCGTCGGCGATCGAAGACGAGCGCATCATGGCGGTGGTGATCGCCACGCCGGCGCACACGCACGGTCGACTCATCGAGGCCGCGGCGAGCGCCGGCAAGGCGGTGTTCTGCGAGAAGCCGCTCGGCGTCTCGACCGCAGAGGCAGCGGCCGTCGCCGAGCGCGTGCGGGCCGCGGGCGTTCCCTTCCAGATCGGCTTCCAGCGCCGCTTCGACGCCGGCATCGCCCGCCTGCTCGACCACGTGCACGCCGGGGCGCTCGGTCGCGTCGAGACCTTCCGGTCGGTGACGGCCGACCCGCAGGGACCGAGTTTCGAAGCGATGGCGCGCTCCGCAGGCATCTTCCACGACACCCTGAGCCACGACATGGACCTGGCGCTGGCCGTCGCGGGGCCGATCGACGAGGTGTACACGGTCGGCGCCGCCATGACCGACGAGCGCTTCGTCGCGTTGGGCAAGCCCGACACCACGGTGATCTCGCTGTGCTTCGCGTCCGGCGCGGTGGGCGTGATCGAGAACCGGCTGCGCTCCGGCTACGGCTACGAGACGGTGCTGGAGGTCGGCGGCAGCGCCGGCAAGGGCAGCGTGCGCGCCGACGAACTCGACCGCCTCACGCTCTACCGCGAGGGGCGCATCGAGCGAGCGCACGTGCCGTGGTTCCTCGAGCGCTTCGCGGACGCGTACCGGGCCGAGCTCG
>REEJ01000340.1 GCA_007695125.1 Trueperaceae bacterium | reverse complement strand
CGGGGACGTCGGGTGCGGCGCTGCGGGCGTCGCCGAGCGCGGTGTCGTCGGCCCAATGGCGCAGGTACCCATCGGCCGCGAACACGGCCGGAGCCTGGGAGCGCCGCCACGACGGGTTCGCCTCGGTGAAGGCGAGGAACGCGGCGTTCGTGACGGGGGTGCGCGCGAGGGCGAACGGTGCCATCGCAACCGTGGGCTCGTCGATCACCAGGATCGTCTCGAAGGTCCCCGCCGGGATGGCGACCGCGTCGGACGACGCTGCGCCGGGGGGCGGTGCGAACGGGCCGCCCGCGACCGCGATCGTGAGCGCGAGGCCGACGAGGGTGGCGATGCCGTGACGGTGCGATGGTCGCATGGTGGGGCCTCTCGGAGGTCGAGCGCCGCCGGCCTGAGAGGCCCGCGGCGCTGTGGTCTTGCTCGGGAGTGGTGCAGGGCCCTGCGCGCAGCACGCCGACCGCGCCCGGGGCGCTGCGGTCTCGTCAGTTCGTGGTGCGAGGGCCTGCGCGCAGCACGCCGACCGCGCCCTTCTCCTTGTCGGCGAACTCGTGGTCGACGAGGTAGTACTCGCCCGCCTCGGGGACGATGAACTCGACCACCGCGCCCATGCCGGCGCCGAGCAGGACGCTCTGCATGCCGCGCTGGACGTTCTCGGGGCTGCCCTCGTAGTAGACGACGTCGAAGATGGCGCCGATCACGTGGAAGGTCGAGGTGAGGCTGGGGCCGGCGTTGAGGAAGTAGATGCGGACGCGCTCGCCGGCGTTGGCCTCGAGGGGCGCGTCGGAGAGGGCGTTGCGGTGGCCGTTGAAGAGGACCTGGGAGGCCTTCTTGTCGAAGGCGGCCATGGCGTCGAACTGGTGCAGGCCGTTGCCGCCGTTGGCGAGGTAGAAGTCGGACTGCACGACCACGAACTCGCGGTCGACGCGGTCGTCGGTGGGGAAGCCGTCGCGGGGCGAAACGATCACGGCGCCGTACTGGCCCATGGCGGTGTGCATCAGGACCATCGGGGTGCCGCAGTGGTAGATGTATACGCCCGGGTAGTTGGCGACCCACTCGAACTCGATGGTCTCGCCGGGAGCGATGGAGCGCCACTTGTCGTTGGCCGCGACGGTGCCGGAGTGGAAGTCCATCGAGTGCGGCATGGGGGCGATGGCGGTCTCGGCGCCCTGGTAGTTCGAGGCCGCGAGCTGCTCGAGGTACGGCGAGGCGCTCGACGGTTCGGTGATCACGACGTGCTCGTCGGAGCGGTTGCGCATCGTGAACACCACACGGTCGCCTTCGCGCACATGCAGGACGGGACCGGGGACGGAGCCGCCGTAAGTCCATGCGTTGAACCGAACGCCCGGCGCGATCTCGATCTCCTGGACGAAGGTGTCCATGCGGACGTGGTGCGTGGTGTTGCCCTCGTAGTCGAGCGCGGCGATGTTCGGGAGCAGCGTGAGGGTGTCGCCGACGACGGGCGGGCCGTCGTAGTCGTCGGTGTAGACCCGAGCCTCGGGCATGCCGAAGATCATGCCGTCGACTTCGTACTCCCCTTCGGCGAACGCGGCGAAGGCGAGCAGTGCGGCTGCGAACGCAGCCAGTATGGTGCGGGCGGTGTGCGTGTGGCGTGGCATACGGACCTCCTGATGTCCCTCGTCCGCCGGGGCGTCCCAGCGTGTAAACGTGGACAAGTTAGTCCAAATATAGGCCCGTCGTGTGCCGCCGACCAGGACGAACGTCCCGGTCGGACTGCGGGTTCAGGCGGCCGGCGCCTCTGGGTCGGACGCGAGCGCCTCGGCCGCCTGCGCCAGCCGCTCCGCGACCGCTGCGACCTCGCGCCACGCCTCCGCAACGCGCCGGTCTTCCTCGATCGACACGCCACCCCTCTCGACGCCAGCACGCATCTGCGCACTGGCGCGCTCGATCTCCGGTGCCGCGGCCCCCAACGAGTGCGTGGCGGTCGCCGTGCGCTCGCGCAGGTCGCTCAGCGACGACTGCAGCTGGGTCAGCGCCACGTGCACGTCGCCGCGGGACGTGGTGGTGCCCCAGGCAGGTACCGACCCCTCGGTGGCCTCGGTGGCCTCGGTGGCCTCGGTCGCGGCGGTCGCGGCTGCGGCGGCGCCGTGCTCGGTCCGTGCCGGCTGAGCGTCAGCCGCACCGCCCCCGTCGCGAGCGCCGCGCACCGCCTCGTCGCGCTGCGTCGCGACCTCCAGCAAGAGCGTCTCGAGCGGCGTGTGGATGTTGCGCTCGTGGTTGTGCAGCGAGCGCTCGAAGTCGATGGTCACGGTCTCAAGCGCGAGCAGGTGTCGGGCTGCAGCGTCGCCATCGATGTCGAGGCCGAACGCGTACGCGTTCACGAGCTCTCCCGACAAGAAGTGAAGGCGCCCCTTCTCGGTGCCAGATCGCACGAGCAGCGAGCAAGACTTGCGCTCCAGCCTCATCAGCCGGAGCAGTGCGGCGAGTGGTACGTCGCTCATGTGGCCCTTGACGACGTCGGCATGCGCCGCCAGCACGTTGCGAGCGATCTCGGACGGCGACGTCGGCTTGCGCACGATGCGCAAGATCCCCAGGGACGGCGCGCCGTTGAGCACGTCGTCCGTCGCCATCACCGACATGACCACCACCGGCAGGTTCGGGTGATGGTTGCGGACGTATGCCAGCAGGTCGAAGCCGTCCATCACCGGCATGTTCACGTCGCTGACGAGGACGTCGACCGGGCGGGTCCGCAGGTGCTCGATCGCGTCGGCGCCGTTGCGTGCCGTCGCCACCGAGAAGCGCTCGAGGTGTGCCGGCAGCGAGGACTCCAAGACGGTGCGCACGGCATCGTCGTCGTCGACCACCAACACGGTCTTCGACCTGTGGATCACGGCGTCGTGCCGGGCTCGGCGACCTTCGCGTCCGCCGTCGTCGCGCCGTCGGCTGCGAACATGCCGTCGACGCGCCCGAGAATCTCGCGTGCGAGCGACGCAACGTCGTGCCGGAACGCCTCGAGATCGCGCCGCCGTCGTTCGCGCTGCTCGTTGACCGCATCGAACGTCCGTTGGGCCTCGCGAAACGCCTCGACCTCGGCCGCCACGGCGGCGAGCGCTGCGTCCGCTTCGCGGGCTCGGTTCGTGAGCCGCTCCACGGCGCCGAGGAGTGCCGTCACGTGCGGGTCGGTCCCTGTCATCGTGGTCCCTTCGTCGCTTCGGTCTGTCGGTGCGGTGCTTCGCGAAACGCCGTCCGAGGCTCCCTCGCCGCCGTTCGGTCCGGCCGCCGTGATGGACGAGGGCGCCGGCGGCTCATGCGTCGGCGTCGCCGCTGGTGTGGCGGGCTCCTCGGCCGGACGCTCCTCGGCCGGACGCTCCCCCGCCGGCCGCTCCCCTGACGCAGGCGGCTCTCGTTGCCCCGGCGCGTCCGGCGTCTCGACCGCCGCCGGCGCGTCCGGCGTCTCGACCGCCTCCGGCGGTTCGGACGGGCTCGCCGCGGCCGTCGGCTCGTCCGGCTCGCCAGTCGTCTCGAACTCGATGTGTGCCGCCGGTGGTATCGAGCGCTCCGTTTGCTCGCGCACGGCGTCCTGCGTGACCGCGACCTCGATCAACATCAGCTGCATCGGCGTGTGGATCGTGCGCCGCACGTTGTCGGGCAGGTGCTCGAACGCGATCGACGTGTCGTCCCAGCCGAGGATGTCGTACGCCGCCGGCTCGCCGTCGGCGCCGAAGTCCTCGGAGTAGGCGTCGATCAGACGACCCGACTGGAACGAGAGGCGACCCTTGCGGCGACCGGACGTGACCACCACCGTGCAGCTGCGTCGCTCGGACTCGACCAACTGCAAGACGCCCGAGAGAGGGATGCCCTCGACGTGCCCGAGTGCAACGTGCTCCATCGCCTGCAGCAGCGACTCGGCGACGTCCTGGTAGCTCGCCGGCTTGTGGAGCACGCGCAGGCCACCGTACGGCGCCAGGCGCTCGCCGATGTCGCTCGACGCGAGGCCGGACAGCACGACCACCGGCAGCGGACGCTTGAGGTTGGTGACGTAGGCGATCAACGCGAAGCCGTCCATGACGGGCATGGCGAGGTCGGTGACGAGGGCGTCGACGTGACGGCTCTCCAAGTGCTCGATCGCCTCGCGTCCGTTGGTGGCGGTCAGCACCTCGAACATGTCGAGGATCGTGCTGATGCCGTTCTTGAGCACGTGCAGGGTGCCGTGATCGTCGTCGACGATCAGCACCGTCTTCCGCGCAGGCGCGCTCGCTGGCTCAGACTCGGTCATATGCCACTACGATGCCGACATTTCCCGTCCAGTGCGATGAATAATGCCATTCGTGCCGCGCCGTGCGAGGTCAGGCGACGCGCGGCGCTGCCAGGATGCGCAGCCAGACGATCGTGATCCAGGCCGTCGCGCTCAGCGGCGCCGCGACCCCGGGTTCGATCCCGGACCAGCCCAGGATCGCCGCTGGTGACGCAAGAACCACGGCCGTGAGGAGCCACACGTCGAGGCCGCGAGGATCGGCGGCGCGCGCCCCGATCAGGTCGAGCAGCGCCGCCGCAGCCAACGCCAGCGGGACCATCAACCACGCGTCCGGCATGGAGGGAAGGGCGAGTACCGCCAGCGTCGTGTCGACGGCGATCGTCGCCATCAGGCCGAGCAGCCCGAGCGACGCCACGGTTGCGACCGTGCGGCCGCGCACGTCGATGGCGAAACCGGGCCAGCCGGCGCGGCCGGGATAGAGCTGCGCGGCGGCCCACGCGAATGCCAGGCTCGGCGCCAGCGCCGAGGAGCCGAACGGGCCCGACGGTGGGATGGACGCCACGGCCGCCAGCGCAACCACGGGGACGGCCAGGAGCGACCAGGGGGAGCTGCGCCACGCGCGCACGACACCCAGCCACGCGAACGCGGCCACCGCCCCGCCGCGCGCAGGGATGGGCGGTCGCCAGCGCGGCTTCAGCGCCGACGGCCGCGCGTGCAGCGCGGCGCGCGCACGCGCCGCCGCGAAGCGGGCGCCGGGGTCGTGGGCCGCTCCCGTGACCGCGTCGAGTCCGCGCAGCGTCGCGATGGCCCGCAGCTCGGCCAGCAGTTCGCTCTGCAGCAGCACGACGGCGGGGAGCGTACGCGTGCTGGTGGCGATCGTGCGGACCACGAGCGCCGCGACCGCGATGGCGAGGGCTCCGCCAACGGCTGCCGCCAGCCACGGGTCGAGCGACCCGAGGGCCGCGGCTGCGGGGGCAGAGAACGCCAGCGCGCAGGCGGGTGCCGCCAGCCACGTGCACCCCAGCGACAGGGCCGCGGCCACCAACGCGACGACGGCCACGACCCAAGCGACCGGGTCGCGCCCTCGCGTCAGTGCCGCGCGCCAGCGCAGGACGCGCAGGCCCACAGCGAGGGCGGGGAGCACCAGCAGGGCGGCGAGGGCGGGCTCGCCGAGGAGCCGCGGGACCAGCAGCGCCGGCACGCCGGCCAGCGCGAGCGCACCGGCGATCGCGGGCAGCGTGAGGCGCAGCGCCGGCCAGGCCAGGACGGCCCGCGGCGGCGCGGCGCCGCTCGCGAGGTGCGTCAGGTCGCGGCGGTCCAACCACAGCGGCGTCACGGTGGCGCGCGCCGCCAGCAGCGCGGCGAGCGCCAGCACGGCGCTGCCGGCCGGGGCCGACCAGGCCTTGACCGCAGCCGCCACCGCGGGGGACAGCGGAGCGACCGACTGGACCGCGCCGATCACCAGGATCACCGTCCAGAACATGAGGTAGACGACGCTGCCCCAGCCGACCGCGCGCAGCACCCAGCGCGCGTTGGCGCGCACGCTGCGCAGTACGGTTGCGCGGCGGAGCTCCTGCAGGGCCTGCTCGGCGCTCACCGAGGCTGCGTCGGACGCCCTCACGGTGCGATCGGCGTCAACTGGCCAGCGCTCAGGCGCCGGCGCTGGCCAGGCCAGCGATCGGCCACGTCGGCCTGGTGGCCCGACACCATGACCGCGCCGCCCGCGCCGGCGTGCTCGGCGAGGCCGTCGAGCAGCGCCGACTGCGACTCCGTGTCGAGCGCGTTGAGCGGTTCGTCGAGCAGGAGCAGCGGCGGGGCGCCGCCGAGCGCGACGGACAAGACCACCTTCTGGCGCATCCCGCGCGAGAGCGCGGCGGGGTAGTGGTCGAGCCGGTCGGCCAGCCCGAAGCGCTCGCACCACGCCAGCGCCGCGGCGGCGGCGCCCTCGCGGCCCGACACCCGGCCGAGCAGGACGGCGTGCTCACGGACGGTGAGGTCCTCGTACAGGGGAGCGGCGTCGGGAACCAGGCGCGAGCGCGAGCGGGCGGCCTCGCTGCCGGCGCGCGCTCCCACGACGAAGACGTCGCCGTCGCTCGAGATCAGGCCAGCGATGGCGCGCATCAGCGTGGTCTTGCCCGCACCGTTCACGCCCTCCAACCACACGGCGTCCCCTGGCGCGAGCACGAGATCGAGGCCGTCGATCACCGTCACGCCGCCGAGCGAGACGCGCAGCCCGCGCACGTCGAGGAGCGGGGCGTCCGAGCCGTCGCGGTGCATGCGCACCAGCCTACGCCGTGCAGGCGCCCGCCGGGCGGCGGCGAGGCGGGCGGCGACGCGGCGCGCGGCGCGACGGACTGCGGTGCGCACCACGGGGGTGCGCGTCACCATCCACTATCATGGCAGGACACATCACCCGCGGCCGCCGAGCGCGCCGTCGGAAAGGGGTCTCAGGTGATCGACGCGATCCGCGTTCGACCAGCCCACAAGGTCGACGTACCCATCCTTGCGTCCATGAACGAAGAGCTGATCCGCGCCGAGGGTGGTCCCGCCACGCTCAGTCCGGGCCAGCTCGGCGCCCGCATGCGGGCGTTCCTCGAGCACGGCTACGAGGCGCACCTGATCGAGTCGGGCGACGACCTGATCGGCTACGTGCTGTTCCGGCGCGACGTCGACCACGTGTTCGTGCGCCAGTTCTACGTCGCCCCCGGTCAGCGCCGCGCGGGCGTCGGCCGGCGCGTCTTCGCGTGGATGACCGAGAAGGTGTGGCCTGGCGAGCGCGTGTTGCTGCAGGTCCGCACGGGGCGTGAGCCGATCGCGCAGTTCTGGGAGTCGCTCGGCTTCGAGCGCAGCTTCACGGCGTTCGAGTGGTCGCCCCAACACGACGAGGGCCAGGTGCGCTGAGCCGGCGAACCTGCCTCACGGGCGCGCGTCGGCCAGGGAGCCGAGGTCGCTGCCGTAGAGCTGCCGGTAGGTCTCGAGGTTGACCATCACGCGCTGCAGGTACTCGCGCGTCTCGAGCGCGTCGATGTGGCGGTACATCTCGTCCTTGTCGCCCTGGACGACGTCGCCCTGGAACAGGCGGCGCATGTAACCCTGTCCGCGGTTGTACGACGTCACGACCAGCTCCATGTCCCCGTCGAAGTAGTCGAGGAGCCAGCGCAGGTAGTACGTCCCGTACCTGACGTTGGCGGCAGGATCGTATGGGTCGCCGGGGGTCTCGCGCTGCAGCTCGGCCAGCCAGTTCCAGGTCGATGGGATGACCTGCATGAGCCCCATGGCGTTCGCGTGCGACAGGGCGACCGTCGAGAAGGCCGACTCCTGGCGCATCACCGACCACACCAGCGCCGGCTCGACGTCGAACGCCTCGGCGTAGCGCCCGACCGCTTCCGGGTGCGCCTGCGGCCAGGCCAGCCGCCACACGCGTTCGTCGACCACACCCTGGCCGATGAGCGCGTTGGCCGCACGCATGCTTTGGCGGAACTCCCCGTGAACCAGCTGCAACGCCTCGGCCAGGGCGACGATCTCGGCCGGGTCCTCGCTGGCGCGCATGGCGAACACGAGCTCGCCGCGCGCCGCGTCGTGGTCGTGGACCTGCGCGAGGGCCGCGGCCAACGACAGCACCTCGGGCTCACGCGCCTCGAGCGCCGATGGGCCGGGGAGCACGAGTGGGCGCCCCAGGAGGAGCGCGAAGTACGAGCCGTCCGGGACGAGGTCGGCCGCCAGCGCCGCCGTCTCGTCGTCGCCCAGGCGCTGCGCCAGCACGAGCGCACGGTAGGCGGCGTCGTCGGCGTATGTCGCGCTGCCGCCGCGGGCGATGCGCAGGTACGCATCGATCGCCTCGCGGTCGCGCCCGCGAGCCTCGAGCCAGCCCGTGGCGATCCACTGCTGGCTCGCGACGCCGGTCTCGAGCAGGAGACGCACGCCGTCGTCGACGCGGCCTTGGCGCCCCGCGATGAGGCCGCGGCCGTAGGTGCCCGCTGGGCCCAGCGCGGCGAAGGCGGCGTCCGCCTCGTCCCACCGCTCGAGCGAGAACAGCGACCACGCCACGCCCGTGGCGGCCTCGGTCGAGGTCGGGTCCTCCGCCAGCCAGCGTCGGAAGGCGTCGAGCGCGCGAGCGTGCTCGCCGATCGCGCGGTGCGCCGGCCCCTCGATCGAGGGGGCGGCGCGGCCGTCGAGCGCCTCGAGCGCGCGTCGGTTCTGGCCGGCCTGGAAGTAGACGTTGGCGAGGCGGTACGGGTCGTCGATCAGGCGCGCGAGCGCCGCGATGGCGGCTGCCTCGGGGAGCGCCTGTCGATACGCGTCCAGGGCGCGCTCGACGTCGTCTGCCGCCGCGGCCGCAGCCGCCACCTCGAGCATCAGTCGGCGGCGGTGGACGCGCTCGAGCGGGTCTTCGACCCGCAGGGCGAGGACGCGGTCGAAGGCGGCGAGGCGCTCGGCGGGCGTGGCGTCGGGGTGGCGAGCCACGTGGTTCGCCGCGCGGTAGGCGCGGTAGTCGTCGCCCTCGGCGATGGCGCGGAGCGCGGCGAGGTCGTCGGCGAGCAGCGCATCGCGCAAGGCGGCGTAGGCGACCAAGGGCGCTTCGGCGTACGGGTCGACCAGGGCGATCCGGACGTCGGGTTGCGGGACCGGAGCTGTATCGAAGGGGAGCGCCGGAAGCGCCAACACCACGAGCACGGTTGCTGCCACGAGCAGGCTGATTGCGAGGACGGTGCGGCGCATGCCGCAGCGTATCGCGGCGGCCTGAACGGCGGCTGAGAGGGGCTTCGCCGGGGTCATTTCTTCACGAAATTGCACCTTACGGCCGCTACTCGAGCCGGAATGGCTACAGGACGGCTTAGCTGCCTCGCGAAGGCGTGTTTGGAGCGTTCAGGCCCGCGTGGTAACCTCTCAAGGTTGTTGCGACGAACATCATGACGGAAAGCAAGGTGACAGCGTGATTCGAGCCGAGCACCTCAGCAAGATCTTCGGCCCCAACCCAACGTCGGCCCTCGAGCTCCTCGAGCAGGGCCAGAGCAAGGACCACATCCGTGAGTCGAGTGGCCACGTCGTCGGCGTCAACGACGTGTCGTTCCGCCTGAAGCGCGGCGAGTTCTTCGTGATCATGGGCCTCTCCGGCAGCGGCAAGTCGACGCTGCTGCGCTGCCTCAACCGCCTCATCCCGCCCACCGCCGGGCGTGTGGTGCTCGAGACCGACGAGGGCGAGATCGACGTCGGCGCGGCGAGCGCCAGGCAGCTGCGCGACATACGCACGCGCCACCTCACCATGGTGTTCCAGCGCTTCGGGCTGTTACCGCACCGCAGCGTGCGCGACAACGTCGCCTACGGACTCGAGATCCAGGGCGTCGACCGGGGGCAACGGATCGAGCGGGCCGACCGGGCGCTGGATCTGGTCGGACTCGGTGGCTGGGGGCCGAGCCGCACGTCTGAGCTCTCGGGCGGCATGCAGCAGCGCGTCGGTCTGGCGCGGGCGCTCGCCACCGAGGCCGAGGTGATGCTGATGGACGAGCCGTTCAGCGCGCTCGATCCGCTGATCAAGATGCAGATGCAGCAGGAGATCATCAAGCTGCAGAACGACCTCGGCAAGACGATCGTGTTCATCACGCACGACCTCGACGAGGCGCTGCGCCTGGGCGACCGGATCGCCATCATGGAGGACGGCCGCGTGGTGCAGCTCGGCACGCCCGAACGCATCCTCACGAACCCAGCGACCGCGTACGTCGCCGACTTCGTCGAGCACGCCGACCCCACCCACGTGATCACCGCTCGTACCGTGTCGGTGGAACTCGACCACGATCGCGTCGACGAGCTCCGACGCGAGGCGGGCGGGCGGGTGATCGTGCACCGCACGCAGGCAGATGTCGAGATCGTCATCGATGCCGACGACCGCGTGCGCGAGGTGCGCGCCGATGGCGGTCGGGCCGAGCTCGTGCCGATCGACACCCTGCTCGCCGAGGAAGCGCCGACGTCGCGCTACCGCGACCGGGCCGCGGTGGTGCGCGCCGACCGGCCGCTGCGAACCCTGCTCGAGGCCCGCAACCTGTGCAACCTGCCGGTGCTGGTGATCGACCACGATGAGCGGTTGATCGGTCTCGTCACCGAGCGCGAGATCATCTACTCGATCATCGAGAAGCGTGGCCGCGATGCGATGAACGGCGATGACGTGGAGGCGGCGGCATGAACGCGTTCCTCTCCGACGCCATCTTCGATCCCATCCAGATCCCGCTCGACCGCTGGTTCGCCGACTTCATCAACTGGCTGACGCTGAACTACCGGCCGACGTTCCAGGCGATGAAGGTGCCGATCGAGGTGATCCTGCAGAACGTCGACAGCTTCCTGCAGTGGTTGCCGCCGCTCGTGTTCATCGTGCTGCTCGCGCTGTTCGCGTGGCGCGTGGCAGGCCGGCGCATCGGCCTGTTCACCGTGGCGGCCTTCGTGCTGATCGGCATGATCGGGCTGTGGAGCCTGACGATGACCACGCTCTCGATGGTGATCGCCTCGGTGCTGGTGTGCATGGTGATGGGGATCCCGTTGGGCATCCTGGCGGCCCGGAGCGACCGCTTCCGCGCGACGCTGCGGCCCGTGCTCGACGTGATGCAGACGACGCCGGCGTTCGTCTACCTGGTGCCGGTGGTGATGCTGTTCTCGATCGGGACGGTCGCCGGCGTGATCGCTACCATCATCTTCGCGCTGCCGCCGCTGATCCGGCTCACCGATCTGGGCATCCGCCAGGTGCCCGAGGACGTGATCGAGGCGGCCGAGGCCTTCGGCTCGTCGGAGCGGGAGATCTTGGTGAAGGTCCGGCTGCCGTTGGCGTTGCCGTCGATCATGGCGGGCATCAACCAGACGATCATGCTGGCCCTGTCGATGGTCGTGATCGCGGCCCTCATCGGTGCCGGTGGACTGGGACGTCCCGTGGTCGAGGGCCTGAACGCGCTTCGCATCGGCGTCGCCGGCATCGGCGGCCTGGCGATCGTGCTCCTCGCCATCGTCCTCGACCGCCTGACGCAGGCGCTCGGCGAGGGGCGGCAGCGACGCTCCGCGGAGTGACCTCCGGAGCGCTCCGTGACCTGCATGGTTGATGACCGTCGACCGACTTGATACGGTCCTCGTTCGTGCACTGCATGTGCCCCTGAGACGCTCAGGGCCGGGTCTCGTGGCCATCGACGCCACGATGACCCGTCGCGACACGCCGACATCCGCCCCCTTCGAAAGGAACATCTGATGCACCGTCCGATCACCACCCTCGCATGTGCGCTCGTGCTCGCCCTTGGCGGCAGCGTGCTCGCCGACGCCGTTGATCGCCCCGGCGAGGGCGTCACCGTTCGCCCCGCCATCGCTGGTTGGGACAGCGCCATCCCACCGCAGGCCGTCGCCGGCCTCCTCCTCGAGGAGCTCGGCTACGACGTGGAAACCCCCGTGATGCTCGACAACCCGATCTTCTACGTCGCGATCATGCAGGGCGACGTCGACTTCTGGACCGACGGCTCGTTCCCGCTCCACGACACCCACCTGCCGCCGAACTTCGACGACCACGCCACCATCGTCGGCATGATCTCCGAGGCCAGCGTCGTCCAGGGGTACTCCGTGAGCGCTTGGGCTGCCGAGGAGTTCGGCATCACCTCGCTCGAGGACTTCAAGCGACCCGAGGTCAAGGCTGCGTTCGACCGCACCGGCGACGGTCGAGCGGAGCTCGTCGCCTGCCCGGCAGGCTGGGGCTGCGAGGCGGTCATCGAGCACCACCTCGACGCCTACGAGCTGCGCGAGCACATCAACGACCAGAAGGCGAACTACAACGCGGCCTTCGCCGACGCGCTCGCGGCGCATCGCGCCGGCGAGCCGATCCTGTTCTACAGCTGGGTGCCGAACTTCACGAACTACGTGCTGGTGGCGGGTGACGACGTCGTGTGGATCAACGTTCCCGAGATCGTTCCCAACGCCGAGCAGGCTGGTCTCGAGGACCGGATGGTGCTCGAGGGTCTGCCGGGCGCCGTCTCCGACCCGCTCCTCTCCGGCTTCGTCGCCGACGACCACCGCTCGGTCGCGAACGACGACTTCTTGGCCGCCAACCCGCCGGCCGCGCGCTTCCTCGAACTGTTCGAGATGCCGGTCGACGAGATCGGCCGCATGACGCTGCGGATCGAGGAGGGCGAGTCGAGCGCCCAAGCCGTGCGTGCGATGGCGCTCGAGTGGATCGAAGCGAACCGCGAGACCGTCGACGGTTGGCTGGCTGAGGCCCGGGCAGCGGCTTCGGAGTGAGGCTGGAACCGAGCGCTGACGTGTCGCCGGCGCTCTCGGACCGGACGCCCGCACCAGCCGACGGCGTCGCCCGTCGGCGGGTGCCGTCGACACGAGAACGCCTCGGCGTGATCAGGTTCGCACGCGAGTTGCCCTCGAAGACCGTCCTTGACGGTTTGCAACCCGGCACGACCTTTGCTATGGTTTATCCGAGCGCATGGAACATGCGCCTCTCATGCTCAAGCCGCGCCGCGGCTTCATCGCCTCTTACGACGATGTCCGTCCATTCGAAAGGAACCACCATGCACAAGCGCATCCTGACCCTCGCCCTCGCGGCGAGCCTCGCCGTTGTCGGCGTCGCCAATGCCGGCGGCCACAACCCTGGTGAAGGTGTCACCGTCACGCCCGCCGTCGCCGGCTGGGACGACGCCCGCCCCGTCCAGGCCATCTTCGACCTGATCCTCGGTGAGCTCGGGTACGACGTCCAGCGCCCGGTCCTGCTCGACAACCCGATCTTCTACACCGCCGTCACGCAGGGCGATGTCGACTTCTGGACCGCCGGCTGGTTCCCGCTCCACAACACGCACCTGCCGTCCGGTTTCGAGGCCAACGCGAGCATCGTCGGCACCATCGCCGAAGCCGGTGGCACGCAGGGGTACCTCGTGACCAAGTCCGCCGCCGAGGAGTTCGGCATCACCTCGCTCGAGGACTTCAAGCGTCCCGAGGTGAAGGAAGCCTTCGACCGCACCGGCGATGGCAAGGCCGACCTCGTCGCCTGCCCTCCGGGCTGGGGCTGCGAGACGGTCATCGAGCACCACCTCGACGTCTACGACCTGCGTGACCACATCAACGACATCAAGGCCTCGTACAACGCCGCCTTCGCCGACGCCCTGGCCGCGTACAACGCTGGCGAGCCGGTGCTGTACTACACCTGGACCCCGAACTTCACCGTCTTCCAGATGGTGCCCGGTGAGGACTCGGTCTGGATCAACGTGCCCGAGATCGCTCCGAACGCCGACCAGGAAGGCTTCGAAGACGGCATGGTCGTCTCCGGGCTCGAGGGCGCCGTGTCCGATCCCGTGATGCTCGGCTTCGTTGCCGACGACATCCGCGCCGTTGCCAACAACGACTTCCTCGAGGCCAACCCGGCCGCCGCGACGATCCTCGAACTGGTCGAGATCTCCGTCGTCGACATCTCCGAGATGGTCGTCCGGATCGACGAGGGCGAGAGCAGCGACGCCGACGTGATGGCGATGGCCGCCGAGTGGATCGAGGCCAACCGCGCGACCGTCGACGACTGGCTCGACGCCGCCCGCGCCGCCGCCAACTGAGCAGCCGACGCGGTCGCCACTCGCGACCGCGATGCGCAGCCTGGCCGAGCCCGGGGTCGAACGGCCCCGGGCTCGCTCCGTTCTCATCTTGATGCGTTAGACTTGTTCCGCAACGTAGTTAGATCGCGGCTTGCCCCGATGAAGGGGCAAGCCGCTTCTCGACCGAACGACGAAGGAGTGATGAGCGTGGTCCGCAGCAACGTGCGTCTCACGAAAGAGGGTTTCGAGCGCCTCAAGGCGACCCTGCAGCAGGAGTATCGGCGCCTCGAGGAGGCGACCAAGATCTTGCAGGACCTCACCGGCACGAGCGACGATTACGACGACTCGGGCCTCGAGGACGCCAAGCAGGAGAAGGCGCGCATCGAGAACCGCATCGACGAACTGGAGACGCAGCTCGACCGCGCCGAGATCATCTCCGAGAACGACCCCAACCGCGTCGATCTCGGCAACCTCGTCGAGCTGCGCGACCTCGACGCCGACCGTCTCATGAAGGTGCAGGTCGTGGCACCGGTCGAGGCCGGCGTGCTCGAAGGCGACGTCCCCAAGGTCTCCGACGAGTCGCCCCTCGGGCGTGCGCTCCTGGGGCGCCGCCTCGACGACGAGGTCACCGTCGCGATGGGCGACAAGAAGAGGCGCTACCAGGTCGTCGCGATCGACTGATCGGCCGTCTCGGTCCGCCGCGCGTCGATCGGGTGATCGGCCGCGTCGCCGGCAGCGGCGCGCGGCCGAGTACACTGGTGCGTCATGTCCCAGAAGAGCCTCCAGGAGCAACGCGAACAGCGCCTCCGCAACCTCGCGAGCCTGGCCGAGCGCGGCTTCGAGGCCTACCCGTACGCGTTCCGTTCGACGGCGACCGCGGCGGCCCTCCACGCCGCTCACCCCGACGGCCAACCGGGGGACGCGTGGCCCGACGAGGAGGTCGTGGTCGCCGGTCGGGCGATGACGGTCCGCAACATGGGCAAGGTCACCTTCGTCACGCTGCGCGACGCCACCGGTGACCTCCAGGCCTACCTCCAACGCGACCGGCTCGGTGAGCCGTACGGCGCCGTGAAGAAGCTCGACCTCGGCGACTGGCTCGAGGTGCGCGGCCACCCGTTCGTGACCAAGACGGGCGAGCTGACCATCGACGCCGCTGCCTTCCGGCCGCTGGTGAAGTCGCTCAGACCCCTGCCGGACAAGTTCCACGGTCTCACCGACAAGGAGTCGCGCTACCGGCAGCGGCACCTCGACCTCATTGTCAACCCCGACGTGCGACGCGTGTTCGTGCTCCGCAGCCGCGCCATCGCCTTCATCCGGCGCTCGCTCGACGAGCT
>REEJ01000008.1 GCA_007695125.1 Trueperaceae bacterium | reverse complement strand
AGCGGGTTGACGACGATGATGTAGGCCATCGTCAGGAAGGTCGTGAGGCCGGCCAACACCTCCACCCTGACGGTGGTGCCCAGCGCTCGCAAGCCGAAGTACGCATCCAACCGCTGCCGCATGACGTGCCCCCAGTGGCCGCTAGGCGCCATCGGCTGCGCGCCGCTCGGCGTGACGATGTCGGCTCGCGAGAGCCGCGCAGAGCATACCCGAGGCGTCTGCGCACCCGCTTTCCGAATCGTCCCGGACGTTCGTGCGGCGCGGCGTCAACGCCGCGCCGGCGCGGCCCCGCGGAGCTCGAGGCCCGGGAGCCACAGCGTGAGCGACGCAGCCGCGATCACCAACCACAGCAGCACGCCGAACACGCGCGAGACCGCCGTGGCGAACGCGTTCCGCAGCGCCTCGGACAGGTCTGCCGCGAGCGCCAGCCCCTCCGCCCCGAGTTCGCTCTCAAGTGCGCGCGCCAGGTCCTCGCCAGCGTCGCCGGCGACCTCGCCAGCGAACCGGCTCGGGTCGAGCGCGCCCTCGGGGAGCGCCGAGGCGTCGGGCAGCTGCGCGAACGCGGCAGCCAGCGTGGTCGCCAGCACGGCGCCCATGAGTGCGGTCCCCACGGCGCCACCGATCAGTCGGAAGAACTGCGCAGCGCTCGTGGCCTGCCCCACCAGATGGCCCTCGACGGCGTTCTGGATGGCCACGGTGTAGAGCGGGAAGCCAGGGCCGATCCCGAGGCCCGCCACGACCATGATCCAGACGACACGACCGTACGGGCTGTCGGCGTCGAGCGTCGTCATGAGCACCGCCGCGACCAGCAGCACGGCGATGGCGACGAGCATGATCGGCTTGTAGCGGCCGAGGCGCGAGGCGAGCTGGCCGGCACCGATGGCGCCTACCGACACGCCGAGCGAGAGCGGGATCAGGGCCACACCGGCCTCGGTGGCGCTCACGCCCAGGACGTTCACGAGGTACAGGGGGACGAACACCAGCAGGCTCAGGAAGGTCGCGCCGAGGAAGAAGCCGGCGCCGTTGGCCACGGCGAACACGCGGTTGCGGAAGAGCCGGAGGTCGAGGACGGGGTTCGCACTGGTCAGCGAGCGCAGCACGAACGCCAGGCCGAACACCGCCGCTGCCGAGAGCGTCCCCACCGTCACCGCGCCGCCCCACGGGTAGATGGTGCGGTCGAACTGCAGACCGAGCACGAGGGGCACCAGCGTGAGGATCAGCAGCGCGACAGACACGAGGTCGAGACGTTGACCCGTCGAGCGAGGCCGCAGCGGTGGCATACGCGTCACGATGAACCACAGCGCGACCGCACCCACCGGGAGGTTGACGTAGAACACCCAGCGCCAGCCGGCCACGCCGGGCACGATGCCTCCGGCGTGATCGGTCAGGAGGCCGCCGAGCCACGGTCCGAGCACGCTGGCGATCGCGAAGACGGCGCCGATGAGGCCCAGGTACTTCCCACGTTCACGCGGCGGGTACAGGTCGGAGATCACGATGAACGCCATCGCGAACAGGCCCGCGCCACCGATCCCCTGCAGCGCGCGGAAGACGATCAGCTGCGTCATGCCGTCGCCGAGCAGCGGGAGCGTTCCGAACTGGCCCGCGGCGCCGCACAGGAACGACCCGATCAAGAACGTCACCACCGCGAAGAGCTCGATGCGCCGGCGCGACAGCATGTCGGCCAGCTTGCCGTAGACCGGTACCAGCACGGTGGACGCGAGCACATAGGCCGTGACGACCCAGGCGTAGCGCGAAACGCCACCCAAGTCGTCGACCATGCTCGGTAGCGCCGTTGCGACGATGGTCTGATCGAGAGCGCCGAGGAACAGCGCCATGACGATGCCGACCAAGGTGAGCGTCTTGTCGCGTCGTGAGAGCTCCACGTCCCCGCCTTCGGTGCCGATCGCCACGTGGTGGCGCACCCTCGACATCGTGGCACGAGCGGGGGCGCGCGGTCGGTGGGGTGGGCGGGGGTTCGTGCAACGGTGCGCTCGACGCGCCGTAGCATGTGCCGCATGCAGCACGACCCCACGATCCTGCGACGCATCGAGGCAGGGCTTCGCACCACGGCCTGTTTCGGGCGTGTCGTGACGCACGTTCCCGGCTTCCTCGTCGCCGTCGCTCCCGGTGGCGCCGCGGGCCTCGCCGTCGCCGTGCCCGACGGTGTCGAGCCCAGGGACCTCGGAGCCGCGCTCGCGGACGTCGAAGCCGTGTTCGGCCGGTACGGCATCGAACCGGCCCTCGAGTACGTCGAGGAGCGACACCCGACCCTCGCCCCGAGCGCGCATGCGCGCGGCTGGCGCACCGGCATGACGGCGCCGGTGATGGCGTGGTCGCACTCGGGCCCGACCGCGCCCGACGACGACCGTGCGAGCGCGGTCCTGTTCCCGGACAGCGACGACGTTGCGCTGCTCGAGGCCTACCTACGGGGTCAGAGCCGGGCCTACGGGGGCGACGGCGGCGACGCCCTCGCGTGGATGCCGGTGCTTCGTGCCGGTCTGGCGGCCGGCACGGTCGTCGTCGCGGCGCTGCCGGTCGACGCTCGCATCGTCGCCGGCGCGAGCGTCCAGATCGGCGCTGGCGTGGGGGAACTCGCCGGCGTCTGGACGCTGCCAGAGGCCCGGCGGCGCGGTCATGCCGACACCGTCTGCGCCGCCGCCTTGCGGCGCGTCTTCACGCCCGACCTGCCGCTCTGCTGGCTCTCTGCCGCGCCGGCCGCCACCGGCCTCTACCAACGGCTCGGCTTCCGCCGCGTCGGGACCCAGCGAAACTTGACGGGGCCGCTGCCGGAGCGGTCGGCTCCGGGCCCGCAGTCCGGCCCACCCGCGCTATCGTGATGCCATGACCACCAAGCCGATCGAGCTCCTCAACTACGTCGCCGGCACCTGGGCGCGACCCTCCGGAG
>REEJ01000132.1 GCA_007695125.1 Trueperaceae bacterium | reverse complement strand
ACGAACAGGTTGCTGGCGTCGTCGCCGCGGCCGAGCAGCGGCGGCCAGCCACGCTCTGCCAGACGAGACCCGGCCTTCGTGATCGCGGCCGCGCTCATGCCAGGGTCGTCGAGTTCACGCTCGAGCGCGTCGCGCCACAACACCGCTACGGCGGGATCGAGCGGGTCGACGACCAACAGGCCGGCGTCCCCGAAGAGGCGCAGCATCAGGCGCGCGAAACCGTCGCTCCAGCGCTGGCCCTCACACGCCTCTGCCAGCAGCGCGTCGACGTCGTCGGCGTGCTCCCCCGCCCCGTCGAGGCGCCGGAGCGCCGAGCGCGCCTCGACCACGTCGGCGGGATCGAGCGCCGCCCGGCCGACCGCAGGCCCGGCCGGAACGCCGATGCTGAGTCGTGTCAGGCGCTCGTCACGGCCCAGCAGCCAGGCGTGGTCCATCTCGTCGACGTCGTGGTCCTGGGTGGCCATCCAGAAGACCGGCACGACCGGTCGCTCGGGTGTGTCGAGCCTGCGCGCCAGGGAGATCGCCGTGGCGGCCTTCGAGAGCGTGAAGGTCGGCCCTAGGAGCCAGCCGATCTGCTGGCCCGTGACGACGACCCGCGCCTCGGGATGGGCGAGCTTCTCGAGGCTGCTACGTGCGGCGTCGCGCGCGCCCCAGACCGCGTGGGCGGCGCGGAGCGCCGACACCAGGGCGTCTCGCTGCACGGGACGCTCGGCCACGAGTGCGGCGTCGACGTCGCTCGGCGCGATCGCGAAGGCGTCGTCGAGCGTGCCCCCGCGGTACGCGTCGGCGAAGGAAGGTGTGGCCTGCTGACGGTGCGGCACGCGGCAGCCTACCGCGACCTGCGGGTCGGCGTGCGCCTCGCGCGCGACCGACCAGCGCCTTCGCGCACCGTCTGGCACGCGTGGTAGCATCGTCAGTCAGCGCCCGTGCGGGTGCCGGACCCCATGGAGATCCACGTCGACCTCACCCCACCGCCGTCCGAGTCGGAACGGACGCACGCTGCCGCGCCGACGGATGTCGTGAGCGTGGTCGTCGACGTGCTCCGCGCTGGCACGATCACGGCTCACCTGCTGGAGCG
Organism: Trueperaceae bacterium; assembly: GCA_007695125.1. Classification (GTDB taxonomy): domain Bacteria; phylum Deinococcota; class Deinococci; order Deinococcales; family Trueperaceae; genus CSSed10-48. Next base: position 14,079 of record REEJ01000132.1, on the reverse strand, counting down.
AGGGGCCGACGCCGTGATCCTCACCTCCGGCGTCCGAGCGGCGCGGCAGCGCGCCGCCGCTGACGGGGCGCTGCTGGTCGGCGACGTCGGCGGTGTGCCGCCGGAGGGGTTCAACCACGCGGCCACCAACGCGTCGGTGCGGTCCATCGAGTGCGCCGGTCGCGAGGTGGTACTCCTCGCAGACGACGCTCCGCGGGCGCTCGCCGGGGCGCGGCGACGCTGCGTGCTGGCGGGTCTCGTCAACGCCGTCGCCGTCGTCGAGACGGTCATGGCGTGGGAGCCAGCGCGCGTCGTGCTGGTCTGCGCCGGTGAGCACGGCGAACCCGACCTGGCGGATGCGATCGCCGCCGGGCTGCTCGTCTCGCTCTTCGAGCGCGCGTCTCGCGCCATGGGCGACGTGGATCCCTCCGTCAGCGGCTCAACGCGCTTCTGCCTGAGCGTCCTGCGCACGACGAAGGACCCACTCGACGGCATCTGGGCCTCCTCGGTGGGCTCCGATCTGCGCACCGTCGGCCTCGAGGAGGAGGTCGCCGCCGCGTCCGAGATCGCCACGAGCGACGTCGTGCCGCTGGTCGAGTCCGTCGATCACGCGTTCGGGCGCCCCCTCGTCCGCCTCGTTCGGGTGTGATGCCCACCCTGCCACCGCTCCCGGAGGCGGTCGCGGTCCTCGGCAACCCGGTCCACCCCGTCGACCTCGACGCTGCCGCCGCTTGGGTCCTGGCCGCCGCGGAGGGCGCGAAGCCGCGGCTGGTGGTCACCTTGAACCCCGAGATCGTCGTCCGATCCAGGCACGACGAAGCGTTGCGACGAGCGCTCGGCCGCGCCGACTTGACCGTGGCGGATGGTGTCGGCGTGGTGTGGGCCGCGAGGCGCGCGGGCTTCGACCTGCCCGGACGCGTCCCGGGCGTCGACCTGGTGTTCGCCCTGCTCGAACGCGCGGGCCCGGACGTGCGCGTCGCCCTCCTCGGTGGCCGGCCCGGCGTCGCCGAACGAGCGGCAGCCACGGCGGCGGAGCGATGGGGCACCGACGTGGTGTTCGTGCGCGACGGGTACTTCGACCGGGAGCGCGAGGGGGGCGGCGTCGCGGCGGCGGTCGCCGCGTCGGGCGCACACGTGCTGCTGGCCGGACTCGGCGAGGGGCAGGAGGTGGTCCTCGAGGCGCACCGAGAGGCCTGGGGCGCACGCGTCCTCATCGGGGTCGGTGGCACGCTGGACGTGCTCGCCGGCGCGGCGAAGCGCACCCCGGAGTGGACCCGCAGGTTCGCCTTGGAGTGGGCCTGGCGCGTCGGTCTCGACCCGGCGCGCTGGCACCGCATCCCGCGGCTGCTGCGCTTCGTGGCGCTGACGCTGCGCCACCGGCGCTGACCTTCCAGTCCCTCAGCGCGCCGCGAGCTCGTCCAGACTCTCCTTCTCGGAGTCGCCGTCGGGCATCCCGGCCGGGTACTTGCCGTTGAAGCAGGCCAGACACGTCTTCGCCAAGCCGATCGCACGCGACAGGCCGGCCTCGGAGATGAAGGAGAGCGAGTCGGCACCGATCCTCTCGCGGATCGCCTCGACCCCCATCGCCGCTGCGGCGAGCTCTTGGCGCGCGGCCGTATCGATGCCGTAGTAGCACGGGAAACGGATCGGTGGGCTCGAGACGCGGAAGTGCACCTCGCTCGCACCCGCCTCGCGCAGGAGCTGGACGATGCGGCCCGAGGTGGTGCCGCGGACGATGGAGTCGTCCACGAGCACGATGCGCTTGCCCACCACGGCCTCGGTCGGCGCGAGCTTCAACCTGACCTTCTGATCGCGCAGATGCGGGCTCGGGGCGATGAAGCTGCGGCCGGCGTAGGGCGACTTGTACAGGCCGATGTCGTACGGGATCCCCGAGCGTCGCGCGTAGCCGAGCGCGGCTGCCAGACCCGATTCGGGCACGCCGATCACCATGTCGGCGTCGGCGGGTGCCTCGTCGGCCAGGACCTCGCCCATCCGCAGCCGGGCGCCGTGGACCTGGGCCCCGTCCAGGACACCGTCGCCGCGAGCGAAGTAGATCCACTCGAACGCGCACGGCGTGGGCGTGCTCGGCAGGACCTGCCGACTGTGGAGGCCCTGGTCGTCGGCCACGACGAGCTCGCCTGGCCGGACGTCCCGGATGAAGCGCGCGCCCATCACGTGCAACGCACCCGGTTCCGACGCGAACACGTAGCCACCGTCGTCGAACGCACCGATCACCAGCGGTCGTACGCCGTTGCCATCGCGCAGACCCAGGATCCGGCGCTTGTCCATCACCACCACCGCGAAGCCGCCCTCGAGTTCGCCCATCACGCGCGCGGTCGCGTCCTCGAGCGACAGGTGCGCGTAGCGGGCGACCAGGTTGATCATGACCTCGCTGTCGTTGGTCGTCTGGAACACCGCGCCCTCGCCGAGCATCTCGTCGCGCATGCGCCTGGCGTTGGTGAAGTTGCCGTTGTGCGCGAGCGCCAACAGTCCCTTGTTCGAACGTACGGTGAGCGGCTGGGCGTTGAAGCGCAGCGACGATCCGGTGGTGGAGTAGCGCGTGTGACCGATCCCGGTGCGAGCCAGCGCGAAGCGGAGCTTGTCGAGGCGCTCCTCGGTGAAGACCTCCGTCACGAGGCCCATGTCCTTCTCGATGCGGATCTCGTCGCCGCCGGCCACGCAGATGCCGCACGACTCCTGGCCGCGATGCTGGAGCGCGAACAAGCCGAGGTGCACGAGCGCGGCGACGTCGACCGGGTGGGGAACGTGCACGGCGACCACGCCGCACTCCTCGCCGGGCTTGTCGAGGGCCTTGGGGTCGTCGTCGAGGACGATCGACAGGTCGTCGAACGGCATGTCTGTCATATGGCAAGCGCCTCCGCGATGGTGCCCTCGAAGGCGCTGCGGAGCACGTCGAGGTCGAGATCGAGTCCACCGTTTGGCGCACCGTCGTGACGGATCGTCAGGCGCCTGTCGGCGACGACGCCGAGGCGCTGGGCCTCCAGGCCCAGCGAATCGGCTGCCGCGGTCACGTCTGCCACCCTGTGGCCGGGCACGGCGACGACGGCCAGGGCCGCCGCCTCCCCGAAGAGCGCCGCGTCCCAGCGGGCCGCGAGAGCGGCCGGTACGTCGATGCGCGCGCCGCGGTCGCCGAGGATCGCCATCTCCGCTACGGCCACGGCGAGACCGCCGTCACCGACGTCGTGCGCGGTGTCGACGATGCCGTCCTGTACCAGCCCCGCCAGACAGCGGACCAGCCGGTCCGCGGCGGCGAGGTCGAGCTCGGGTGGCGCGCCGGCCTCGATGCCGTGGACACACCAGAGGTAGGTGCTGGCACCGATGCTCGGCGTGCCCGCCCCGAGCAGCACGAGGACGTCGCCGTCGCGCCGCAGACCGGCCACGGCCCGGCGTTCGACGTCCGGCAGCACGCCGACCATGCCCACGGTCGGGGTCGGATGGATCGCCTGGTGCCCCGTCTCGGTCCGGTACTGGTTGTAGAGGCTGACGTTGCCGCCCGTGACCGGGGTCGACAGCGCCAGGCAGGCCTCGCGCAACCCCTCGATCGCCTCTTGCAGCTGGTAGTAGGTCTCGGCCACGGTCGGGTTGCCGAAGTTGAGGTTGTCGGTGACGCCGAGCGGCGTGGCGCCCACGGCCGCCAGGTTCCGCGCCGCCTCCACCACCGCCAGGGCAGCCCCGTGGCGCGGCGCCAAGTACACGTAGCGGTGGTTGCAATCGACCGTTGCGGCGACCCCGCGGCGACTCCCCTTGATGCGCATGACGGCCGCGTCGGCCGCACCGGGCAACACGACGCTGTTGGTCATGACCTGGTGATCGTACTGCCGGTACACGGCCTGCTTCGACGCCACGTTCGGGTCGGCGAGCACCTCGAGCAGCACCGCCCCCGGGTCGTCCGGCAGGGCCAGTGCGGTCAGGTCGCGCTCACGAGCGGCTCGCACGGCTGGGTCCTCGCGCCCGACGCGAACGTACGTCGGCGCCTCGTTCAGAGGTGCCACGGGCATGTCGCCGACCAGAGCGTCGCCCTCCCACAGCCTGAACCGGTCGTGCGACGCGACCGTGCCGACCACGACAGCCTCGAGCTCCCAACGGCGCAGCAGCGTGAGCAGCGCCTCGACCTGATCGGGTCGCGCCGTCAAGACCATGCGTTCCTGTGACTCGGACAGCATGACCTCGAGCGCGCTCATGCCGGTCTCGCGCCTGGGCACGAGATCGACGCGCAGGTCGACGCCGCGGCCGGCGCGATGCGCCATCTCGGCGACGCTCGAGGTGAGCCCGGCAGCGCCCATGTCCTGTACCCCGACCACCAGGTCGGCGTCGATCGCCTCGAGGCAGGCCTCGAGCAGCAGCTTCTCCATGAAGGGATCGCCGACCTGCACGGCGGGGCGATCGGCGTCGCTGGCATCGGTCAGGTCGGCAGAGGCGAAGACCGCTCCACCCAGGCCATCGCGGCCGGTACGCGACCCGACGTACACCAGCAGGTTGCCGGCCTCCCCCACCGTCCCGGACTGCAGCTGTTCGTGCCGCAAGAGTCCGAGTGCCATCACGTTCACGAGGGGGTTCTGCTCGAAGCACCTGTGGAAGCCGATCTCGCCGCCGACCGTGGGCACGCCGATGGCGTTGCCGTACCCGGCGATGCCTCGAACCACGCCGTCGAGCAGGTAGCGCGTGCGCGCGGTCGAGATGTCGCCGAAGCGCAACGCATCGAGGACGGCGAACGGGCGCGCACCCATGGCGAAGATGTCGCGCAGGATGCCGCCTACGCCGGTCGCTGCGCCCTGGACGGGTTCGACGGCACTGGGGTGGTTGTGGCTCTCCATCTTGAAGGCCACGCCCCAACCGTCGCCGACGTCGACGACGCCGGCGTTCTCGCCCGGGCCCTGAAGCACCTGGGGGCCCTCGGTCGGGAGCCGCCGCAGCAGCGGCCGCGAGTTCTTGTAGCCGCAGTGCTCGCTCCAGAGGGCGCCGAACATCGCGGCCTCGACGGCCACTGGGTCGCGACCCAACTGAGCGACCATCAGCGCGAACTCGTCGGCGCTGAGCCCGAACGTGGCCGCCTGCTCGGCGTGCGCGACGGCGCCGCCAGGGACCGGCGGGACGCCGTCGGGGATCGCGACCGAGGCGTGAGCCTGGTCGAGCCGGGTGGTGTCGAACGCACTCACGCGCGCACCGCGGCGTCGATCAGCGCTTCCAGGAGCCCTCGGCCATCGCTGCCGCCGAGCAGCGGTTCGACGGCGCGTTCCGGATGCGGCATCATGCCGAGGACCGTACCGCGTTCGTCGACGATGCCGGCGATGGCGTGCAGCGAACCGTTGGGGTTGGCGGCGGGGTCGACCGCCCCGTCGTGGCGCACGTAGCGCAGCGCGACGCGCCCCTCGCCCTCGAGCCGCTCCAGGGTGGCCTCGTCGGCGACGTAGCGACCCTCGTGATGGGCGATCGGAAGCCTCAGGACGGCGTGATTGGCGTAACCGCGCGTGAAGGCGCTGGGGTGCTCGACGCGCACGTGGACGTCGCGACACTCGAAGCGCAGCCCGTCGTTCTGGGCGAGCGCCCCGGGCAGCAGCCCGGACTCCGTGAGGATCTGGAAACCGTTGCAGATCCCGAGCACGGGCCCGCCGCGCTGCGCGAACGCGCGCACGGCCTGCATCACCGGGCTGTGCGCGGCGAGCGCACCCGAGCGCAGGTAGTCGCCGTAGCTGAAGCCGCCCGGCACGACGACGGCGTCGGGGGCGCCGAGGTCGTGCTCGGTGTGCCACACGAAGCGCGCGTCGGACCCGAGGACCTGGCCCAGGGCGTGGTGGGTGTCGGCGTCACAGTTGGAGCCCGGGAACCGGAGCACCGCGATCGATGGCATGTGGAGGTCCTTCACAGGTGGGTGGGTGATCGCGGCGTCACGAGCGTCTCGTCTGGCACGCGCGCCGCGTGCAGTGTTACCGCGTCGTGCGGGACGACGGGCCGTTCACCGGCAATCTACCACGCTCCGTCGCACGGCCCGTTCGTGCCCGCCGTGCGGGGAACTGCGGCCGCAACGCACCGTCGACCGCGGGTTCTGGTATGCTACGCGGTCGGTCGCCTGATAGCGGCCCGCCTCCGCGCCGAGGTGGCGGAACGGTAGACGCAGTCGACTCAAAATCGACCGGGGCAACCCGTGCGGGTTCGAATCCCGCTCTCGGCACCATCTCTCAAGGCACACCCCGCGCCCAGTGCGCGCGTTCGAGGAGTCTCACCATGTTCTGGATCGTTCTCGTCTTGTTCATCCTGCTCTCCGCCCTCTTGGTGTTCGTCATCTTGTTGCAGGAACCGAAGCAGTCGGGCCTCGGCGAAGGCCTCGGCGGTGCGGGCGGCGGCTTCGACTTCGGTTCACGCGGCGGGGTGGCTGGTGGACTGCAACGGCTCACGATCTACATGGGTGTGACCTGGGGCGTCCTCGCCCTGTTGCTGCAGATCATCCCACGCTGAGGGTGAACGGCACGTGAAGACGGTTGGAGCCGCGCGGTTGCACCACCCGCGCGGTGCGCGGTACCTTGGGAATGTGTCGCACGCTCCGAAGTCTCGGACGCTGCACGACGTGCACGTTCGGCCTTCGGCGACATGACCGGGCAACCGGCATGGCCGGCGGACGGGACGAGCCGCGCAGCGCGGCTCGTGTGTTCGATCCGGCATCACTCCTGGAGGTACCATGAGACGATTGTTCCTGAGCCTCGCGTTCGCGGCCCTGGCCACGTTCGCCGTGGCAAACCCGTTCGTGTGGCCGGCTGGCTGGACCGTCACCCCGCCGGGTGAGGCCGAGTACGGCGGCACGCTGTCCACGGGCGCGTTGAGCGACCCGCGCACCTTCCAACCCGTCCTGCAGTCGGAGACCAACGAGGTCACCGACATGATGCAGTACGCCACCCTCCTGACGCAGGGCCCGGACTCCGACGAGTGGATCCCCTACGCCGCGGAGAGCTTCACGGTCAGCGACGACGGCACGGTCATCGACGTCGTGATCCGCGAGAGCCTGCGCTGGTCCGATGGCGAGCCGATCACGGTCGAGGACTACTTCGCCAGTTACATCCTGCAGACCGACCCGGACACCGGCTCGAACAAGTACGACAGCTGGTTCCTGAACGACGTGCAGATCACCATGGAGATCACGGGCGAGCGCTCCATGCGCTTCACGTTCCCGAGCACCGACCGTCTCGCCTTCGCCGGGCTGGCGCACTTCCCCGTGCGCGACGACATCCTCGGCGAGGCCTACCGCACCGGCGGCGCCGACGCGGTCAACGCCCTGTGGGGCACCGAGACCGACCCGAGCGAGCTGGTCTTCGACGGCCCGTTCATGCTCAGCGGCTTCCAGCCCGGCGAGCGCCTGATCTGGGTGCGCAACCCCTACTTCGGCTCGTGGAACGTCGACGAGGCCGGGAACGAACTCCCCTTCCTCGACGGGATGATCCACCGCATCGCCGACGGCGACGCCCAGCTCAACCTCTTCCTGGCCGGTGAGCTCGACCTCTTCGGCCCTCGCAACCTCGACGACATCGGCGTGATCTCGGTCGCGATCCAGAACGGCGACATCGACGCCGAGGTGATCGAAGGGATCGGCGCCGCGGGCTCCAGCCAGTTCATCGTGTTCAACTGGAACCTCGAGAGGGACCCGTTCTTGCAGAACGTGTTCCGCAACGTCAACTTCCGGCAGGCGATGTGGCACCTGGTGGACCGTGAGGCGATCATCGAGCTCGTCTACAGCGGCGCCGCCGAGTCGATGCACACGAACGTCTACCTCAACAGCCCGTTCTGGGTCAACGAAGACGTCACGACGTACGACTACGACCCCGAGCGTGCGCTCGAGTTGCTCGCTCGCGCCGGCTTCAGCCAGCGCGACGGGCAGGGCTACCTGGTCGATGCCGAAGGCCGCCGTATCAGCTTCACGCTCGCGACGAACGCCGGCAACGCCCAACGCGAGCAGATCACGCAGATCTTCGCCGAGGACGCCCAGGCGATCGGCGTCGACGTCACGCCCACGGCGCTCGACTTCTCGCTGCTCGTCGACCAGCTGCTGTCGAGCGGTGACGACCGCCCCTTCGAGGCGATCCTGATCGGCCTCACCGGCGGCGGCCGCGACTGGCCGTTCGGCGACTCCGTGCTGACGTGCGGCGGCTTCTTGCACATGTTCAACACCTCCGGTGAGTGCATCACCGCGACCGAGACCCTGATCGAGCAGCTCGTCAAGCAGGGCCGGCAGACGCTCGACACGGACGCCGCCCGCGAGATCGGCTTCGAGATCCAGGAGCTCGAGGCGCAGATGGCCCCGATCCTCTACACCGTGAGCCCGCAGGTGCACACGGCCTTCGCGAGCCGCCTCGCTGGCGAGCACCCGCGCGAGATCATGGCCGGTGCTCCGGTCGGTACGCGTCAGCTCCCGCTCACGCACATCCGCTGACCTTCGGGTGAGCGAGTCGCGCCGTCACGGCGCGCTGCACGCAGCGAACGGGGTGGTCCGCATCGCGCGGACCACCCCGTTCTCGTCCCACCCACCACTGGCGTGCCCTCGACCCTGGCATCGGGCAGCGGAACGCGCTACGGTGGAAGCGTATCTCGCTGATACATACTCTCTTCGACCGGGAGGTCGGGCTTGCTCCCCTACATCATCCGTCGGTTCTTCCACCTGATCCCGACGTTCCTCGGGGCCACGTTGTTGGCCTTCCTGATCTCCCAGCTCGTGCCCGGCGACTTCGTCACCCAGCGCGCGCTCGAGCCGAACGTCAGGCAAGAGACGATCGATCGGATGCGCGCGCAGTTCGGCCTCGACCAACCGGTCCTGGTGCAGTACGTGCGCTGGATGGGCAGTCTGGTCCAAGGCGACCTCGGCATGTCGTTCTCGAGCAACCAGCCGGTCATGAACGTGATCCGGCGGCCGATCCAGAACTCGCTCTACCTGGTCTTGTTCGCCACCATCCTGCTGTGGATGATGGCGATCCCCTTGGGGGTGTTCAGTGCCGTCCGGCAGTACACCTTCGGGGACCAGGCGGTCTCGGCCGTCAGTTACTTCGGCCTGGCGATACCGAACTTCTTCTTCGCGCAGGTCCTGGTGCTCGGCCTCTTCTTGTTCCGAGGGTTCACGCGCGAGACGTTCGGCTACTCGAGCCTGTTGTTCCCCGTCGCCGGCATGACCAGCAACGGCTGGGAGAACTTCACGCCCTGGCATCAGTTCTGGGACATCATGTGGCACATGATCATCCCGGGCTTCGTCATCGCGACCGCCAGCATCGCCGGCTTCACCCGGGTCTTGCGCGGCCAGATGATCGAGTACCTCGGCAGCGACTTCATCCGCACGGCCCGAGCGAAGGGCCTCGGCAACCGCTCGATCACCTACAAGCACGCCCTGCGCCCAGCGATCATCCCGTTCATCGCCGGGATCGGCGCGCTGCTGCCGTCGCTGATCGGTGGCGCGGGGCTCGTCGAGATCGTCATGGCCTGGCCCGGCATCACGCCGCGCCTCCTCGACGCCATCCAGCGCCAAGACATCTACGTGGTGCTCGGGTTCCTGGTGATCTCGTCGCTCCTGCTCATGATCGGCAACCTGATCTCCGACCTCCTCTTGGCCGTGGCCGATCCACGGATCCGGTACGGGTGAGGAGGACACCATGACCGTCCCGAACCCCTCACAGAGCCAGATGCCCAAGGGCAAGGACGTCGCCAAGGTAGCGGTCGGCGGCAAGACACAGGGGCGCATCGTCTGGGAGCAGTTCCGCAAGCACCACATCGCGCTCGTGGGCCTGGTCGTGCTCCTGCTGATGTACGTCGCGGCCGCCTTCGCAGGCTTCCTGGCGCCGTACGGCATGAACGAGTACCGCCGCACCCCGGTGTCGGCCTTCATGCCCCCGACCACGATCCACTGGACCGATCCCGAGACGGGCCGGCTCACGCGGCCGTTCGTGTACGAGTTCGTGTCCGAGCGCGACCCGGTCACCCGTCAGCGCGTGTACGTCGAGAACACCGACGGGCCGCGCTACCCGATCCAGTTCTTCGTGCGCCGGCCGAACCAGACGTACCGCATCCTCGGCATCTGGCAGAGCGACCTGCGGCTGTTCGGCGTCGAGGACCCGGCCAGGGTGTTCCTGTGGGGCACGAACTCGCTCGGCAAGGACCTCTTCACGCGCATCCTCTACGGCGGTCAGGTGTCGCTCACCATCGGCGTGTTGGCCGTGTGGGTGTCGCTGACGTTGGGCCTGACGTTCGGCGTGATCGCCGGCTTCTACGGCGGCTTGGTCGACGACTTCTTCATGCGTCTGGTCGAGGTCCTCGACGCGATCCCTGGCCTCTTCTTGCTGATCGTGCTGGCGACGCTCCTCAAGGACCCACGAAATCCGCTCGCCCAGCTGTTCGGGCTACAGATGACGTCGGCCCAGACGTTCCTGATGATCGTCATGGTGCTGGGCTTCGTCAGCTGGGGCGGCCTGGCGCGCACGATCCGCAGCCTGGTCCTCAGCCTGCGAGAGATGGACTACGCGCAGGCGGCCAAGGCGCTCGGCGCGAGCGAGGGCCGCGTCATGTTCCGGCACCTGCTGCCGGCCACCGCCAGCTACGTCATGGTCATCCTGACGCTCGCGATCCCCGGCTTCATCCTCACCGAGGTGGGGCTGTCGTTCCTCGGCCTGGGGCCGTCCGAGCTCGACTCCGCGAGCTGGGGGCTGCTGCTGCGTGACGCGACGGCCCGCGGCGTGAGCATCCAGTTCGTTCCATGGCTGCTGATCCCGGGCATCCCGATCTTCGTCGCCGTGCTGTGTTGGAACCTCGTCGGTGACGGCCTGCGCGACGCGTTCGATCCGAAGAAGCGGCGTTGACCGCTCTCGCCACAATCGCCTCGTCGCTACCCGGCTCGCAGTGCCGCGCCCCCGTGTGTCCTACGGCACGCGAGGGCCCGCGTACACTTGCAGCGAATCGGGTACACTCTCGTGTCATGAGAGGTTATCCCTGATGCCCAGTCCCGATCGCCTGTTGGACGTCGTCGACCTGAAGACCTACTTCGACACCGATGAAGGTACGGTCAAGGCCGTCGACGGTGTCAGCTTCCACCTGGACAAGGGCGAGACGCTCGCCGTCGTCGGCGAGTCCGGGTCGGGCAAGTCGGTCACCAGCCTGTCGGTGATGCGCCTCATCCCCACGCCGCCCGGCCGCATCGCAGGCGGCAACATGCTGTTCGAGGGTCAGGACCTCGCCAAGAAGAGCGAGCGCGAGATGCGCCGCATCCGCGGCAACGAGATCTCGATGATCTTCCAAGAGCCGATGACGAGCCTGAACCCTGTGTACACCGTCGGCGATCAGATCGCCGAGGCCATCGTGCTGCACCAGAAGAAGAGCTACAAGGCGGCCATGAAGCAGTCCGCCGACATGCTCGACCTCGTGGGCATCCCCGAGCCGGGCAAGCGCGTCAAGAACTACCCGCACCAGATGTCGGGCGGCATGCGGCAGCGCGTGATGATCGCGATGGCGCTCTCGTGCAACCCGAAGCTGCTCATCGCCGACGAGCCGACCACCGCGCTCGACGTGACGATCCAGGCGCAGATCCTCGACCTGATGCGCAAGCTGCAGAGCGAGATCGGCATGTCGATCCTGTTCATCACCCACGACCTCGGCGTCGTCGCCGAGATGGCCGATCGCGTGGTCGTGATGTACGCCGGCCGCGCGGTCGAGGAGTCCGGCGTCGTGCCCATCTTCAAGGACCCGAAGATGCCGTACACGCTGGGACTGATGAACTCGATCCCGCGCGTCGACCGTGCCGCGACGCACCAGATGCGTCTCGAGGCGATCCCCGGCAACGTCCCGAACCCGCTCAGCCTTCCGCAAGGCTGTGCGTTCCACCCGCGCTGCAAGTACATCGACAAGGACCGCTGCACGGCCGCGGTCCCCGAACTGGTCGACTCGGGTGACGGCCACATGGTCCGCTGCGTACGCCATGCGGAACTCGACCTCAAGGAAGACGTGACCACATGAGCGACGCTCCTGAACGGACCATGACGGACGCGAACGTCGGCAAGGAGAGCGCCGGCGCGTCGCACCAGAAGACGACCACGAAGGCCAAGCGCGACGAGCTCCTGCTGGAGATCAAGGACCTCAAGAAGTACTTCCCGATCCGCGGCGGGGTGTTCTCGCGCGTCGTCGCGAACGTGAAGGCCGTCGAGGACATGAACTTCACGATCAACCGCGGTGAAGTGGTCGGACTCGTGGGCGAGTCGGGCTCGGGCAAGACGACCGCCGGCCGCGCCATCTTGCGCCTGATCGAGCCGACGGCCGGCGAGATCCTGTTCGACGGCGTCGACGTTGCGAAGCTCTCGAAGTCGAAGCTGCGCGAGTACCGCCGCAAGATGCAGATCATCTTCCAGGACCCCTTCGCCAGCCTGAACCCGCGCATGTCGGTGGGCGACATCATCGGCGAGGCGCTCACCATCCACAACCTCGCGCGCGGCAAGGCCAAGGAGGCCCGCGTCGCCGATCTGTTGGAGCGCGTCGGCATGAGCCCTGGCCACATGCGGCGTTACCCGCACGAGTTCTCGGGCGGTCAGCGGCAGCGCATCGGCATCGCCCGTGCGCTGGCGGTCGATCCGGACTTCATCGTCGCCGACGAGCCCGTCTCGGCGCTCGACGTGTCGATCCAGGCGCAGGTGGTGAACCTGCTCCAGGACCTCAAGGACGAGCTCGGCCTGACGATGCTGTTCATCGCCCACGACCTCGGGGTGGTGGAGTACATCTCCGACAAGGTGATCGTGATGTACCTCGGACGCATCATGGAGATCGCGCCGGCGAAGGAGCTCTACCGCAACCCGGTGCACCCGTACACCGAGGCGCTCCTGTCGGCCGTGCCGATCCCCGACCCGACCGTCAAGCGCGATCGGGTGATCCTCCAGGGCGACATCCCATCCCCGATCAACCCGCCGTCTGGCTGCGTGTTCCGCACGCGCTGCCCCATCGCGACCGAGGACTGTGCGCACGTGGTGCCGCAACTCGAGCAGGTGGGCGACGATCCGCAGCACTTCAAGGCCTGCATCCACCGCTAGACGGGAGGCCGCCTATGGCGGGCGCGCGTCATGAGCACGGCCGCGATCGCGACGGCGACGACGACCGCTTCGAAGGTGACCGCCCGAAGCTCACCAACCGCGATACGTGGCGACTGATCTTCGCCACGTATCGCGTGTCGTTCCCGTACCTGCTCGTGTTCATCCTCGCCATGTTGGCCGCGACGTGGCTGGTCACAGTCGTGTTGTTCTGATGGCCGATCGCGACGCACAGCGGCTGCACGACGCCGTGTTGGCCTTGCTGCCGAGCGGGCACGACTCCCCCGAGTTGGACCGCTTCACGGCGTTGATGCGCGATTACCCGTCTCGCGGCGGCAAGCGCGTGCGTGGGCGTCTGGTGCTGGCCTCGACGGCGGCGCATGGTGGTGACGTCGAGCGGGCGCTGACCGTCGCCGCTGCGTTGGAGTTGTTCCAGAACTGGGTGCTGGTACACGACGACATCGAAGACGATTCCGAGGAGCGCCGCGGTGCGCCTGCGCTGCACCGGAGCGTCGGCGTGCCCATCGCCCTCAACGTCGGCGACGCCATGCACGTCTACATGTGGGACGTACTCATCGAGCTGCGTGCGCGCGCCGACTTCGACGCCGACGCCATACGGCGGGAGTTCCTGTGGATGATCCACCGCACGGCCGAGGGTCAGCACCTCGACCTCACGTGGGTCGCGGAGGGGCGCTTCGACATCGGTGAGGAGGCCTACCTCGGGATGGTCCGCCGCAAGACGGCGGCCTACACCGTCGTCAGCCCGCTCCGTCTCGGGGCACACGCGGCGGGTCGGGCGCCACACCCCGACCTGGCGTCGATCGGCGACCGACTGGGCGCGGCGTTCCAGATCCGCGACGACGTCCTCAACCTCCTCCCCTCCGAGGACGGCGCGTACGGCAAGGAGTTCGCCGGCGATCTGTACGAGGGGAAGCGCACGCTGGTGCTCGCCCATGCCCTGGCGCATGCCCAGCCAGCCGAGGCGACCGAAGCGATCGAGCGGCTTCGGCCAGCGCGCGAGGAACGCACGGCGGACGACGTACGCTGGCTG
>REEJ01000009.1 GCA_007695125.1 Trueperaceae bacterium | reverse complement strand
GCAGCACGAAGATCGCCGCCGTCACGAGCCCGCGCGGCCACACGCTCCCGAGCGGCGTGAACACCAGCCGCCCCGGCAGCGCCACCAAGCCGATGGCGCCGGCCGCGGCCGCCGCTTCGAGCGGATCGAGGCCGCGCCGCAGCAAGAGCGGCACCAGGTGGACACCGAGCGCCACGATCACCGCCATCGACGCCGTGAACGCGAAGGTGAGCCGAACGAACGCGAGCGTCGCGAACGCCTCCGGGGCGCTGAGCACGACCGCCGGCGGCCGCGTGCGGACCCGCGAGCGCGCTCGCGGCTCGACCTGCCCACCGTCGACCTCCTGGCCGACGTCGGCGGGGCTGCGCCGCAGCACCAGGGCGTGGAGCGGCGTCGTGACCAGGAGTTGCACGCCGGCGAGCGTCAACAGGGTGTCGCGCCAACCGAGCCGCTCGACCAGCAGGCCCGCCAGCGGCACGAAGATCACGCTCGCGAAGCCTGCGACGAACGTGAGCAGCGTCAACGCCGCACCCCGGCGGCGGTCGAACCAGACCGCGACCAGCGCGAACGCCGGCTCGTAGAGGACCATCGCGTTCGCGACCCCGAGGCACGCCCACAGCGCGTAGAACCCCAGCGGCGTGCTCACCTGCGACCACGCGACGAGTCCGGCGGTGGCGACGAGCGAGCCCACGGTCATCAGGCCGCGGGGGCCGTGCCGGTCGACCCAGCGTCCGGCGAGTGGCGCCATCAGCCCCGAGGTCACCAGGCCGATCGAGAAGCCCGCCGTGATCGTTGCGGTCGACCACCCGAGCTCCGCGCGCATCGGCTCCACGAACACCGTGAAGGCGTAGAAGAGGATGCCGAAGGACACCGTCTCCGTGACGGCGAGCGCCAGCACCATGCGCCAGCCGTCGAAGCGCGCTCGCGTGCCGTCCGGCATGGCGCCCATGGTACGTCGGCGGCGCTCGTGTGAGACTTCCGAAAGCGCTCGATCCCTACCCTCGTGCCATGCCACGCTGGATGCCGTACCTCCTGACCGCGCTGATCGCCTGAGCGGCCGGTGCGGTGCACCTCGGCGTCGGCTCGTTCGGCGCTCTGCCCGACGCCGTCGCCGTGGGCGCCGTGATCGCCGCTGCCGCTGCGGTGGCCGCGCTGTGGGGCCTGAGCGGGGCCCTGGTGGCCGGTGCGCTCGCCGCCGCGTTGGTGAGCGGCGTCCCCGCCACCCGCGTCGGGATCGACCTGCTCGCGAGCGACGCGGGGGCCGCGGTGCGAACGCTCGCTGGCGGAGCGTTGCCGGTGTTCGTCGGCACGGTGGTGTCGCTCCGGCGCCAGGTGCGGACCCACCGCGACGCCGCAGGGCGCGCCCAGTTCGACCCGCTCACCGGCCTGCTGAACCGCGTCGCGCTCGAGGCCCGCCTCGGCGAGTGGATCGCGCACGGGCGCGACACCGGCCGGCCGGCGATGTTCGCGGTGTTGTTCGTCGACCTCGACCGCTTCAAGGTGATCAACGACACCTACGGCCACGACGTGGGCGACCGCCTCCTGGTCGCGATCGCACGGCTGCTGCGCGAGCACGTCCGCGAGGACGACCTGGTCGCGCGGCTGGGCGGCGACGAGTTCGTGGTCGCGATGCCCGGCCTGCGCGACCGTCACACCGCCGGCGCCATCGCGAGCAAGCTCGTGTCGCTCCTCGCCGCGCCGATCGAAGCGGCCGGGAAGTCGCTCACGGTGTCGGCCTCGATCGGCATCGCGGTCTTCCCGGCGGACGGCGAGGACGTGGCGAGCCTGATCACGAGTGCCGACGCCGCCATGTACGCCGTGAAGTCCGGTGGCAAGAACTCGTTCGTGTTCTCCGACCTGCGCTTGCGCGACCGCCAGGCGCGGCGCCTCGAGATCGAGCAGCGCCTGCGCGTCGCGGTCGCCGATCACAGGCTGCAGGTGGCGTACCAACCGCAGATCGATCTGACGACCGGCAAGGTCGTCGCCTTCGAGGCGCTCCTGCGCTGGGACGACGAGGTGCTCGGCAAGGTCTCGCCGGCCGAGTTCGTGCCGATCGCCGAGGAGGCGGGCCTGATCGTGCCGATCGGCCTGTGGCTGCTGCGCGAGGCCTGCTTCCAGGCCCGCTCGTGGGACGAGGACGGCCTCACCGCCATCGGCCTCGCCGTGAACGTCTCGACGCTGCAGTTCCGTCAGGCCGACTTCGTCGAGCAGGTCGAAGCCGCGCTGCGCGACAGCGCCTTGCCGTCGGAACGCCTCGAGGTCGAGGTCACCGAGAGCGTGCTGATCGACCAGTTCGACGTCGCGGTCCAGGCGCTGAGGCGGCTGCACCGCCTCGGCGTGCGCACCGCGCTCGACGACTTCGGCACCGGCTACTCGTCGCTCGCCTACCTCCAGCGCCTACCGATCAACGCGCTCAAGATCGACCGCAGCTTCGTATCGTGCCTGGCGCTCACGAGCACGGGTCGCGCCGGAAGCACCGTGCCCATCGTCGACGCCATCGCAGCCATGGGCCGCACCCTGGGCAAGACCGTCGTCGCCGAAGGCGTCGAGACCGCTGCCCAGGCGCGCTACCTACAGCGCATCGGCGTCGATCACGCGCAGGGCTACCACTTCGGCAGGGCCGTGTCGTCCATCGAGGCGCAGCGGCTGGTGCAGCTGCAGCGCTCGAAGGAACTCGCCGACGCCCGTGCCGCGCGCCGCGCGGTTCGGGCCGGCGGCTCGGGCGAGACCGTCGAGCGCATCGAGCTCCTGTTCGACTGACCGGATGTCCCCTGGGAAGGCGACGCACGGCTGCTAGACTCGAGACTGGGCGTGCGGGCCGTGGCCCACGTCCACCTTGGTGGACCCGAGTGCCACGCGCACGGTGTGGAAGGAGACCCTCGTGAGCAAGCAAGCAGACGTCGGCCTGATCGGCCTCGCGGTGATGGGACAGAACCTCGTCCTCAACATGGTCGACAACGGCTTCACGGTGG
>REEJ01000149.1 GCA_007695125.1 Trueperaceae bacterium | reverse complement strand
TCACGTTCCGCTGGTGGCGTCTCCCGCGGCGGCTCGAGCGCGGGCCTCGCCCTGCCGCGCGCACATCGGGCCGCGACCGTTCGTGAACACGCGGGCTCGCGGCCGCTACGCACCCCTGCTCGTCGCCGTCACCTGCATCAGCCTGTGCCTCGTCCTCGCCGTCTTCTCGGTGGCGGCGCTCGCCCAGGGCGAGGCCTGGCGCGGTTTCCTCGTCGCGGCCATCGTGGCGGGCGCACTCGGAGGTGCACTGCTGCGCGTCGGTCAACCGGGGCGCGAACCAAGCCGCCGCGAGGCCTTGCTGGCGGTGCTGGCGGTGTGGGGCGTGGTACCGCTCATCGGCGCCATCCCGTTCGCGATCGACGGTCCGCTCGGGCCACTCGACGCCCTCTTCGAGTCGGCCTCGGGCTTCACCACGACCGGCGCCACCATGCTCACCGACTTCTCGGTCGTCTCGCACACGCTCTTCTTGTGGCGCGCCGTGACGCAGTGGATCGGCGGCATAGGCATCATCGTGCTGTTCATCGCGACCTTCCCGCAGCTCGCGATCGCCGGCCGGCAGCTGTTCGTGACCGAGGCACCGGGTCCGGAGACCGACCGCTTCCTTCCGCGCCTGCGCTCCACCGCCATGGCCATCCTGCTCGTGTACGGACTGCTCACGGTGGCCTGCGCGTTCGCGTACCACCTCGCCGGCATGTCGCCCTTCGACGCCGTCGCGAACGCCTTCACGACCCTGTCGGCCGGCGGCTTCTCGCCGGCAGCGCGCTCGTTCGAGGACTACGCGCCAGCCCTGAGTTGGGTCGCCGCGGCGTTCATGCTCTTCGCTGGCGCGAACTTCGCCCTGCTCTACCGAGCGTTCGCCGGACGCCCGTGGACGCTGTGGCGCGACCCTGAGTTCCGGGCCTACCTGGTCGTCCTGTTCGTGGGGGCGCTGGGTCTGAGCGCGCTGCTGGCGGAGCAGTACGGCTGGAGCGAGGCGCTGCGCCACGGCACCTTCCAGGCGCTGTCGATCACGACCAGCACCGGCTACGCCTCGGCCGACTTCGCCACCTGGCCAACGGCGACGCACGCGCTGCTCGTGGTGATGATGCTGATCGGCGGCTCGGCGGGCTCCGCCGCCGGCGGCATCAAGGTGGTGCGCTGGCTGATCTTGGTGCGCGTCGCCACGCGCGAGGTGCGCCACACGATGCACCCACGCGCCGTGTTGCCGCTGCGGCTCGGCGGGCGCATCGTGCCGGTCGACGTGGTTCGGGCGGTGTCGGCGTTCATCACGCTCTACGTGGGGCTGCTGGTGACCACAGCCGTCGGCCTGGTGCTGCTCGGCAGCGACGGCATGACGGCGTTCTCCGCTGCCCTCGCGACGCTGGGCAACATCGGCCCCGGCTTCGCCGGCGTCGGACCCATGGCGAGCTACGCCGAACTGCATCCGGCGGCGAAGGCATGGCTCACGTTCGCGATGATCGCCGGCCGCCTCGAAGTGGTGACGGTGTTCGTGGTGTTCACGCGTGCCTGGTGGCGCCGGCCGTCGCGGCACGTGATGCGCTAGCGACCGGCAGCGCCGGCGCCGGGCGTCGGGTATGCTCCCCACCACCACGCGAGCCCGCGCCGGGCACCGTTCGCGCCGGCTCGCCCGGCGCTGCAGCGGGCGCGTCCAGGCGTGCCGCGCGCACACTCTCGGAGGCCAGCCATGAGCGACCACATCACCTCGATGCTGCACGAAGACCGCCGTTTCCCGCCCGCGCGCGGCTTCCGCAACAACGCTCGGTTGCACAGCCTGGCCGAGTACGAGCGCTTGTACCGCCGCTCGCTCGACGAACCGGACGCGTTCTGGTCGGAAGCCGCCGACGAGCTGCACTGGTTCGACCGCTGGCACACCGTGATGGAGTGGGACGAGCCGCACGCGCGTTGGTTCGTCGGCGGCACCACCAACCTCGCCTACAACTGCCTCGATCTGCAGGTCGAGAAGGGGTTGGCGAACAAGGTGGCCCTGTTCTGGGAGGGCGAGCCCGGTGACCGGCGCGTGATCACGTACGGCGACATGCTCGCCGAGGTGTCGCGCTTCGCCAACGTGCTCAAGAGCCGCGGCGTGCAACGTGGCGACCGCGTGGCGATCTACATGCCGATGATCCCGGAGGCCGCCGTGGCGATGCTGGCGTGCGCCCGCATCGGCGCCCCGCACTCCGTGGTGTTCGGCGGCTTCTCGTCCCACGCGCTCGCGGATCGGGTGGTGGACACCGAGGCGAAGGTGATCATCACCGCCGACGGTGGCTATCGCCGGGGCCAGGTGCTGCCGCTGAAGCCGGCGGTCGACGAGGCGCTGCCACGCTGTCCGTCGGTGGAGACGGTGGTCGTGGTGCGGCGCGCCAAGAACGACGTCGACATGGAGCCCGGGCGCGACATCTGGTACCAGGACGCGATGCGGCACGCCTCGCCGGTGTGCCCCCCGGAGCGCGTCGACAGCGAGCACCCGCTCTTCATCCTCTACACCTCCGGCTCGACGGGTAAGCCGAAAGGCGTGCTCCACACCACTGGTGGCTACCAGACGTTCACCTACCTCACGTCGCGCTACGTGTTCGACCTACAAGCCAACGACGTGTTCTGGTGCACCGCCGACATCGGCTGGATCACCGGCCACAGCTACGTGGTGTTCGGGCCGATGCTCTCGGGCGCGACGCAGGTGATGTACGAGGGAGCCCCCACCTACCCCGCCCCCGACCGCTTCTGGGAGCTGATCGAGCGCTACCGCGCCACGATCTTCTACACCGCTCCGACCGCGATCCGGGCGTTCATCAAGACCGGCGAGGAGCACCCCGCCAAGCACGACCTGTCGAGCCTGCGCCTGCTCGGCACGGTCGGCGAGCCGATCAACCCCGAGTCGTGGATGTGGTACCGGCGCGTGATCGGCGGCGACCGCTGCCCGATCGTCGACACCTGGTGGCAGACCGAGACGGGCGGCATCATGATCACC
>REEJ01000010.1 GCA_007695125.1 Trueperaceae bacterium | reverse complement strand
CCTATGCTCACCGTGTCGATTGTCGACAATCTGCGCGTCAGGATAGGGGCCCCGGTCCCGCGTGTCAAGGAAGGTGCCTCACGAGCCATGGACGAGCGCAAGCCGCACACGAACCTGGTCGGTGTCGACACGCGCCCGCTACGCCAGCAGATCGCGGACGCGCTCCAGGGCGCCATCCTCGGCGGTGAGATGAAGCCGGGCGAGGCACTGGTCGAGACGGAGATCGCCTCGCGCCTCGGTGTGAGTCGGGCACCCGTGCGTGAGGCGTTGCAGCTCCTCGCCAACAGCGGCCTGGTGGAGACCGTTCCGTACCGCGGCACCACGGTTCGGGCGCTGACGGCCAGTGACGTCGAGGAGGTCTACAGCATGCGGACCGTGCTCGAGACGTTCGCCCTTCGTCGCGCCATGGCACGAGGCGCACTGTCGCTGGCGGCCGAACTGCGCTCGATCTGTGACGCAATGGAGGGTTATGCGGGCACTGGCGACTGGTCGAGCGTGTCGGCGGCGGACGAGCGGTTTCATCACGCCGTCATCGCCCGGGCCGATCACCGTCTGCTCGACCACGTGTGGAGTGAGCTCAATGTGCGCGTGCGCCAGATCATGGCGCTTCGCAACCTCCAGAACGACGACAGCATGACGATCGTGTACAACCACCTCCCGATCCTCGACGCCATCGAGGTTGGCGATGTCGACATGGCGGTCCGCCGGTTGGCCAACCACATCGCGACGGCCGCTGATCTCGTGACGTCGACCGACGACATCGAGGAGGACGCGGACCGACCGGCTCTCGCCGTGGAGGTCGCGCTACCGCAGGGCAACTGACGCAGCTGCTCGCGTCGTCCCACACCCCATCCGATCCAGCGACCGGCGGAGTCCCCGCCATCGAAAGGAGCCCTATGCGCGACGTCGTGTCCGCCCGCGCCCGTGCGATCGAGATCAGCCCCCAGACCTCGCTCGCGACCACCGACCTGATCAACCTCGCCTCCGGTACGCCGGACTTCGAGGTGCCGACCTTCGTCCTCGACGCGATGATCGACTCACTCCGCGAGCGCAGGCTGCAGTACACAGCGTGGAGCGGCATGCCCGCGCTTCGCCGTGCGATCGCCGGCAAGCTGGCACGAGAGAACGCTCTCGAGGTCGATGCGGACACCGAGGTCCTCGTCACCGCCGGCGCCCAAGAGGCGCTCATGACCGTGCTCATGACGCTCCTCGACCCGGGCGACGAGGTGATCATCACGGACCCTCACTACGGGGTGTACACGAGGGCCGTGACTATCGCCGGCGGCAGTATGGTTCGGGTTCCGACGACACGAGCCTCTGGCTTCGTGCCTGACCCCGCCGCCATCGAAGCCGCTGTGACCGACAAGACGAAGGCCGTCATCGTCGTCTCGCCTAGCAACCCGACCGGTGCCGTGTTCCCGCGCGACGTGTTGGAGGGCATCGTGCGGGTTGCGCGTGAGCGCGATCTGGTCGTGATCTCGGACGAGATCTACGAACACTACGTCTTCGATGATGCCGTGCACACGAGCATCGCGACGCTGCCCGGTGCCCGCGAGCGCACCGTCACGATCAACAGCCTCTCGAAGGGGTACGCGTTGACAGGGGTCCGACTTGGCTACGTCGTCGCTCCCGAGCCTCTGATCCGGGCGATGCTGCCCTTCCACCACGGCATGACGATCTGTGCGCCCATCACCGCCCAGTACGGTGCGGTTGCGGCGTTCGAGGCCGATCGCAACTGGTTCGTGCCGATCCTGGCTGAGTACGACCGCCGACGGCGCGCGTGGATGCAGGCGCTCGACGAGGTCGACGTTCCTTATGCGCGTCCGCGTGGCGCCTACTACGTGGCGGTCGACGTCTCCGACTCCGGTCTGGACCTCCCGACGTTCGTGCGGCGGGCGCGCGACGAGGCGGGATTGCAACTCGGTGTCGGGGGTGCAGGCTGCCTTCGCGGTTCACTGATGCAGGCCTCGCCGCGCCTCGAGGAGGGACTCGAGCGCTTCCAGACGTTCGTCCGCTCGCTTCGCTAGCCGTGTCGTCGAGGGGCGTTCACCTGCCTTGACAGGCTGGTGCGAAGGCTCCATACTGCGCTCCAAGCATCGGGTCGTCGACAATCGACAGGTGGTCACCATCCGCCCAACGCCCGCTGTACACCTAGCCACGCACCCGTCCCGAACACCGTGGCCCCGTCCATTCGACTCCAGGAGGTACGACCATGAGGATCGCCCGCCCGCTCCAGGCCGCCCTGTTCGGAGCGCTGCTCGTCGTGAGCGCGCTCGTCGGGACCGCCGCCGCGCAGAACACCGGAGGCGAGCTCACCTTCGGCGTCAACCGTGAGGCCGACATGCTCGATCTCCACGTCGGTTCGTCACGCTACGACCTCGTGCCCGCGGCGCAGATCTACGACACGCTCCTCTTCCTCACCGAGGACGGCGAGTTCCTGCCCTGGCTCGCCGAGGAGGTTACGTTCAACGACGACGCCACCGAGTACACGATCCGGCTGCGTCCCGGCATCACGTTCCACGACGGCACGGCGCTCGACGCCGAGGCGCTGAAGTTCAACTTCGACCGCATCGTCGACCCGGCGACCATGAGCGCCAAGGCGGTCGGTGAGATGGGTCCCTACAACCGCACCGAGGTCATCGACGACCTGACCGTCGTCGTGCACTTCGATGCGTCGTACCCAGGCTTCCTCGCAGCGATCTCCGACTGGCGCTCCGGCGGACCACACTCGCCCACAGCGATCCAGGCCGATCCCGATGGCTTCCGTTTCGCCCCCGTCGGCACCGGGCCGTTCCGCTTCGTAGAGTGGGTCCAGGGCAACCGGATCGTCCTCGAGCGCAACCCCGACTACGCCTGGCCGCGCCCCGGCACCAGCAACGACGGCCCCGCCTACCTCGACCGCGTGGTCTTCCGCACCATCGCCGAGGACGGCTCGCGCGTGGTCTCGTTGCGCAACCGCGAGATCGACGGCCTGCTCCG
>REEJ01000338.1 GCA_007695125.1 Trueperaceae bacterium | reverse complement strand
GTGGGCAGCGTCGCGACGCGCAGCTCGAGGCGCGCCAGGCGCGGCAGCAGCTCGCGCGCGAGGGCGGGGCTCGCGTTGGTCTCGACGTCGGAGAAGACCGCGTCGAGCAGGCCCGGTAGGACCGTCACGGCCCGGACGTTCAGGTCGCGGACACGCTGCAGCATCGCGAAGGCGAGGCTCTTGAGGTTCTCGATGCGGTCCAGGTCACCGCGAGGCAGATCGCGGAAGCGCACGAACCCGGCCGCGTTCTCGCCGTCGAGGAGCTGCGGACCCGGCTGCAGGTCGATGCGCAGCCCCGCAGCGCGGTCGGTGTAGAGCATCCGGTAGGGGACGTTGACGTTGACGCCGCCGAGCGCGTCCACGACGTTCTCGAACAGGTCGAGGTTGATCACCGCGTAGTAGTCGACCGGCAGTCCGATCAGCTCCTCGACGGTACGCCGCAGGCCCTCGGCACCCTGGTAGAAGTACATCGAGTTGACGCGCGTCTGCCACGCGTCCAAGTAGATGTCGCGCGGGATGGCGATGAGGGTGGCCACGTCGCCGACCACGGAGACGTACAGGATCGTGTCGGTGAGGGTGCCGTCGAGGCCCCGCGGACCCCGGTAGTCCCAGCCGACGATGCGCCCCCCTGCCCCGTAGATGGGGGTGCTCTGGTCGACGTAGTACATCCGATCGCGGCCGGCGAGCACGAAGCTCACGACCGTCGCCTCTTCGTCGACCCCGAGCAGCTCGCGCTGGAACACGGTGAGTTCGGTGCGCTGCACGTCGCGGGTGAGCCAGAAGCCCGCCAGGCCGACCGTCGCGACGACCAGCCCCAACAACTGGAGCAGCTGCGCCCGGCGGCGCAGCGTCCTGGCCGTGTCGGCGGGCGGACGTGGTTCGCGTTCCATGCATGCGCATCGTACCGCCGACGGATGAGCGCGCCGCTATCTCGTGCGGGGTGTGCGCCGCACCTGCGGGGGTCGCTGGTCGACCGGAGCGGAGGGGCTGCTACGAGCGCCGCACGACCGTTCGGATAGCCGGTGCTCTCCTCACCATGTCTCGTCATGTGACCAGACCTGACCAGGTCACCACCACCGTTCGTGTAGCCTGAGATGGGAGGTGTGCGATGAAGGTCGCCAACATCACAGAAGCCAAGGCGCACCTTTCGCGCCTCGTCGATCGCGCGCTCCTCGGAGACGATGTCGTGATCGCGCGCGCGGGACGACCGCTCGTGCGCCTCGTCCCGGTGCAACCCGACACGACGCCGCGCGATCTCTCGCGCGGCCTGTGGGAGGGCCGCGTCCGTGTCGCTGACGACTTCGACGACCTCCCGGACGACGTGATGGACGCCTTCGAGGGAACCGGTGGCGACGAGCCTCCTGCTTGACACGCACGTGCTGCTCTGGGTCGCGACGCGTGACGACCGGCTCGGACCCCGCGCACGCGATGCGATCCGCGACGGGACCACGACGGTCTTCGTCAGCGCGGTCACGGCGTGGGAGATCGCCATCAAGCGTGCCTTGGGCAAGCTCGAGGCGCCAGGAGACGTCATGGAGCTCGTTCGGTACTACCGCTTCGACGCGCTCGACATCACCATCGACCACGCGCTCGGCGTCGAGGCCTTGCCATCGCATCATCGTGACCCGTTCGATCGGTTGCTCGTCTCCCAGGCGCGCTCGGAGGGGTTGACGCTCGTCTCGAACGACGCTCGCCTCGCCGAGTACGATGTCTCGTACCTGCCCGCGACCCGCTGACGCCGCCACGGTGCGCGTCGGCGCGCGCCAGCGAGAGGAGCACGACGCATGCGCAAGGAAGCGTTCGGTTCGTCCCAGGCCCCCCTCACCCCCGCCCTGAAGGTGGGCGACACGGTCTACGTGTCGGGCCAAGTCCCCGTCGGCAGCGATGGGCGCGTGGTCGGCGACGACGCGGCCGCGCAGACCGCCCAGGTGCTCGCCAACGTCGAGGCGCAGCTGCACGCCGCCGGCGCCACGAAGGCCGACGTCGTGAAGACGCTCGTCATCCTCACCCACGTCAAGCGCGACTTCGCGGCGATGAACGCCGTCTACGCCGAGTTCTTCCCCGACCCGAAGCCCGCCCGCAGCACCATCGGCGCCGAGTTGGCGATCGACATCTTGGTCGAGATCGAGGCCGTCGCGGTCATCGGGGCCGGCGGCTGACGTCCGGCCGGCGTCTCGCCGCCGCGCGGCGCGCCAGCCTGCTCACGGAGCCTCGTACGACGTGAGCACCTCGCTCACCAGGAACACCGGGTCGTCGAGCTTCTTCAGGTGCTCCTCGAGCCGCGCGAGCGCCTCTGGCGCGTAGAAGTGGGCCTCGAAGGTCTCGCGGTCGGGCCACTCGGCGATCGTCATGAAGCGGTGGCGCGCCGGTGCGACGTGCGGCAACGCCGATTCCACCATGGCGAAGTCGGTGCGCAGCACGCCCGGAGCCGCCGCGTTGTTCGCCTGATGCTCGCCCAGGCGCCAGCGTAGGAACTCGGCCTCGTCGCTGCCCGGGGGCAGGTTGTACATCACGGTGAGTCGGATCATGGCGCATGCTCGCACGTCGGCCGCCGGTCCGTGAGCCCGCCGGCGCGCGCAGGCGGCACGGCGTCCTGCCGGGGCATCATGGGGCATGCCGGAACCAGACGTCGACACCATCCGCGCCGCCCGAGAGCGCATCGACCCGTACGTCGTCACCACCCCGACCTTCGAGTGGCGTGAGCCCCGCTTCGCGGCGGCGAGCGGCGTCGACGACGTCGTCCTGAAGCTCGAGTTCCTGCAGCGCACGGGCAGCTTCAAGGCCCGCGGGGCGCTCAACAACCTGCTGACGCTCGACGAAGCGGGGCGCGCGGCGGGCGTCGTGGCGGTGAGCGCGGGCAACCATGCGATCGCGGTCGCGTACGCCTGCGAGATCGCCGGCGTGGCGGCGAAGGTCGTGATGCCGCGGACCGCCAACCCGGCGCGCGTCGCCAAGGCCGAGCGCTTCGGCGCCGAGGTGGTCTT
>REEJ01000011.1 GCA_007695125.1 Trueperaceae bacterium | reverse complement strand
CGCCGCGCCGAGGCCTGCGCCTGACGCCGTGCCCGCTCGGCGGTGACGAGGCGGTACACCGCACCGACCGCGACGCGCTCGAGGTACGCCTCTGCGACGTCGACCGGGTCGAGACGACCGGCGCGGTACGCCGCGCCGAGCTGCGCAGCGCTCAGCTGAACGGGATCGGGGTGTGCCATGCGGCACCATACCGACCGGTGGGCCCGTGCGCGACGGCGCGACCCGGACGCGCGGTAGCATGCGGCACGAGGAGGGCGCCGCATGCAGAGGACCCGGGCCGAGCTCGAGGCGATGGCGCACGACGACTTGGTCGTGCGCGTGCTCGAACTGCAGGACATGCTCAAGGAGGGCTTGGCGGTCCGCGACGCGTTGCACGGCGTGCTCAACCGCCTCTTGAACGCCAAGGAGGACGAGGTAGCGCGCTACGCGGACGGCGATCCGGCGGACCTGGCCGAGGACGAGGCCGAGCTCGCCGACGCGTGGGCGGCCGCGCGCCACGCGGTGTCGAACCCGTTGGGGCTCGCTCGCGCCCGGCACGATCACTGACGACTGCCGCGAGGACCAGCACCACGAGGACCCACACCCACGACGAAACGGACCGAACCATAGGTTCAGTCCGTTTCCGATCTCTTGAGAGATCACATGGCTCGGCGGGTAGGATTCGAACCTACGACCAATCGGTTAACAGCCGATCGCTCTACCACTGAGCTACCGCCGACCGTGGGCGCGATGCGCCCGTGCCGCCCACCCGTGCGCTCGCGAGCGCGTGGGCAGCGTCCGCAACGATACCAGAGGGGTCGGCCGGTGTCCACCTGCGCGGCGTCGCTGCGCGTCGACGCGCGGGGGCGGAGCGCGGTGCGGCCGCCTACGTCGCTTCGTCGGCGCGCTCGTCCTCGTCGTCGCGCTCCTCGTCAGGATCGTCGCTCGGAGCAACGGTCGGATCGGACGGGTCGCCGTCGTCGTCGTCTGCCTCCGAGGGTGCCGGGGTTGGCGCCTCCGTGGGGGGCGTGCCGTCCGGTTCCGTCGGCAGCACCGTCGGCCCGACGTCCGGCGTGGGCACGGGCACGGTGCGCGGGGCGGCGATGTCGTCACCGATCGTCTCGCGCAGGAGCTGGAGCGCCGCCCGAAGCACAGGGTCGTTGGCGACGTCCCGCATCCCTTCCACACCGTTTCCACCTGACGTGTCCCCGATACGGCTCTCCGACACCTCGAGGTCGGGTCGCAGACCACTACCGTCGATGCTGCGGAAACCCGGCAGCAACCATTCGAAGCTCACGAGTTGGATCTCCGAACCGTCGGTGAGCTCGATGGAGGTCTGGCCGATGCCCTTGCCAGCCGTGACCGTGCCCACCAGCCGGGCGCGCTCGTAGGCCTGCAGGGCCCCGGCGACGATCTCGGCGGTCGAGGCCGTGGCGCCGTCCACCAGCACCACGAGCGGCAGCTGTACGGCCCGGGGGTTGGCGTAGGCGATCGGGACGCTGACGCCTCGCACGCGCCGGAAACCGAGCACGCCGTCTGCGATGAAGCGGTCGAGCACCTGGAGCCCCTGCAGGATCGACCCGCCGACGTTGCCGCGCAGGTCGAGCAGGAGGGCCGCAGCGCCGCCCGCGAGGTGCGCGTCGATGCTGCGCCCGACGGCGGCGCCGACGCCGTCGGCCTCGAAGCTGGGCACGCCGATGTACCCGATGTCACCGAGCATGGTCGTGCTCACGCCCGCCTCGGGGCGGGGATCGTTGCGTCGCTCGGCGACCTCGCTGGGTGCGACGTAGCGGCTGTACGGGTCGTCGAGGGCGGCGATCAGGCCGGCCGTCGCGCCGCGCAGGAGCGCTTCCCGGTCGACGCTGTAGAGGTACTCACGATCGATCAGCAGCAGCGCGTCGAGGAACGCCAGGCCGGCGGGCGTCGCGGCGAGCTCGCGCAAGGCCGTCTCGTAGCGCGCATCGAGCGCCGACGGTTCGGTCCGCATGAACGGGTCGTGGGGCTCCTGGGCGAACGCGCCGAGCGAAAGCAGGACCGCGAGCAGGCACGCCGCAACGAGCGCCCAGCGCACGGGAGTGCGCGGGCGCGTCGGCTGCGGTCGTCTCGAACGGTCCATGCCCGACGATAACGCCTCGACGACCGAAGGAACGTGGCCCGCCGTCGGCGGCCCGGTCGGCCAGCCGACCGCCGCCCGGAGCCGACGTACCATGGCGGGCATGACCCTCGACGAGTACCAGCGCGGCGCGCTCACGACGGCCTCCTTCCCCGCCTCGGCCCGGATCCTGTACCCGGCCCTCAAGCTCGCCGGCGAGGCCGGCGAGGTCGCCGAGAAGGTCGGCAAGCTCATGCGCGACGAGGGGTGGACGCCCGGTACCGAACTCACAGCGGCGCAGCGCGACGCCCTCTCGAAGGAACTCGGCGACGTGCTGTGGTACGTCGCGGTGCTGGCTTCCGACCTCGGTGTCGAGCTCGAGACCGTCGCCGCGACCAACCTGGCGAAGCTGGCGTCACGCAAGGCCCGCGGGGTGATCGGTGGGAGCGGCGACGAGCGCTGAGGCGCTCGTCGCCAACCTGCGCACCGCGGCGGCCTCAGGGCGTCGCCGCGCGCCGCGCGGGTGTCAACCGCACTTGCTGAAGCCGCACGCCTCGCACTTCATGCAGCCCTCTTCGAAGCGCAGCGGGGCGCTGCAATCCGGGCAGGCCTTGCCGCGCTGCAGGACGTTCTCGACCCCGGCGGTCTCGAGCGCGACGGCGATCAGGTCGGCGCGGCTGGCGACCATCCGGCCCTGGTACGTCCCGTACATGCTGCCGTTGATGCCGCGCAGGGTCTTGACGATCGCCTCGGCGGGGACGCCGTACTGGAGCGCGATCGACACGATCCGCCCGAGCGCCTCGGAGTCGGCGTTGGCCTCGTCCCCGGCCTTGCCGCTGGTGATGAAGCACTCCACCGGCAGGCCGTCTTGCTTGTTGACCGTGACGTAGAAGCCGCGCTGCTCGCCGGTGGGGA
>REEJ01000306.1 GCA_007695125.1 Trueperaceae bacterium | reverse complement strand
GCTTCGACGCGCTGCAAGATGGCGTCGAGCGCCGCCACGCGGGGACTCAGCACGTGCGCAGGGTCGAACATGAACGCGATGTCGTTCGCGCGTTGGTAGAAGCCCCCGCTGAAGCGCTTCTCCAGATGCGAGTGGGTCACCGACCCTCGCGTGAACACCCGCGCGCAGCGCGTGAGGAAGACCCGCGCGGCCAGCCGGTTGAGGCGGTTGTCGAACGGACCGACCGCTTGCGCGAACTTGACCACGGGTACGCCGACGAGCATGGCCGGCAGGATGGTGGCGATGTTGAAGGGCACGTACTTCTCACGACCGTCGATGAACGACACGCCGGCCAGGCAGATCAACACTCTCGAACGAGCCAGGGCCTGGATCGACTGCGGCAGCAAGCGCCGGAACCGGCGTATACCGGGAATGCCGAGCAGCGCATACAGCAGTGCCAGCGGTAGGAGTGCGGCGACGAGGTACGCGGGCGTCGCCGAGAAGACCCGCACACGGTCGTCCGAGACCAGTGCACGGTCCTTGGCCGGATAGTAGCTGTAGACGTTGAAGCGCAGATCGGGACGGCGCCGACGCAGCAGCGCGATCGTCGTCGAGAGCATGGCTTCCGCACCGCGATTGCCGTAGAACGTCGCACCCACCAGAGCGACGTCCGTCATCGCAGGGTCTCCAGCGCCTTCTTGACGTACAGGTACGCCCTGATCAGGCGCGGCGGCGTACGGAAGATGATGCGCTTCCCCCGCTCGCTCTCGCTCAGGCGCATGTTCGCGATGCTGATCCAGGCGTTGAGGTACTGGAACCAGCGCACAGGCTCGTGCAGCGTGTCCTTCAGGGGGATCCCGAAACGCCGGCCGACCCGAGCCCGAGCGCTGACGTTGTAGTGCGCTGGGCCGATGCGCGACTGGCCATCCATGATGTCGCGCACGTCCAGCGGCTGGGACTCGATCGCCCCCTGCTCGCGCGCGGCGCTGACCGCTCGGTCACCGGCCTCGCTGCGCACGATCACCCCCGTGTGCTTGATCGGATCGCGCTTGAGCCGGTAGAGCCACACGTCGCCGACGCTGACGTCCGCGTCGTAGCCGTAGTGGTCGTGGCAGGCGAGACACTTCCTCTCGCAGAAGAAGTAGAGGTTCTGGTAGTCGTTGAAGCGACGCGTCGGGTAGCGCTCGACGCTGCCGTCCGAGAACGTCGCCTCGATCTGCCCACGCCAATGACCGATCCGGAAACGGTAGTCGCTCAAGGCTTTCCCCGCTCGCTGCTCGATGCGTTTCGTGACGTTGTCGATGAGCCCGGTGCGCGAGTTGTGACCGCACACGAGCGCCACGGTCAGCGCGACCTTGTCGGCGACGTCGGGGTCGCGTTCGGCGCGCCGCTTGAGCGACGTGATGTCGCACGGGAGGCCAACGACCGCCAGCCTGCCGGAGAACGCCTTGATGAGCGGCACCACCTCCCGCATGAAGGTGACCTCGACGTACTTGCTGCCGCGAGCCGCGAGGACCTCGCTGGCGCTGGTCGCGATCGAGAAGCGTGCGCGCACGCGACCCTCTTCGAGGACGGTCTTGCACACGACCGCGCCATCGAACATGCCGGTCTCGAGGCCGTGCACGAGCAGCGCGCTCGTCGTCCCGCCCGACGCGGCCAACTCGCGCGTGGCGGCGGCGGCGGCGTGCGTGAGGGCCGCGTAGCGATGGCGGCCGACGTACTTCTCGACGTCGGCATCGCTCCAGCGCTTCTTCACCAGCCGGTCGACGAGCGCCCCCAGGTTCATCGGTACCTCGATCGACGTGTGCTGGCGCACGCTCCGAGCTCCCTGTCGAGCTGCGTCCGGCACGTCACGGAGAGCCACCGGAAGCGTCGCGGCGCTCAGCATCCACCGCCGCGAAGAGGGAGCGCGCCCGTAGGTCCTCGAGGAGCTTGCGGTTGGCCGCCAAGAGGTCGGCGAGGAAGGCGACCAGGACGGTCTGAAAGCCGGTCACGAGCAGCGCGCCCGCCAGGATGAGCGACTGCACGTTGCCGCCACTCTGGCCGGTGGCCGACAGGTAGATGAAACGGATCCCGAGCACGAAGCCGGCGCCGAGGAGCAGCGAACCGATCGCAGCGAAGAACCGGAAGGGCCGGTAGATGACGAAGATACGCACGATCGTGACGATGCTGCGGCGGACGTACGAGGGGATGCTCTTCACCAAGCGCGACGGGCGCAGATCGGCGTTGACGCGCACGGGAACGGACTCGATGGCGACGTTACGTTGACCGGCCTGGATGATGGTCTCGAGCGTGTAGGTGTAGTCATTGAACACGACCAACCGCCGTGCCACAGCGCTGCTGAAGGCACGGAACCCACTCGGCGCGTCGGGCACGTCGGTCCCGCTGGCGACACGGACCACCCAGCTGCCGAGCCGCTGCAGGGCGCGCTTGATCCGTGAGAAGTGCTCGATCGAACCGACCGGTCGCGCACCCACCACCATCTCGGCGCGACCCGCGACGATCGGCTCCGTCAACGCCGGGATGTCGGCAGCGTCGTACTGGTTGTCAGCGTCCGTGTTGACGATCACGTCGGCACCGAACCGCAGGCAGGCATCTATGCCCGTCATGAACGCTCGCGCGAGGCCCTTGTTACGCGGGTGGCGCACGACGTGGTCGACTCCGTGCGCTCGCGCCACGGCGACGGTAGCGTCGACGCTACCGTCGTCGATGACGAGCCATTCGACGCTGTCGAAGCCCGGTACTTCACGTGGCAGGGCGTCGAGCGCCACGCCGAGCGTGTCCGCCTCGTTGTAGCAGGGGATCTGGATGATGAGCTTCACGGTTGCACAACCTCTCGCGTGTCCTCCTCGACCACAGTCGCATGCCGGGGCAGGCGATCGCGCATCGCGCCCTGGAACGAGACGACGACGAACACGACCATGAGTGGCACGACCTGAATCAGCATGCGGTTGAGCGAGTCACCACCGCCGACACGATATGCGGCATCGCGCAGGTATGCGATGACGAAGGCTTGAGGCAAGAAC
>REEJ01000146.1 GCA_007695125.1 Trueperaceae bacterium | reverse complement strand
CGGTGAGCAGGCGGAAGCGGCGTTCGCTGGCGCGCAGCGTGCCCAGCAGCTCGGCACGCTGCAGGGCCACGGCGACGTGCTCCGCGACGGCGCTCAGTCGGGCGAGGTCGGTCTCGTCGAGGTCGGCTTCGACCGACTCGGCGTTGAGGACGCCGGAGACGGCGCCGTCGACGATGAGCGGAACGCTGATCAACGAGCGCACGGGCTGTGGGGTCGCGGCGAAGAAGTCGGGATCGGACGCGGCGTCGCGCACGAGTTCGGCGCGGCCGCTGCGGGCCACGCGACCCGTGACGCCCTGACCGAGCGGCACCCGGCCTTCGGCGCCGTCGTATCCGACGTGGTGCCGCAAGACGGCGTGGTCGCCGTCGATCACGAACAGCGAGCACAGGTGTCCGCCCAAGAGCATCGTGGTGCCCTCGACAGCGATGCGGATGACCTCGTCGACGTCGCTGCCGCGCGCGACGGCGCCGCGGAGCTCGTTCTGCAGGCGCAGTTCGCGCAGCGTGCGGGCGCCGGCCTCTTGCCATTGCTGGCGCTGCAGCACGGCGCCGATGTGGTGCGCGAGCGCCTCCGCCAACGCTCGAGCATCGTCGTCGAAGGCCGTCTCGTCGTCGAAGCTGTCGAGCCTGAACGCGGCTGTCACCTCGCCCGCCAGGACGATGGGGACGGCGAGTGAGACGCGGATGCGGTCGACGTCGGCGCTCGCGCGAAGCAGGGCCGCTCGCGTGGGACCGAGGGCGTCGACGGTACGCCGGCCGGGCCTGCGGATGACGACGGCGCGGCCATCGCCACCGACGTTGGAGAGGACCTCGTCGACGCTGAAGCGGACGTCTCGCACCCGCTCGAGGTCGAAGCCGACGGCGGCGACGAAGCGGAAGCCGTCGGCGCCACGCACCACCAGGCTGGCCGTGTGGACGTTGGGCACGAGCGACACGGCGTGGTCGAGCACGCGCTCGAAGAACGCGGGCGTCACCTCGGCCGCCAACAGGTCCTTCGCGAGCGCCGTCAGCACGTCGGCGACGCGCCTGTCCATGTCGTTCCACATCCTCGCCAGACCTCCCCTCGGCAGGCGTCAGTCTACGGCGTCGCCAGCGGCGACCGAGCGATGGGTTCCACATGTGCCTTACGCGTTCGTAAGACGCATTGCGTCTCAACGGTTGACATCGCAGACGCGTTGCGTCTACCCTCTGGCATCCCCCGTGGCGCGACCCGCCACCGCACGGAGGTCCGGTGCCCAGGCAGCCGTACCAGCAACTCGATGCCATCGACCAGGCCATCGTCGACGCGCTGCGCATCGACGGGCGCCGGGCGTATCGCGACATCGCGCGCGACCTCGGCGTCTCCGAGTCGATGGTCCGCAAGCGCTGCAAGCGCCTGCTGGAGAGCGGCTGGATGCGCATCCTCGCCATCAGCGACCCGCTCGCCCTCGGCGTGCCGGTGCTGGCGACCACCTACGCCCGCGTCCGCAACGCTGCACTCGACGCCGTCACCGACGCGATCGCGCGCCACGACTCGGTGCGCTACGTCGGCATCGGCATCGGCGCCAACAACCTGGTGGTCGAGTCGCTGCACGCCTCGAGCGCCGAACTCCACGCCTTCTTGCAAGACGCCCTCGCGCACGACGACATCCTCAGCAGCCAGACGATGCAGGTCGTGAAGATCAAGAAGAGCGTGTGGGACTGGGAGATCCGGACCGAGCCGGAGCGCGGGCCAGGCACCGAGCGCGACCCGCAACCCGCCGAGATCGGCGATGACGAACCGACGAGCGCCCCCCCGGGCGTCGCCACCCCCCGCCCCCCACGCTCGTGAGCGGCCGGCGCAGCGGGGCGCCGGGCCACGAGCCACAGGAGGAGGTCCGCATGACACGCATCCGCACGCTCGCACTCGCCCTCGGCCTGGCCCTGACCGGCCTGACCGCGGCCCAGACCAGCGGCGGCACGCTCGTCGCCGCCTGGGAGCAAGAACCCGTGGGACTCGATCCCCACATCACCAGCGCCCGCTCGAGCTACCAGGTGCTCGAGAACGTGATCGACACGCTGATCACCCTCGACGCCGAGCAGAACCTGGTGCCCTCCCTGGCACACACCTGGACCGTCGCCGACGACGGCCTGAGCGTCACCTTCGAGCTGCGCGAGGGGGTGCGCTTCAGCAACGGCACCGAGCTCACGTCCCAGCACGTGGTCACCGTGTTCGAGCGCCTGCTCGACCCGGAGACAGGTTCCGGCAACGCCTGGCGCATGGCTGGCGTCACCTCGATCGACGCGCCCGACGCCACCACCGTGGTCCTGACGCTCGACTCCCCCAACCCCTCGCTGCTCGGCCACCTCGCCTCGAGCAACGCGCTCGGCATCTTCGACCCCGTCGGCATCGAGGACGGCAGCATCAACACCCGCCCGATCGGCACCGGTCCGTTCATGATCAGCGACTTCCAGCCCGGCACGCGCGTGCTGCTCGAACGCAACCCGCACTACTGGGAAGACGGGCTCCCCTACCTCGACGCCGTCGACATCCGCATCATCGGCGACGAGACCGTGCGGCGCTCCGCGCTCGTGTCCGGCGACATCGACTGGGCCTTCTCCGTCCCGTCGCAGGCCGTCGAGGAGCTCGACGCCCGCGACGACGTCCTCGTCGACCGCGCGGCCGCCGGCGCGTACTACTACATCGGCGTCAACACCGCCGAGGGCCCCCTCGCCGACGAACGCGTGCGCCAGGCGATCGCCTTCGCGATCAACCGTGACAACATCGCCGCGGCGGCCGAGTTCGGCAACGCCCAGGTCACGCAGGACCCCATCCCGCCGAGCTCCGCCTGGCACTTCGGCTACACCCCATACGAGCATGACCCCGAGCGCGCCCGCGCGCTGCTGGCCGAAGCCGGTTACGCCGATGGCTTCGAGATGGAGATCATGCCCAACTCGGTCATGGACAACACCGTGCGAGCGGCCCAGGTGATCCAGGCCGACCTCGCCGCGGTGGGCATCCGCGCGAGCATCCGTGCGCTCGAATGGGCCGAGTGGCTGCAGGAACAGGGCGACGGCAACTACGACACCTTCGTGTGCTCCTGGAACGGCCTGATCGACCCGGACGACTTCTTCTACGCCCAGCACCGGACCGGCGAGGTCTTCAACTTCACCGGCTACTCCAACCCGACGGTCGACGAGCTCCTGGACGAGGCGCGCATGCTGCCCGAGTTCGATGCACGGCGCCCGCTGTACGAGCAGATCAACCGCGCCATCGTCGACGAGGCGCCCTACATCTACCTCTACAACCCGCTCGAGATCCACGCCTACGCACCCGACGTGATGGGCTTCGCCGCCCGCGCCGACCAGGCCGTGCGCTTCGTGACCACCTGGCTCGACCGCTGAGCCGCGGCTGACGCACCGCCGCTGACACCAGGGAGACGCCGTGAGCCTCGCCTATCTCCTGCGCCGACTCGGCACGCTGCTGCTCGTGCTCTTCGGCGTCTCCCTGGTCACCTTCGCGATCATCCCGCTGCTCCCCGGCAGCCCCGCCCGCGTCACGCTCGGCGTCCAGGCGACCCCCGCGGCGGTCGCGACGCTCGAGCGCCAGATGGGGCTCGACCGCCCCTTGCCGGTGCAGTACGTCAGCTGGATCGGCGGCATCCTCACGCGCGGCGACTTCGGTACCAGCCTCATCAGCCGCCAACCGATCCGCGGCGAGGTCACGCGCCGCCTGCCCGCCACCATCACGCTGGCGCTCGTGGCGCTCGCCATCGGCCTCGCCATCGCCATCCCCGCCGGCTACGTGTCGGCCCTCAAGCCCGGCAGCGCCCGCGACTTGGGCGTCTCCGTCATGAGCCAGCTCGGCGTCTCGGTCCCGGACTTCTGGATGGGCATCCTGCTGATCCTGCTGTTCAGCGAGACGCTGGGTTGGCTCCCCTCCTCGGGCTATCGCCCGCTCAGCGACGGCTTCGTCCCCTGGGGTCGGCACGTGCTGCTGCCGGCGGCGACGGTCGGCATCATCAGCGGCTCGATCATGGCGCGCTTCGTGCGCTCGGCGCTGCTCGAGGTGCTCGGCCAGGACTACGTCCGCACCGCCCATGCCAAGGGCCTGCCGCGGCGCATCGTGCTGCGCAAGCACGTCATGCGCAACGCCGCCATCTCGATCGTCACCATCGTCGGCCTGCAGATGGCCACGCTCCTCTCGGCCGTCGTGGTGGTCGAGATCATCTTCGCCTGGCCGGGGCTGGGGCAGCTTGCCCTCACCGCCACGCTGCAGCGCGACTACCCTGCGCTGCAGGCGGCCGTGCTGCTCGCGGCCGTCACGTTCACCGTCGTGAACCTCCTCACCGACCTCTCCTACACCTTCCTCGACCCGCGGGTGTCGTACACCTGATGGCCATCCAGACCGCCCGCCCCACCGGGGTCTCGCGTCCCGGCCTCGAGCTGCTGCGCAAAGCGCTGCGCCACGGGCTCGTGCTCGCCGGCGGCGGCGTCGTGCTGTTCCTCGGCTGCTTGGCCGCCTTCGGTCAGGCCCTGGCGCCCTACGACCCGCTGGCGATGGACTTCACGGCGCGCTTCGCGCCGCCGTCGCTGGCGCACCCGTTCGGCACCGACGACTTCGGTCGCGACCTGCTCTCGCGCGTCATGTACGGCGCACGCGTCAGCGTGCAGGTGGCGTTCATCGCCGTCGGCATCTCGGCCAGCGCGGGCGTGACGCTCGGCGTCACGGCCGGCTACCTCGGCGGCTGGGTCGACGAGCTGATCATGCGCGTCATGGACGTGATCTTCGCCTTCCCCGCCGTGCTCCTGGCGATCACGGTGATGGCCATCCTGGGCCGCGGCGTCGAGAACGCCATGATCGCCATCGCGATCGTCTACGCCCCCATCTTCGCCCGCGTCACGCGCGGCGCCGTGATCTCGGTGCGCGACCGCGAGTTCGTCACCGCGGCGCGCGCGCTCGGGCAGACCCACACGCGCATCATGTGGGCCCACGTGCTCCCCAACGCGCTCGGGCCCATCATCGTGCAGACGTCGCTCAGCCTCGCCTTCGCGATCCTGGCCGAGGCGGCGCTGTCGTTCTTCGGCCTCGGCACCCAGCCGCCCGACCCCAGCTGGGGACGCATGCTCGCGGAGGGCCGCGGCTTCCTCGGACAGGCGCCCTGGATGGGTATCTTCCCCGGACTCGCTATCATGGTCTCCGTGCTCGGATTCAACCTCCTCGGTGACGGTCTTCGTGACGTGCTCGACCCGCGTTGGCGAGGGCGGCGCTGACCAAGGACCCCGTTCTCGACACGGGCCAGGGCCGGGCCTTGAGCCAGGCGCTGAACCGGGCGCTGGACCGAGCCCTCGACCAGGCCCTGGACCGCGCCCGCGCGGCGAAGCGCTCGCCGCCCGCCAGGCACGCGATCGTCGCGGTCGCCGCGCTCGCAGGTGGTGGCCTGGCGTTCGAGATCGCGCTCACCCGGCTGCTCTCGGCGCTGCTGGCGAGCGATGTGGTCGGGCCGGTGCTGGCCGTCGCCGTCGGCGGCCTCGGCCTCGGCGCGGCGCGGGCGGCCGCCAGCGACTGGGCGCGCCGGCGCGAGGCCGCCGCGCTCGCCGCGCTCGTTGGAGCCGTGGCAGCGGCGCTGGTCGG
Source organism: Trueperaceae bacterium (assembly GCA_007695125.1). Lineage (GTDB taxonomy): Bacteria > Deinococcota > Deinococci > Deinococcales > Trueperaceae > CSSed10-48. Next base: position 9,973 of record REEJ01000146.1, on the reverse strand, counting down.
GCCCACCGCGCTCTGGCTCGCCGCCGCCACCGACGCCGGCGCCTGGCTCGCGTTCGTGCCCATCCTGGTCGCGTTCACCGGCGTGGGCTGGGCCATCGCGGCGACCTTCGCCGCCGCCGGGTTGGCCGGGGCGGCCCTGTACCGCACCGACCTGCTCGCGGCGGCGGCCGCCGCCGCGCTCGCGCCGCTCGCGCTCGCGCTGCTCGGTGGTCTGCATGGCAGCCTCGCCGCAGCAGCCGTGCTGGCGCTGGCGGCCGTGGCGCTCGCCGCAGGCCGCGGCCGCTGGCTCGCACTGCTCCCGGCGACGCTGCCCCTCGCGCTGCTCGCCACCGCGCTGAGCGGCCAATGGGGGCTCGACCCGGCTCGTCACATGCCCGGCACGCCGCTCGCTGCACAGCTCGAGCGCGGCGCGGTGCTCGAGGCCAGCCGCTGGGACGCGACCGCGCGCACCGACCTGGTGCGCGCGCCGTCCGCTGCCCGCTACGTGTTCATGGACGGCGGCGCCGGCTCGCTCGTCCCGACGGCCGACCCGACGCCGTGGTGGCGCGACGTCGGCGCGTTCGCGTTCGCCGCGGGACCGAGCGAGCGCGTCTTCCTCATCGGCAGCGGCGGCGGCCTCGACGTCGCGCAGGCGCGCGTCCACGGTGCGCGTGAGATCGTCGCGGTGGAGGTGAACCCTGCCAGCGTCGCACTGACGCGCTCGCTCGGCGCTGACGCCGGCGACGTCTACGAGCCACCGACGGAGGTCGTGATCGGCGATGGCCGGCGCGTGTTGACGCGCACGGCCGGCACCTTCGACGTGATCATGCTCGCCAACGTCGTGACGAACGCCGCCGAGCGGCACCGACTGCGCCTGACCGAGAGCCGCGTCTACACCGTCGAGGCGTTCACGACCTACCTGTCGCGGCTGCGACACGAAGGCCGCCTCGCCCTCGTGCTCTACGACGAGGCGACGCTCACGCGCGCGCTCACCACGGCGCTCGAGGCGCTGGTCCGGGGCGGCCACGCCGAGGACCACGGCGCCGCCCTGCTGCACGCCATGGTCGTGCTCGACGCCTCGGCCCAGCCGAGCGTGCCGATCCTGACCGTGCGCCGGACGCCCTACACGCGCGAGGAGGCGGTCGCCGCCGCGCGCGTCGCAGAGGCGCGCGGTTGGGCGCTGGTGCTGGTACCGCACCTGCTCACGCCCAGCGCGCTGGCGCCCCTGGCGACGGGCGAGGCGGGCCTCCAGGCGCTCATCGCGGCGAGTCCGGACGTCGACCTGCGCCCCACCACGGACGCCGCACCGTTCTTCTTCGCCTTCGACCCCGGCGTCCCGCGCGACGCCCAGCGAGCGGGCCTCCTCGCCGCGGCCCTGCTCGGCGTGTTCGTGCTCGTCCCCGCAACGAGGCTCGTCATGGCGGGACGGCGCCTCCGCGCCGCGAGGGTGCGCGCGTCGACGCGGCGCCTGTGGACCGCCATCGGCCTGGGCCTCGGCTTCATGCTGCTGGAGCTGCACGCGCTGGGCGTCGTGCAACAGGTGCTCGGGCACCCGAGCTGGAGCCTGGCCGCGACGCTGGGGGCGCTGCTCGGCGGCGGTGCGGCGGGTGCCGCGTACGCGGCTCGGCGTCCCGGCGGCGTGCGCCGACCGGTCGCCGCGGCCACGCTCGCCGTCATGGCCTGGGGAGCCCTCGCGCAACCGCTCGCGACCACGCTCACGCCCTGGCACGAGCACCTCGCCGCGGTGCCGATGCTGGCGCTGCTCGCACTCGCCGCCGCTCCCCTCGGCGTGCCATTCGCCCGCCTGCTCGTCGAGTCGGCGGCCGCCGCGCCGGGCCACGGCCCCGCGACCGCGTGGCTCGGCAGCGGCGTCGGCGCGCTCGCCGCCGGCGCGGCCGCGCTCTGGGCGGCGCACGCCTGGGGCATCCCCAGCCTGGCCCTGCTGGCGCTCGCCGCGTACGTGTCGACGGCCCTGCTGCAGGTGCGTCGCGCACGACCGTCGACCGACACGTCGGGTGCGGCCCACCCGACCAGATCCGCTTGACGCATCGCCCCACGTGACCTACCGTGCGACCTGGCGCGCAGCGCGCGCCGCCCCACTCCCCACCCGACTGGAGGCTCCCCTGCCACGCTCGCGCTACGACCCCGAAGACGCCACGGAATCCTTCGCCAAGCGCAAGGACCGCCGCCGACCCCACGGCCGCGTGCGCGCCAGCTCGCTCTTCGAGGGCACTGCGTCCGTGCCGGGCATGGCCTGGCTCCGCAAGCAAGGGATCGTCACGGGCGTCGACGCCGAGCTCCGCAGCGGCAAGGAAGCCACCATCTACGTCGGTCGCGGACCGGCCGGGACGCTGGCGCTGAAGGTCTACCGCGACCGCTCGGTCCGCAGCTTCAAGGCCGACGGCCGCTACGAGGCCGGGCGCTTCGAGGACGGCGGCGCCACCAGGGCGATCGCCGCGGCCGGCGCCCGCGGCCGCCGCGCCCAGACCGCCCGCTGGGCGCTGCACGAGTACCGGACGCTGTGGCGCCTGCATCGCGCGGGCGTGCCCGTGCCCGAACCGCTGGTCGGCCCCGGCACGCGCCTGCTGGCGCGCTCGGGCGACGTGGTCGTGATGCGCTACCTGGGCGACGACGACGGCCCGGCGCCACGCCTCGCCGACGCTGCACTCAGCGGAGCCGACGCCGAGTGGGCGTTCGCTCGAAGCGTCGAGCACCTCGCCACCCTCTGGCGGCTCGGCGTCGTGCACGGCGACTACTCGACCTACAACCTGCTGTGGTGGCAGGGCGAGGTGGTCGTGATCGACGTCCCGCAGGCGATCCCACGGCACCATGCCGAGGCCAAGACGCTGCTGCGCCGCGACGCCACCAACCTGTGCGACACGTTCGCAGCGCTCGGTGTGGAGGCGGACGCCGACACCGTGTTCAGCGAGGTCGAGGCGGCGGCTCCGGCACCTCCCGACGAGGCGTCGGCAGGCTGAGGGAGCGCCACGCGTCGCCGCGCACGTGCTTCGCCAACATCACGATCTGCCCCACGTGTTGGGCGTAGTGCGCGAGCTGCCGGACGACGGCCTCGGCCACGCTGTGGGGCTCGCCGCGGATCGTGACCTCGCGCGTCAGGTCGCCCGGCCGCAGGTCGTCGAGGGTCTTGAGCGTCAGGTCCCAGCCCGTGTGCCACACCTCGAGCAGCGCCTCGCTGGCGTCGTTCGTCACGGCGAACTCGCCGTCCCGGTCACGCCAGGGCTTCTCGCCGTCGCTCGTGAGCAGGTCCGTCCAGCGCGAGCGCATGTTGCCCGCGAGGTGTCGCACGACGATCGCGATCGAGTTGCTCTCCGGGTCGAGTCGCACGTGCCAATCGTCGCCCTCGAGCTGCGCGAGGGCGCGCTCGGCCAACGCGCGCTGGTCGCGGAACGACGTCCGCACCGTGTCGAGCAGGTGCTCGGAGGCGCCCGCGGGCCCGTCGTGTTCGGTCGCTGGAACGTGCATGCTCTCGACTCCTCTCAGAAGCGCGCGCCGCGCCGCCGCGCCGCCGCGCAGTCCTACCACCCGGCTAGGCGATCCGCTCAGAGCGTCGGCCACGCCACCAGGTGAACGCCACGCTCGCCACCAGCAGCGCAGCCGCCCCTGCCAGCACGCTGGGGATCGACGCGGGGCTGGTCGCCATCACCACCACGCCGACCGCCGGAGCGCCGAGCACCGGCCCCAGGTTGCCCGAGGCGATCACGAAGGGCGTGAGGCCCTCACCGCGATCGCCGAAGCGCCACTGCAGCCAGGCGATGGTCGTCGGGAACACCGGCGCGAACCCCAGGCCGGCGAGCACGTAGCCCGGCACCGCCAGCGCCGGGACCTGCGCGAGCAGCAGCCCCAGCAGCCCGACGAGCGAGGCGCCCAGCACCAGGTCGCGCGGCCGCATGCGGGCGGCGAGCGGCACCACGCCGAAGCGGCCGATCGTGAGCGCCGCCCAGAACGCCGACGCGACCAAGGCCGCGTTCGTGTCGCCGAGACGGCCCGCCAGATGCGTCGGGATCCACGCCGGCGTGGTCACCTCGACGGCGACGTACAGGAACAGCAGCAGCATGAACGCCAGCGCGCCGAAGGGCGGCCGCTCCGCCGTCGAGCGCTGCGGACGCCGCGGCTGCGGCCACCAGCGCAGGCGCGTCGCGGCCAGCGTGAACGCCACGGCCCCGACCGCGACGGTGCCGAACACCCACGCCCCCGCCTCGGGCGTCACGCCGAGGCGCGCCGTCGCCAGCGCCACGAGCGCCGGGCCGAGCACGGCGCCCAGGCCGTACGTCCCGTTCAACGCGTTGAGCGGACCCGTCGCCGCCCGGTCGTAGGCGCGCGCGACCATCAGGTTCACCGCCACGGTCACCTGACCGAAGCCGAGGCCGGCGACGAACGCGGCCGCGAGCGCGATCGGCCACGTGCCGGCCAGGCCGATCACGCTGGTGCCTGCGGCGATGAGACCGGCGGCGGTGACGAGGCTGCCGCGATAGCCGAGGCGCACCAGCGCGAGCCCCGAGGCGAGCACGCCCACGAAGGCGCCGCCGAAGTGCGCCGACACCACCCCGCCAACCTGCGCGACGCTCACGCCATAGCGCGCCTGCAGCGCGGCGAACGACGGCCCGTACAGCGACTGCAGTGCGCCGATCGTGAGGAACGCGCCCACGCCGACCAGCAGCAGCGCCAGCCGCTGCCGGTCGCTGGGAGCCTGCTCGCTGGCGGACGCGGCGCCGGACACGCTCACCATCGTACGTCCGCGTCGTGGCGCAGCATGCCCAGAGGTTCCCCGCCGCACGCCGCACCGCGCCGGGCGGCCGGTATGATGGCGGCTGCTCGCGGCGGCGCCCGTCCACGTGCCGTCTTCCGGAGGCGGACCCATGGCCACGACACTCGAGCTCGACGAGCTCCGCAACACGTTCCTGCGCTTCTTCGAATCGAAGGGGCACTTGGTGCACCCGTCCGCGTCGCTCAAGAGCGACGACCCGACGCTGATGTTCAACGTCGCCGGGATGCAGCAGTTCAAGGCGTACTTCCAGGGCGCCACACCGCGCTTCCCCGGCTTCGAGGGCGTCTGGCCGCGGGTCGTGACGTCGCAGAAGTGCATGCGGGCCGGCGGCAAGGACTCGGACATCGAGAACGTCGGTCGCACCCGGCGCCACCATACGTTCTTCGAGATGCTCGGCAACTTCTCGTTCGGCGACTACTTCAAGGCCGAGGCCGCCGCGTGGGCCTGGGAGTTCCTCACCGACCCGGCCTGGCTCGGTCTCGACCCCGAACGCCTGTGGGTCACGGTGTTCACGGACGACGACGAGGCCTACCGGATCTGGACCGAGGAGGTCGGCGTGCCTGCGGCGCGCGTGTCGCGCTTCGGCGAGGCCGAGAACTTCTGGCCCGCCAACGCCGTCAAGGACGGTCGCAGCGGTCCGTGCGGGCCCTGCTCCGAGATCTTCTACGACCGCGGCCCCGCCTACGGCAGCCCGGACGAGACCGGTCCGAACACCGGCGCCGGCGATCGCTTCATGGAGATCTGGAACCTCGTCTTCACCCAGTACGACCTGGTCGAGGGCGAACTGCGGCCGCTGCCGATGCAGAACATCGACACCGGCATGGGCTTCGAGCGTCTGGCGTCGGTCGTCACCGGTGCCCACGACGCGTACGGCACCGAGCTCTTCGGCCCCAGCATCCGCCTCATCGAGCAGGCCTCGAACCAGCCCTACCGCGACCTCGCGAGCGTGGAGCACCGGATCATCGCCGACCACGCGCGTTCCGTCACGATGTGCATCACGGACGGCGTCCTGCCCGCCAACGACGGGGCGGGGTACGTCATCAAGATGCTGATCCGTCGCGCCGCCCGACAGGCCTGGAAGCTGGGCGTGCGCGAGCCGCTGCTGCACCGCCTGGTCGAGGCCGTGGCCGAGTCGATGGGCGGCGCCTACCCAGCGGTGCGCGACCAGCGCTCGCGGGTGGCGGCGATCGTCAAGGCCGAGGAGGAGCACTTCCTCACCACCCTCGAGGCCGGCATCGAGCGCGTCGCGCACGTGCTCGACGCGTTGGACGGCCGCGTGCTGGCGGGAGCCGTGGCGTTCGACCTGTGGCAGACCTACGGCTTCCCGCTCGACCTCACGGTCGAGATGGCGGCCGAGCGTGGCGTCGAGGTCGACCGCGCCGGCTACGCCGAGGCGCGCGAGGCCGCCCGCACCGTCTCCCGCGCCGGAGGCACCAAGGGTGCGCTCTTCGGCGCCGCCGGCGACGGCCTCGACGAGCTCGCCGCCGACGTCCCCGCCACCATCTCGGTGGCCTTCGAGTCGCTCGAAGCGGACGCGACGGTCCAGGCGCTCGTCGTCGATGGCACCCGCGTGAGCGAGGTCGGCGAGGGGGCGGCGGTCCAGGTGGTTCTCGACCGCACCCCCTGCTACCCCGAGGGCGGCGGTCAGGTGGGCGACGCCGCCAAGCTGACCTGGCCCGGCGGCGCGATCGCGGTGACGCACACCGCCAAGACGCCGCACGGACACGTGCTCCACACGGGCCGCGTGGTCCGCGGGCGGCTCGCGACCGGTGCCACCGTGCACGTCGCGGTCGACCCTGCACGGCGCGAGACCGAGAAGCACCACACCGCGACGCACCTGCTGCACGCCGCGCTCCGGCGCGTGCTCGGCGAGCACGTCGCGCAGGCCGGCTCGCTGGTCGCGGCCGACCGCTTGCGCTTCGACGTCAGCCACGGCGCCGCCATCACGAACGAGCAGCTCGAGCACATCGAGCGGCTCGCCAACGCCTGGATCCAGGCCGACCTGCCGGTGAGCGCCCGGGTGGTGCCGATCGCCGAGGCGCGCGCCGAGGGCGCGATGATGCTGTTCGGCGAGAAGTACGGCGAACACGTGCGCATGGTGCGCGTGGGCGAGGACGCGTCACCGTCGATCGAGCTGTGCGGCGGCACGCACGTGCGCCGCACCGGCGAGATCGGTGCGCTCCTGGTGACCGGCGAGGAGGCGGCGGCGGCCGGGGTGCGGCGCCTCGAGGCCGTCGCAGGCGCCACCGCCGTGCAGCAGGTGCAATCGCTGCGCGCAGCGGTGCAGGCGGGCGCCCGCGCACTCGGCGCCACGCCCGATGCGTTCGAGGCGAGGATCGCCAAGCTGCAAGCCGACCTGCGCGCGGCCCAACGCGACAGCGCGCAGCTGCGCGATCGCCTAGCTGCCGCGCAGACGGGCAGCGCAGCCGGCGCGGGCGACGTGCACGAGGCCGGCGGCTTCCGCTACGCCAGCGCGGCCCTCGACGGGCTCGACGCGAGCGCGCTGCGCAACGCGGCCGATACCGTGCTGCAGAAGACCGATGCCGACGTGGTGGTGCTCGGCAGCGGCCAGCAGCTCGTCGTGAAGGTCAGCGAGGCGGCGCAGGCCCGCGGGGCGCACGCCGGTCGCTTGATCAAGGCGCTGGCGCAGCACGGCGGCGGTGGCGGCGGCGGGCGCCCCGACATGGCGCAGGCAGGCGTGCGCGACGCCGAGGGCTTGCGCTCGGCGCTCGCTGCGGTCCCCGAGGTGCTGACGGCTTGAGGCCGAGCGGACCGGGCGACGTGGGCGCCGGCCCTGACGCCGACCGTCGTGCCGACGCCGCGCGCGTCGGCGACGTCGTCCTCGCGCTCGACGCCGGCGCGGCCCGCACCGGTCTGGCGGTCGGTCGGGTCGGCTCTCGCTTCGCGTTCGGCCGCGGCACCATGCCCGGCGGCGACGATGCGCGCACGCTCGAGGCCCTGCGCCCCGTGATCGAAGCGGAGGGCGTCACGCGCCTGGTCGTCGGCCTGCCGCTGCGCACCGACGGTGCGGACTCCCCCCAGACGACACGCGTGCGGCGGCTGGCGGCGCGGCTAGGCGCGCTCGGCCTGCCCGTCCACCTGGTCGACGAGCGCTTCACCAGCCAGGCCGCCACGCGTGCGCTGCGCAGCAGCGGCCTGCCGCTCGGCAAGCGCCGCCAGAAGGGCCGCGTCGACGAGGCGAGCGCCATCCTGATCCTCGAGACCTGGCTCGCCACGCAGCGTGGCGAGGCCGAGCCCAGCGATGCAGCGGAAGCCGGCCGCGGTCGACGCGACCCGGACGACTCGAACGGCCCGGACGACCCCGGCGGCTCGGACGCTTCGGACGCTTCGGGCGGCGCATCGTGATGCGCGCCGCCTCGGTGCGCTCCGGGACCGCGCGCCGCGTTGCGCTGATCGCCCTCGCCGTGCTGGGCCTCCTCGCCGCGGGTCCCGGCTACGTGCTGTGGAGCTGGGGTGCGCCGAGCGACGATACGACGCTGGTCGAGTTCGAGATCTTCCGTGGCACAGGCGTCGCTCAAGTCGCTCGCGACCTCCACGCCGAGGGCCTCGTGCGCGACCCGCGCACGTTCCTCGTGCTGCTGCGCCTCGAGGGAATCGACCGACGCGTCGGCGAAGGCCTCTACGACCTGCACCCGGCGATGGGAGCACGCGAGGTCGCCAACGTGCTGCGCCGCGGTGGCCGCCCGCGCACGGTGCGATTGGTGCTGCCGGAGGGTTCGCGGCTGGTCGACGTGGCGGCGCGGCTCGAGTCCACCGGGCTCGCCCCCGCGGGGGCGGCGCTGGCCCGGCTCAGCCAGGCCACCACGCTGGCGTTCGCCGGTGACGAGGTCGACGCCGTCGACGGCCTCGAGGGCTACCTCTTCCCGGCCTCCTACGACGTGCCGCTGCGCGACGACCTCGACGCCATCGCGACGCGCTTCCTCAGCCGTTTCGAGCAGGAACTCGACGACGCCACCCGCGCCCGCCTGGCAGACGAAGGGCTCGACCTCCACGCCTGGGTCACGCTGGCGTCGATGGTCCAGGCGGAGGCAGCGAACGACGCAGAGATGCCGATCATCGCTGGCGTGTTCCGCAACCGACTCGATGTCGGGATGCCGCTCCAGTCCGATCCCACCGTCGCCTACGGCCTCGGCAAGGACCTGCCCGAGCTCGACTTCCCGGGCGGCGACTTCGACGTCGACCACCCCTGGAACACCTACACGCGCACGGGCCTGCCGGCAGGACCGATCGGGAACCCGGGGCGCGCCGCGCTCGACGCCGTGCTCGCGCCCGAGCGCAGCGACGCCCAGGGCCGCGACTGGTTCTACTTCCTGCACGGACGCGACGACGACGGACCGGTGTTCCGGCCGAACCTCGACTTCGAGGGCCACCTCCGCGACGTCGAGCGCTACCTGCGCCGCTGAGCCGCCGACCGTGGTCGCGGTCGAACGCCGCGGCGACCCTCTGTGACGCTCGTTGACCGCATCGTGGGCGCGCGGTATCGTGCCGCCAGCACCCTGAGATGAGCCCCACGGTGACGGCGGGGCGGCTCTGCCCGAAGTCGGAGCGCGTGGAGGCCAGGTGACGTTCCTGCTCGCGATCGCCAGGGGGATCGATGCGACGACCACCCTGATCGGGAAGCTGACGTGGTGGGCGTCCTTGCTCCTCGTGTTGGTCGGCGTGCAGAACGTGGTCGCCCGCTACGGCTACCAGCAGATCAGACGCGCCTTCGGTGACGACGTCGCCGCCGCGCTCTCCAACAACACCTTCCTGGAGCTGCAGACGCTGCTGTACAGCGCCATCTTCCTGCTCGGCGCGGCCTACGTCATGCAGATCGACGCCCACGTGCGCGTCGACATCCTCTACTCCCGCTTGCGTCGGCGCACGCGCGCCTGGATCGACATCGTCGGGACCGTGCTGTTCCTGTTCCCGTTCGCCTGGATGGGCATCTACTTCGGGAACACCTACGTGGCGCGCTCGTGGGCGCAGCTCGAGATGAGCCCCAACCCCGGCGGGCTGGCGCGCTATCCGATCAAGACGCTGATCATCGTGGCGTTCGCGCTCCTCATCGTGCAGGGCGTCTCGCAGATCATCAAGCACGTCGCCTTCCTGCGCGGCGTGGCGGGCTCGGGGAGCCCACACGACGCGCCTGAGGAACCCGACGACGCCGACGGCGTGTCGGCGCTCCCGGCCGCCGTGCCGCCGACG
>REEJ01000243.1 GCA_007695125.1 Trueperaceae bacterium | reverse complement strand
CCAGTCGCACGGCAGCACACGTCCTCACAGCCGGATACGATGCCCGCGTGAGCGGCACGAAGCACCGCATCGACAGCCCGCGTCGAGCACTCGATGTGCGACCCACGCGATGAGCAGCAAGAAGCGCCGCGCGCCGGGCGTGAACGACCTGCGTCCCTTCGAGCAGGCCGCTGTGCTGACGACGCTCGCTCGACGCCGCGACGCCGTGGGCGAGGCCGTCCGTGAGGAGATCGAACGCCTCCTGGCCGGCGTCGACCCCGAAGCGATCGCGAGCGAGGTCCAGTTCGACCTGGAGCACATCGACGTCGATGCGATCGCCGATCGATCCGGAAGTGACCGCTACGGTTACACCGCGCCGCATGAGGCCGCATGGCAGATGCTGGAGGAGACCCTCGAACCGCACCTCGAGCGGCTGCGGTGGTACCACGATGCCGGCCGAGACGAGGCCTGCGATGCCTACGCGCTCGGCGTACTGCGAGGGATCTACGACTTCGATCACGACAGCGATGCGGAGTGGAAGGCGTGGTCGCCCGACGACGCGCGCGAGGCGTTCGGCTGGGTGCTCGGTGCATGGCAGAAGCACCGCAAGGGCAGCGCGGTTCGCCAGGCGATGCGAGACCAACTCGCGAACTGGTGCCCCGGCTGGGAGCGCGACGCCTCCTGACCCGGCACCGCCTACCCCACCAAGCGATCCTGCGCCGCGGGAGAGCGACGAACTCGCCTCAGGCGCGCACCCTCGGCGTCACCGGCTCGTCGCTCGGCTCGTCGCCCGTCGCCGGGTAGCGGACCCGCAACGTTCCGGCGGGCGTGTCGACAGCCGCATCGATGCGCCGCACATGATGCCTGGTGCGCCCGGCGTGCTCGGCCAACAGCGCGATCAGTACGGCGTAGACGCCGGGTCCCTGCTCGGGACGGGCAGCGCCGCCAGCCTCGAAGCGGAGCCACGCAGGCACCGTGGCGTCGACGTCGGGCTCGTAATCGGCCACCAGATACCGGCCGGCGTCGAGCGGCGACAAGGCCGCAAGCGGCGCGAGGCTGAGGCCCTCGAACGAACCGATCGCCTCCAGGCGCATCGCATCGTCGTCTTGGTCGTCGGGTGCGTCCAGGTCGACGGTCGCCCACTGAGCGGCTTGGTTCGCTTCGTGCCAGCCCGCGAACACGGCGAGGCCGAACTCCTCGCCACCCTGACCCATCACGTTGGCGTAGCGCCACGGTCCGTCACCGACGCGGAACGCGACGTACCCGTCGCTCGGGAAGTGCAGCCACGGCGTCGCATCGTAGAACGCGTCGACGGCGTCGAAGAACGCAGCGACGTGCTCGTCCTCGGCGTCGGCCAGCCACGACGGCACCCCGCCCCCGAGGGCCTCGGCGAGGGAGCGCACGCCGGCAAGCGCCGGTTCGGTGTCGCCCACCACGACGTCGATGTCGAACGGCGCCAGGAGCTCGGCCAGTTCGCTCGCCAGGTCCGGGTCGTCCAGCCGTACGAGCTTCGGACGACCGGGCTCCGCCGCCACCATCCCGCCGGCGCAGGCTTGGGCGACGAGCGCGTAGAGCGAGTCCGCGTCGAAGTCCTCCGCCTCGACGTTCACGAGACGCACGAAGCCGTCGTCGGTCGCGACCGCGCCCAGCCACGTCAGGGTGGGTTCGGGGTCCTCGCCGATCATGAACACCGTCGGGCGCAACGCGATGCACCAGTGCTCGTCGAGCGTCGGCATCTCCATCAGCTCGTCTCGGTCGGGGACCGCGGCGAGCGAGACGTCGTCATCGTCCTCGGCATCGTCGAACGCGGCACCATCGTCGTCCGTGTCGTCGTCAAAGTCGTCGTCGAAGTCGGCAGCGGCGACGGGACCAAGATCGTCGGGGTAGCGATCGACGGCGGCATCCAGCGCCCGATACGGCGCCGACTCGCTGCCGAGCGTGTCTCCGATCCCGTCCAGCAACGCCTCGGCCGCGTCGACGTCACCTCGCGCCAAGGCCACACGCCCACTGGCCGCGGCGAACGCGCCCCACTCCAGCACGTGGACGCGGCGCTTCCCGTCCGGAAGCGCGAGCAACGCCTCGGCCCTCACCAGGTCGCCCGCCTCGATCGCGGTCACCGCGAGCTCGGCCCGGGCGAAGAGGTAGTCGGGGTGCCGAGCGACCAGGCGTTCCAGCCGCTCGTGACCAGCGAGCGCCACGTCGCCGCCGCTCAGACGCTCGGCCAATGCCAGGTTGTGCGTGAGCGGCAACGAGTCGGGGTAGCGCTGGTGCAGCGCGCTCAGTGCCTGCAGCGCCGACGCGGTACGACCCGCTTGGAGTTCGTCGAGCGCGGCGCTCATGCGCGCGTCGTCGTCGGGCGGCAGGCCGGAGGGCACCGCTTCGCCGCTCAGTTGCATGCGACGCAGCAGCACGTCCGCAGCGTCGTCGTCATCGTCGTCGCTGTCCAGCACGACGGCTTCGTCGTCGATGTGGCCGGTCTCGGCGAGCAGCATCAGCAGCATGCGCCGCGCCTGGCGGGTGCCGGGACCCTGGGTGGCGACGCGCCGGAGCACCGCAACCCACGTGCCGTGCGTAGGCGGAGGCGCGACGTCGTGCAGCACGAGCATGGCCAGCAGGCGCAGGGTGGCGGGCGCTTGGTAGCCGATCATGTGCGGTAGCTCGCGCAGCAGCCCCGGGACGCTGGCCAGGCCCGCCTCGATGCTCGCTTCGATCTGCTCCTCGCTCATGCTCTTCCAGCGCTCGACCAGGCCGACGATCAGCTCGTGCAGGTCGACGAGTGGAGCCCGGGCGTCGTGGTGCCGCCGCTCTAGCAGGTCGTCGAGGGCGTCGGCGAGGGCGGGCTGCCCGTCGTCGCCGGTCTCCTGGATCCAGTCGTGGTACGCGGTGAGCGCCGCCTCCGCCGCGTCGGCATCGTCCAACAGCGCGAAGACACCCGCACGTGCCAGGTAGCGGTCGCCAGCCCAGCCCGGGTCCGGCACCAGCGCCTCGGCGTGGGGCCGCAGGTCTCTCGCAGCGTCGAACCCGCCGCGGAAGAACGCCGCTCGCGTCGCGTTGAGGAGCGCGTGCGGGTCGCCGGG
>REEJ01000091.1 GCA_007695125.1 Trueperaceae bacterium | reverse complement strand
CCTCGCTCTTGAACGGCCCCATGACGCCGATCTCCTTGTACGTGTAGCCCACGCCCATGGGACCGTCGGGCACGTGCAGCATCCGCTCCGTCGCGTGGGCGATCTCGGGGTAGCGGTGTGGGTCGCAGTACAGCTCCCACACCAAGTCGGGTGGCGCGCCGATGTCCGTCGACGCAACGACCACGTACCGTGGAGCGCTCCCCGGCACGTCGACGGCGTCACGAGCTGCCCCGTTCATCGGCACCTGCTGAGACCTCTTCGGCTGATGCTGCATCCTGACCGCCTCCCGTCCTGCGCTGCTGGGATCCCTTCGATCCATCGCGGTTGGCAGTGTAGGGACCGCCCGCGGGAGACGCGTCCACCGAAGGTCGTAGACCTCGGTCGGTCGTGCAGGGTGGTGGAGACGGCGCCGCACGGGATGCGAGAACTCGGTACGTGGAGATCCCGAGACTCAACCTGGCCGTCGTGGGTGCAGCGATCGGTGGGTCCTCCCTTGCGCTCCTCCGCGCCCGCGCCGGGGCCAGGGTCGCGCTGTTCGAGCGCGTGGCCCACCCGCGCGCCATCGGGGCGGGGATCGCGCTCGCCCCCAACGGCCTCGCCGTCCTCCGCGGGCTCGACCTGGAGCCGGCGCTGCGCGACCGGGGTCGGCCGCTCTCGTCGCCGCGCATCGTCGACGACGTCGGGAGGACCCTCCTCGCGCCCCTCCTCCCACGGCGCGGCGACGGCCTCGACCAGCTGCTGGTGATCCGCCGCAGCGACCTCCATCGCGTGCTGCTCGACGCCGCGACGGAGCACGACCGGATCGCGCTGCACCTGGGTGTCGAGATCACCGACGTGACGGCCGACGCCAGCCTCAGAGCCCGTCACGACGTCGACGACACCTGGCGCTCCTACGATCTCGTCGTCGGCGCCGACGGCGTCCGATCGAGCGTCCGCGAGCACCTCGACGTCGGTGCCCGGATGCGCGCCTCGGGCATCACCTACGTCCGCACCCTCACAGCCGCGACGGAGGCGGAAGGTGTCGAGGCGTGGACGCGCGCGGGCATCTTCGGATCGCTCCCGCTACCGGACAGCGCCTACCTCTACGCCTCGGCCGGCAGTCCGGCCCTCCGAGCCGCCCTCGCGGCGCGCGACCTCGACGCGCTGCTCGAACGGAGCGCTCCCGGTCCCGCGAGGCCGACGGCAGTGTGCGACGCCTAGCTCATCGTCAACTGCGTCGGCATCGAACCGGTCAGGATGTCGCTTGGGCTTCCACGAGCGCACGATGGAGCTCGCGCAGGTCGTCGAGCGCGTGCTGCAGGATGTCGAACACGATCGCGCGGTCGACGTCGAGGTAGTTGTGCACGATGACGTTGCGGAAGCCGATGACGCGGCGCCAGACGGCTGCCTGCTGCTCGGACAACCGTCCCGCATCGAACAGACGATCCGGAATGTCGCGGTAGCGCTCGATGGGACCGACGCCCAACCTCGCGACGAGATGAGCACCGAGGTCGTCGAGGATCTCCACGGCCACTTGGAGGAAGCGCTCGGCGCTTCCGTACTTCTCCGGGTCTGTCGAGAACCGCTCCCACGAGGTGTGCTGAAGCCTCTCGAGGATCTCGAGCGTCTCGAGGAACCGACGCGTCCGCCGCTCGAAGACGTCATCCGTCACGTCGCAGCAGCCTCCCGTAGTACGCCTCGCGGTAGCGCGCGCGGAGCGGCGCCGTGTCGTCGAACTGCCGGAGCGCCGCGACGAACGCCTCGGCCGGGTCGTAGTCGGGTGCGGCGTAGACGAGCACGTTCGGCCCGATGGCTTGGAAGCGGAGGACCGGATCGTCGGTGTCGAGGATGACGAGGTCGACGTGTTCGAATCCAGCGTCCACGAGGTCGGCGAGCATGTCGAGCTTCCGACTCCGCGCGCCGCTGCCCACGCCCGAGGCGGGGTCGACCGCGAGGTCGACGTCGCTGCGCGCGCTGGCGGTGCCCCGCGCATGAGAACCGAACAGCCACACGCCGGCCACCTCCGGGTAGGGCTCGAAGACCGCCCGAAGGCGCTGACGGTCGTCCTCGGTCATGAGGCAGTATAGGTGAGCAGGCCGTCGATCACGGCAGCCACGGTCCCCGATGGTGCTGCTGGTGTCAACGTCCACGGGCCTCGCGTCCACCGAAGGTCGCCGGCGCCCGTCGGCGGGTCGTCCTCCGGTCGCTTCGGATCAGAGCAGGCGGAGCTCGCGCGCGCGGGCGACGGCGTGGGTGCGCGAGGTCGCGCCGAGCTTGCCCAGGACGCGGGTGAGGTGCGTCTTCACGGTCGCCTCCGCGATGCCGAGCTCGGCGGCGACGTCGCGGTTGCTGAGACCGCGTGCCACCAGCCGGAGGACGTCGACCTCGCGCCCGGTGAGCGCCTCCCCGGAACCCGGGATGGCCCGCGTCGTCGTGACGGCTGCAGCGGCGTCGACTGCTTCGAACACGGCATCGATCAGGTCGGCATGGAGACCGACCGCGGCGCAGCGCGCGAGGAGCGGTCGGTGGGGCTCGACGTCGGCCAGCAGGATGCCGGCGCCGTAGCGCGCCGCGGCGTGAAGCGTCGCCTCGGCGGCGTCGACCGCGGCGGTGGCCCGGCCTGCCGCGAGGAGCAGCGAGCCACGCTCGAGCCCTGGAAGCCCGTGGCCGAGCCAGGCCCGCGTCGAGACCTGCACCTCCTCGGCGGCGATGAGTGCGGCGAGCGGCTCGCGGCCGTCGGGTGCAGCGCCCTTGGCGACGGCGAGCCACGCCTCGGCCATGCCGCGCACGATGGCGTCGCTCGGTGCGCAGTCGAGGAGGGCATCCGGGAGATAGCGCGCCGTCACCGCCCGCAGGGCGCGTGCGTCACGCACTGGCGACGCCGCCCGCAGCGCCGGGTATGCGTACGCCGGCCACCAGCGATCGTAGATGGGCGACGCCGAGCGCGCCTCGGCGGCAGCGTCCACCGTGGCGAGGACCGCAGCGCGCTCGCCCCGCACCAGCATGGGAATCAGCAGCAGCGCTTCGGCGTCCTGATGGGTCCAGGCGAGGCGTCCGACGGCCTCGGAGGCGGCGAGGA
>REEJ01000012.1 GCA_007695125.1 Trueperaceae bacterium | reverse complement strand
CGCTCAGGGCACGGCGGCCGGTCGCGCGTCGAACATCCACAGCAGCTCGTCGGCGCGCGGCGTCCACGCCACGTCGTCGCTGACGCCCGCCAGGTTCTCGACCTGGAACAGGAACACCATCACCCGCTCATCCGCGACCCGCTGGTAGATCGTGTCGTACAGCGCGGCCCGGCGCTCGGGATCGAGCTCGATCAGCGCCTCCTCGAGGAGCGCGTCGAACGCGGGGTCGCACCAGTTGGTCTTGCCCGCGTAGCCGCCGTCGCAGAAGATCAGCGTGTAGGCCAGCGCGGCGTCGAAGAGCGAGTTGCCGAGGCCGATCAGGCCCATGTGCTCGACGGCGTCGGCGTTCCAGACCCGGCCGAGGTAGGCGCTCCACTCGAGCACCTCGACCTCCGCTCGGATCCCCACCGCCTCGAGCATGACGGCGGTGAACTCGACGATGTCGGCGTCGTTCGGGTAGCGCCCGGCGGGACCCTGCACCTTGATGGTGAGTTCCCCGGGGCCGTAGCCGGCGTCCGCGAGCAGTTGGACGGCGCGCTCGGGGTCGTAGAGGTAGGTGTCGAACAGCCGCATCGGGGCCGCCGTGATCCCCGGGCTGACGCGCCCGCGCGTCGGCGTGCCGAGCCCGCCCATCAGCGCGTCGACCAACAGCCGGTTGTCGATCGCCAGGTCGATCGCCTCGCGTACGCGCGGGTCGCCCGTCGCGACGCCGGCGTCGGTGTTCATCAGGTACAGCATCACGCGCGGCGTCGGCCACGGCTCGACGCGGACGCCCGGGGTCGACTCGACCCGAGCCTTGTCCTGCGCCGGCACGTTGGTCGCCACGTGCACGCCGCCGGTGAGCAGCTCGGCGACGCGCGTGCTGTCCTCGGGGATCACGCGGTGCACGAGCCGATCGAACGCCGGCCGGCCGCGCCAGTGGTCGTCGAACGCCTCGAGCACGAGGCGCTCGTCACGCCGCCACTCGACGAAGCGGAACGGACCCGTGCCGATCGGCGCGTCGTCGAAGCCCTCCCAGCCGACCGCCTCGAGGTAGGCCTTGGGCACGATCGACGACCCGATGCGGCTCAGCCGACCGAGCAGGACCGGATCGGGCTCGACGGTGTGGACGATCACCTCGAAGGGCGAGACGATCTCGACCTCGCGGATCTGCATGTAGTTGCCGTGCTCGCGCAGGCTCGTGTCGCGCGCGACCCGCTCGAGCGAGAACTTGACGTCGTCAGCCGTGAAGGCTGAACCGTCGTGCCACAGCACGCCCTGGCGCAGTTCGAAGCGCATCGCCGTGTCGCCGATGCGCTCCCACGAGGTGGCGAGCGCGGGCTCGAGTTCGCCATCCGCCGAGCGGAACACCAGGTAGTCGAACAGGTTGATCAGCACCGCCTCGGCGGCCGTCTGGTTGTGGTCGTGGACGTCGAAGCCGTGGATGTCGACGCCCTGTGCGATCACCAGCGTCTGCGGCGCCTGCGCCACCGACCACGAAGCGATCAACAGCGCCAGCGTCGCAGCGAGCGTTCGAACGTCTGCTAGGGCGATCCTCATGCGTACCTCCACACGATGCGCGGCGGCATCGTCGACGGCGTCACGGTGAGGATCTCGCCACGCCGGTGCGTATCGGTATCGGTACGCGCCTCTTGGCGACCAACCCCCGGCATCCGCGGCCTCCACTGCCGCCATACGCTACCGGGCGCCCGGGGGCCCGTCAAACGGCTGCGCGACGCTGCGCATGGCGCTCCGCCTCGCGACGACCCGTCGTCGCCTCGGGGCGACCACTCGCCGCCGCGGATACGATGTGCACCATGAACGCATCGACCGATCCCGCCCCCGCGAGCGGCGACCTCGTCGCCGACCTGCGCGCCCTCCTGCGCGACGATCAGGTCGACGTCTCGGACAGCGCCCTCGATCTCCACGCCCGCGGCGAGTCGGTCGACCTGGCGCACAGGCCCGACGTGGTCGTCTATCCCGAGTCGACGGACGACGTCCAGCGCGTGGTCTCGTACGCCTACCGCAGCCGCACGCCCGTCACGCCCGTCGCCGTCAACTCGAGCCTGGAGGGGCACACGATCCCCGTCCAGGGCGGCATCTCGCTCGACCTGACGCGCCTCGACCGCATCGTCGAGCTGCTCCCCGAAGACTTCCTGGCGATCGTGCAACCAGGCGTCACCTACCCGCGCCTCAACGAGGCGCTGAAGGCCACCGGCCTGTTCTTCCCCGTCGACCCCGGCGCCGAGGCGTCGCTCGGCGGCATGGCCTCCACCAACGCGTCGGGGACGATGGCGGTGCGCTACGGGGTCACGAGCGATCTGGTGATCGGCATGGAGGTGGTGACGCCGACGGGCGCTGTCGTGCGCACCGGCGGGCGGGCGCGCAAATCGAGCAGCGGTTACGCGCTCACGAAGCTGTTCTGCGGCGCCGAGGGGACGCTGGGCGTGATCACCGAGCTCACGGTCAAACTGGCAGCCCGGCCGGCCGCGGTGATCGGCGCGCGCTGCGCCTTCGACGACGTCGCCACCTGCGTCGCCTTCGTCACCGAACTGATCCAGTCCGGCACGCCGCTGGCGCGCTGCGAGTTGCTCGACCCGGCCGCCATCGGCGCGATCAACCGCCACCTCGGCACGACGCTCCCCGAGGCGCCCACCGTGTTCCTCGAGTTCCACGGCGACGAGGGCTGGGTCGACGAGGTCGCCGAGATCGCCCTGGCGCTGGCGCGCGAACACGGCGCGGTCACGGCCGAGGCCGCGCGCGACGGCGACGCCTTGCGCGCGCTGTGGAAGGCGCGCCACCAGGCGTACTACTGCTTCGTCGCCGTGAACCCTGGACTCGCCAACGTGATCACCGACCTGGCCGTGCCCGTCTCGCGCCTGGCCGAGGTGATCGAGGCCTCGCTCGTCGCCATGGAGCAGCTCTCCCTGCCGGCCTACCTGATCGGTCACGTCGGCGACGGGAACTTCCACCTGACGCTCTTCTACGACCACGACGACGACGACGCGAAGGCGCGGCTCGACGCCGCCTACGGGGAGCTCGTGCGCCTGAGCCTCGCCGCCGGCGGCACCTGCACGGGCGAGCACGG
>REEJ01000112.1 GCA_007695125.1 Trueperaceae bacterium | reverse complement strand
CATCGCGATCATCGCCGTGGCGTACGGACCGAGCCCGGCGCTCGTCACCCTGGCGTTGGCGCACGCCTGGATCGGGGTCCCGCCCTACCCGAGCACGGCCGTCGGGCCGGTCGGCCCGCTGCTCGTAGGGCTCGAGCTCGCGCTCCTGGGATGGCTCGCGATCGCTCCGAGCCCGCGCCGCTTCCGCCTGGTGGCCGGGGCGTACCTGCTCTTCGCCCACGCCTTGACGTGGTCGACGGCCGGGCTCGCGTGGCTCGCGCTCACGCACGGCGACCTGTCGCTGGCAGCGCTCACCGACACCCACGGGCTGCGCTTCGGTGCCGTCGCCGCCGCGGCCGTCGCGCTCGCCCTCATGCCGCCGTCCTGGTGGCGGCGCGCCTTCCCCGGCTCGGCCCTGGCGCTCCCGCCACCCGAGCAGGATCGGGCGCGCCCGCTTTCCGTCGCGTCGGACGGCGCGCCGGCGGCGCGAAGCGCAGCGAGCGACACGGGCGCTGCCGGCGCAGCGGGCCACGAGCCGCGCGATTCGGCCCGCACGACCGGTGTCTGGGAGGGCACCGACCTGCTGCCCTGGGCGCGCGAGCGAGCGCCCCAGGCGGAGCGCGTCGAGCCGGCGCCGGCAGCGCCGGAGCGCTTCGAGCGCCAACCGCGCCGTCGTGGCAGAGCGTCACGACCCTGACGGTGGCCGCGGCCCGAGCAGCGCGGCCGCGCGGCTGCGGGGCACGCTGACACCGAAGGCGTTCCCCGCCTGCCACGGTCGCCCCCATGCGCGTCCGCCCCAACGCTCCGCGATGGACCGCACCACGTACAGCCCGAGCCCCGTGCCACGACCACCCGCGCGAGCGCCGCGGGCGTGGGGCGAGAAGAGCGGCTCGATCACCTCGGGCGCCAGCGGCCCACCCTGGTCGATCACCTCGACGTGCAACCAGCCGTCGCGCTCCGGATCGCTCGTCGCCACGACGCGGATCGCCGCCTCGGCCGGCCCGTGGACCGCGGCGTTCTCGATCAGGTTCAAGAGCACCTGCAGGAGCTTGTCGGGGTCGGCCCAGACGTCTCCGCCCGGCAGCTCGAAGCGCACCGTCAGCGCGCGCGCCTCGAGCGTCGGCGCGATGAGCTCGGTCGCCTGCAGGGCGCAGGCCTTCAGTGGCACCGACCGCGCCGCCGGAGGCTTCACGTCGACCGTGAGGTCGGAGAGCAGCCGCACGAGGCGATCGGCCTCGGTCTCCGCCTGCTCCATGAAGCGTCCGCGCTGCTGCGCTGGCATGTCGTAGCGCAGCGCCTCGAGCGCCGCCCGGATGGCGGTCACGGGCGTGCGGAGCTCGTGCGACAACACGGCCAGCAGCTCCCTCGCATCGTCGCGCGCGCGGCGCTGCTCGCTCACGTCGTGCAAGAGCAGCGCGCCTTCCAGCGCCGTGATCGCGAGCCAGCGACCGCGCGTGAGCAACTCGAGCGGAACCTGATCGAGATAGGCCCGCTCGATCCTGTGGTCGCGCACCACGGCGATCAACGCCGCGCCGACGGCGCGCTCCGGCTCGACCTCGAGGAAGCGGGAAGCGGCCGCGTTGATGCCCACGACGCGCTCAGCGCGGACGAGCACGACGCCCTCGGCGAGCGCATCGAACCAGTCGTCAGACGCGTGCGTCGACATCGACGAGTCGATAGCCCCTCCCGCGCACCGTCTCGATGCGTTGGGCGCCGACCCTCGCCCGCAGCTGCGCCACGTGCTGGTCGACCGTGCGCTCGGTGCCGACGAAGTCTTCACCCCACACGCGATCGAGCAGCTCGCCACGGGTGAAGACGCGCTCTGGGTGCCCGGCGAGGAACGCCACGAGCTCGAACTCGCGCCGCGTGAGCGCGACGACGTCGCCACCGACCGTCACGCGCGCGGCGTCGAGATCGACGGTCAGGCGACCCACCTCGAGTCGACGGATCGGGTGCACGCGGCGGAGCAGTGCGCGCACGCGCGCCACGAGCTCCGCGGCCGAGAACGGCTTCACCAGGTAGTCGTCGGCCCCGGCCTCGAGACCCTCGACCCGATCGACCTCGCTCGCGCGGGCGGTGAGCATGAGCACGGGTGTCGCAGCGTGCCCGCCCGCGCGCAGGCGACGCAGCCAACCCACGCCCGAGAGGTCGGGCAGCATCCAGTCCAGGACGACGGCGTCAGCGCGCTCCAACAAGGGCCACGCGCTCGCCGCATCGCCCGCCTCGAGCACGGCGAAGCCCGAACGGCTGAGGTGGAAGGTCACGAGTTCGCGGACGGTGGGGTCGTCCTCCACGACGAGGACGGTCGCGTTACGCGCCATCGCCGTCGCTGCGAGCGAGGCCGGGCTGCGCACCTGGGGCGTCCATGGGTCCCATGCTAGGCAGCCCGATGTCATCGCAACGTCAGGGCGGCGCCGAGACCGCCCATCGCGATTGCCCTGCGCCGCTCGACCCGTGCGACGCTCGCCCGCCCCACACGCCGCGAGCGGCACCACCTGACCCAGCCATGACCTGTGGGAGCCATCGTGTGCACATGGTACAAGACGGCATGAACGTCCTCGAGCAAGACCTCCAGGAGGTCAACGCCAGCACGGTGCGCATGCTCAGCATGGTGCGCGAGTCGGTCGGGCTTGCCAAAGCGGCGCTGATCGACGGCGACGTCGACGCAGCGGAGCGCTGCGTCGCTGGCGACGCAGCGGTCGACGCCGTGCAGCATCAGCTCGAACAGCGCATCCTGACGATCATCGCCCGGCGCCAGCCAGCCGCGCGCGACCTGCGCTTCCTCGGCAGCGTCTTCCAGTCGCTGGCCGACATCGAGCGCTCGGGCGATTACGCCTCGCACGTCGCGCGCGCAGGTGCCGAGTTGGCACGGAAGCCGCGCGTGAAGAAGTACCTCGACATGGCCCGCATCCTCGCCGTCATCGACGAGATGCTCGAGACCACCATCCGGGCGTTCGTCGACGAGGACGCCGACGCGGCGCGGACCGCGCTCGGCATGGACGACGAGATCGACGAGCTCTACGAGCAGATCCAGCGCGAGCTGCTGACGTACATGATGGCCGATCCATCCACCATCACGCCGGCGACGAAGCTCCTCGCCGTCGCCCGCTACCTGGAGCGCTGTGGCGACCACATCGAGAACGTCAACGAGCACGTGCTGTTCTGGTTGACCGGCAGCCGCCCCTGAGTCGCGCGCGGCGCACGCGTCGAGCGCCGCCGCGCTGCTAGCATCGGTAACGGATGATCGAACTCCCCAGGGCGACGACCGCCCCACGCCCCGACACGCCCACCGGCTTCGACCTCTTCCGGCTCCCAGGCCTGCGCCGCTTCGCACGCTGGCGTTACGCCCGCCTGGCGCTGCAGCTGCCGCTGCTGTTGCTGGCGCTGTTCGTGATCGTCGATGGCCTCACGGGCCGTCAGCTGGCCCCGCGCAACGTCGCCACCACCAGCGTCTGGTTGCACTACCGCGGTTTCGTCGTCCTGGGTCTGGCCTTCCTCGGCAACGCCTTCTGCGCCGCCTGCCCGCTCATGCTGGTCCGCGGACCGAGCCGCGTCCTGAAGCGCTGGCTCGGGCGCGAGTGGCGCTGGCCCAGGGCGCTGCGCTCGAAGGGGTTCGTGATCGTCCTGATGCTCGCGTTCTTCTTCGCCTACGAGGCGTTCTCACTCTGGTCGAGCCCATGGCTCACCGCCTGGCTCGTCATCGGCTACTTCGTGGCCGCGCTCGCCGTCGACGTCCTGTTCCCGCCCGGCACCTTCTGCAAGCACGTCTGTCCGCTCGGAACCTTCAACTTCGCCCTCTCGCACACCTCCCCGACGCAGGTGACGACGGTCGACGCCGACGTCTGCGACCGCTGCGAGCACAAACCCTGCCTGCACGGGCGCGTCAGCGACCATGAGGGCGCCCGCGCCGCGTGGGAGGCGCGCGGCCTCGGCGCGGAGGGTGCTCGCCGGCCGGCCTTCATCCCGCTGGCCGAGGTCACGGGCGCCAACGGCCGCGGCCGCTTCCCGGGCTGCGAGACCGACCTCTTCGTGCCCGCCATGACGAGCACGATGGACTGCACCCTGTGCCTCAACTGCGTGCGCGCGTGTCCGTACGACAACGTCGCCCTGCGCGTCAGGGCGCCGTGGCGCGAGGCGCTCGCAGGCGCCTGGCGGCGGCGCGGCGGGGTCTCGCTGGCGGTCCTCGCGATCGTCCTGCTGTGGGCCGGCGTGATGAACGCCGTGGCGATGATCCCACCGTTCTTCGCAGCCGCCGACGCCGTCGCGACCACGCTCGGGACGCGCAACGAGACCCTGGTCCTGGGGCTGCTGTTCACGCTGGTGATCGGCGTCGGCGGCGCGCTCACGCTCGGCGCCTTCGCGCTGGGCTCGCTCGCGGCGGGCGTGCGCGAGGGGCCACGTGCCCTCCTGCTGCGCTGGGGATCCGTGGCGATGGTCCTGGCGGTCGGCTTCTGGACGGCGCATTACCTGTTCCACTTCCTCACCGGAGCGCTCACGATCGTGCCCGTGTTCCAACACTTCTTCGAGTACCGAGGCTTCGCCGTGGACACCAACTGGCGCTTGGCGCAACTCGTGCCGAGTCGTTGGTTGTTCTTCGTCGGCGCCGGTATCGCCAGCATCTACGGGTTGATGGCGATCGTCGTCGGCGGCGCGCGGGCACTGCGTGACTTCGGGGCGACGCGCGGCGTCGTGGCGATGTGGCCGATCGGCCTGTTCGCGTTGGCGGTCACGGTGCTGCAGGTGGTCGTGCTGGCGCAGCCGATGGAGATGCGCGGCACCCTGCTGGGGCCGCTGGGGCCGCTGCCATGAGTCGCGCCGTGCAGTGCTCGACCTGGGGCGTGCTGCTCGCGACGGTCGCCCTGTGGCCGTGGGCGCTGGCGCAGGTGGCGCCCGACGACCCGCCGCCGTGCACCTACGGCGACGTCGTCGTGGACGTCGATCACCTGCGCGACCACGCGCTGGTCCTGCTCGACACCACGTACCGTCTGCCGGAGACCCCCGACCCGAGCGACCTCGTGCGCGTCCGCGAGGCCGGCTTCGCCAGCGACCACCTGGTACGCGCCGTCGTGATCGACGACCTGCGCGCGCTGCGCGAGGACGCAGAGGCGGCCGGCCTGGCGCTCGAGGTGCAGTCCGCCTACCGCAGCTTCGCGTACCAGCGGCAGGTGTTCGACGGCTGGGTGGCGCGGCTCGGCGAGGCGCAGGCGCGGCGGGTCAGCGCCAGGCCCGGTCACTCCGAGCACCAGCTCGGTACCGCCATCGACCTGCGCACGCGGGGCGGGCCGGCGCCGTGGGACCTCGCGGATTGGGCCCGCACCCCGGAGGGCGCCTGGCTCGTGCAGCACGCACACCGCTACGGGTTCGTGCTGAGCTACCCGGCCGGCGAGGAGGAACGCACGTGTTACGACTACGAACCGTGGCACTACCGCTGGGTCGGCCGCGAGCTCGCGGGCGCCGTCCACGAGGCCGGCGTACCACTCCGGGTGTGGCTGTGGCGACATCACCCCCCGCAGGCGCTCCCATGAGGCGCACCGCGACACCACCACCGTGCGCGCGAGTGCTCGGCGCCGTGCGCCTCCTCGCCGTGCTCCTCTTCGCCCTGGCCGGCAGCGCTGCAGCGCACGCCTTCCTCGTGCTCGGCGAACTGACGGTGATCCCCGACCCTCCGCGACCGGGCGAGCGCCTGGTGATCGCGATCGACATGGCCGACCCATCGCTCGCGCCCGTCGAGGACGCGGTCGTGTTCGTCGAGGTCCGGCGGCAAGGCCTCGTCGGTGAGTCCGTGCCGGCGGCATCGACCGAGACGCCCGACCTGCCGCCGCCCGACGTCACCGTCGATCTCGAGGAGACGCGGCCCGGTCGTTACGAGGGCGCGTTCACCGCCCCGGACGGCGGGACGCATCACCTCCTCGTGCGTGACCAGACGTTCCAGTGGGAGGAGGCGAACGCGTCGGTGATGCTCGAGATCGGACAGTCGCCCGTCGGGACGCTGCCGTTCATCCTGCCGCCGACGGCGATCGGCCCGCGCTCGCTGTGGGTCTGGTTGCTATGGCTGATCGGCGTGCCGCTGCTCGCGGGCGCGGTGGTGACGGCCCTCGTGCTGGGGAACCGCTCCGCGAGCGCACAGCCTGCGAAGCCGGCAGAGCCGGACGCCACCTGAGCGATCGGTGCGCGTGAGGCGCGTGGTAGCGTCGCCGCCGTGACCCCCCTGGACGCGTTGTCCGGCACCCTCTGGAACGCGCTCACCGTCGTCGTGGGCGCGCTGCTCGGCCTGACCCTGCGCGGGCGCCTGCCGGAGCGCATCGCCGGCGTCGTCATGCAGGCGGTCGGCTTGGTCACGCTGCTGATCGGCGTCATGAACGCTCTCGACCTGACGCGCGTCGCGTCGCCCCCCGGGCTCGTGATCGGCCTGGTCGCGCTGGCCGTCGGCGCGGCGTTCGGTGAGGCGCTGCGCCTCGAGGAGCGCCTGGAACGCCTCGGACTCGCGCTGCAGCGCCGCTTCCGCGGCGGCGGTCGCTTCACCGAGGGCTTCGTGGCCGCCAGCCTGCTGTTCTGCGTCGGTCCGATGACCATCGTCGGAAGCCTCCAGAACGGTCTCGTCGGCGACCCCAGCGTGCTGCTGCTGAAGGCCACGCTGGACGGCATCTCGGCCGTGGCGCTGGCAGCGAGCTTCGGCGCCGGGGTCCTCGGTTCGGTGCTGGTGATCCTGGTCTACCAAGGCGGCATCGCGCTCGGCGCCGGGGCGGTGGCCGGCGCGCTGCCCGATCCTGCGCTCGATCCACGCGTCCTGCTCGTGAACGGCGTGGGTGGGCTGATGATCGTCGGCCTGGGCCTGACGCTGCTCGAGGTGCGCCGCGTGTCGGTCGCCGCGATGCTGCCGGCACTCCCGCTCGTGGTGGTGCTGTACGAGGTCGTGACGCGCGTCCTACCGTCGGCGGCCGCCGTCGTGCCCGCGGCGGCGCCCCTGGCAGGCGTGCTAGGCTCCCCCTGATGCTCCTGGACGACGCCGCGCTCGATCACCTGGCCGACCTGGCACGGCTCGAACTCGACGACGCGGAGCGCGGCGCACTGCGCGCCGACCTCGACCGGCTCGTCGAGTACCTGGCCCATCTGCAGAACGTGGACGTGACCGGCGTGGCCCCGATGTCGCGGCCCGCCACGCTCGACGAGGTCGTGCACGGCGGCGCCGAGGGCGTCGCGCCGGCGCCGCCCCCCGGTCTCCGGAGCGACGCCGTCGACGACGAACGAGGGTTGTCGATCGAGACGCTCGAGGCGCTCGCGCCGGGCTGGAACGAGGGCCGCTTCCGGGTGGCCCGCACCGTCGACGACGCAGGCTGACGTCGGCCGCGGCGCTCGGCGCCGCGGCCTAGCGCAGGACGTCGGTCCCGACGTAGCCGCGCAGCACCTCGGGGAGCAGCACACTGCCATCGCCTTGCTGGTACGTCTCGAGCAGGGCGGCGATCGTCCGCGGGAACGCCAGCGCCGAGCCGTTCAGCGTGTGTACGCTGCGCGTCTTGCCGCGACCGTCCGAACCGCCGGGGCGCGAGCGCGTCGCGAGGCGAGTGGCCTGGAACGCCTCCATGTTCGAGATCGAGCTCACCTCGAGCCAGCGCGCCTGCCCCGGGCTCCACACCTCGAGGTCGTACTTCTTCGCCTGCGTGAAGCCCATGTCGCCCGTGCACATCAGCAACCGGCGATACGGCAGGCCGAGCGCCTCGAGCAGCCCCTCGGCCGTACGCGTCATCGCCTCCAGGGCGTCGTAGCTGTCCTCGGGGCGCGTGAACTGCACCATCTCGACCTTGTCGAACTGGTGCACGCGGTTCAGGCCCCGCACGTCCTTGCCGTAACTGCCCGCCTCGCGCCGGAAGCACGGCGTGTAGGCGCAGTAGCGCAGCGGCAGCGCGTCGTCGTCGAGGATCTGGTCGCGATGCAGGTTCGTGACCGAGACTTCCGAGGTCGGGATCAGGTAGTAGCCGCCCGTGACCTCGTACATCTGCCCTTCCTTGTCCGGGAGCTGACCGGTCGCGGTGGCCGACGCCGCGTTCACGAGCAGCGGCGGCAGCACCTCTTCGTACCCCTGGGCGGCGAGCCGGTCCAGGAAGAACGCCGCCAGACCGCGCACGAGTCGCGCGCCGACGCCCTTGAAGACTGGGAACCCGGCGCCCGTCAACGTCACGCCCGCCTCGAGGTCGAACCAGCGCGAACGCTCCGCGAGCTCCCAGTGCGGCAGCAGGTCGGCGTCGACGCGACGCTCCCCGTGCTCGGCTTCGACGACGTTGTCGTGCTCGCTCGCGCCGTACGGCACGCTCTCGTGCGGCACGTTCGGGATCTCGAGCAGATGGAGCGCGATCTGGCCCGCCAGACTGGTGTCGCGCTCTTCGAGCCGCTTCACCTCGGCGGCGACCTCGCTCATCTCGCGCATCAGGTCGTCGGCGTCGTCGCCGCGCTGCTTGCGCGCGCCGATCTCGCGACTGGCCGCGTTCCGCCTGGCCTGCAGCGACTCGAGGTCGCCGCGCAACAGGCGCCGGTGCTCGTCGGCGACGAGCACGGCGTCCAGCGATGCCACTGCGTCGGGGAGCTGCTTGGCGCGGATGGCCCGGCGCACGGCCTCGGCGTTCTCGCGGATGTAGCGGAGCTCGAGCATGCCCACCAGTGTACGCCGCCACTGCCGTCAGGCACAGGGGCGCGGCCTCCACGCGGCGTCGCCACGGTCGCCGCGCCGGATCGGCGCGCGGTCAGCGCGGTCGCGGCGCGATCCAGCCCTCGCTGCGCAGCCAGCGCAGCACGATCGGGATGGTGGGGTTGGCGCGTGCGCTCAGCACGTCCTGATGGGTCAGCCCCGGCACGACGGTGACCGCGATGGGCGCGCCAGGGCGGGTGTTGACGTACGACTGGAAGCCTGCTGGGCTCGTGATCACGCCGCGACCGGCCCCGATCGCCAACGCCGGCAGGACGATGCGGTCCATCGGGACGAACCCGGATGTCGCCTCGAGTCGCGGGTCGAGCTGCGCCACGTCGACGGCCAGCCGGAGCGGGAAGTACCACTCCGCCGGGTCGGCGGCCGGATCGGTCCATTGGGCGACGAGGTCGTCCAAGTCGCTGACCTCACGCGCCGGATCGCCGGCGGACCAGCTGACGTGCGTCGCGTCGTCGGCGACACCGGCGACGGTGCGGCTGCGGGCGCCGTCACGCCCGGTCAGCACGAAGGCGGTGACGTTGCCGCCGAAGCGCGCCCCCACGGCCTCACCGACCGAGGCGCTGAAGATCGGCGTCACGGCGTAGTCGTCGTCGGTTCGGATGCCCATCAGCGCGCGGTTCGTGATGGGATACGGGACCGAACCCGCCGGCGCCAGGTCGTCGGGCCGGAGCCGCGCGAACGTTGCCGCGACCGCGGTGCGCACCACGTGGCGTTGACCGAACCCGAGTCCGCCCCTGAGGAACGGGGCGGCGCGCCCCGACACGAGATCCTCGACGTCGGGCACGAGGGTGATGCCGAAGATCGCGACGCGCTCGTCGGCGCGGCCGAGCGCCCCGGTCCGACCCACGCTGCCGTCGAGCAGGATCAGGCCGTCGACGTGGTCCTCGCCGATCCCACCGCCCTGTTCGGGTGCGATGCGCGCGGCCGCGTAGACGCTGACGATGCCGGCGCCGAGCGAGTGCCCGGCCAACAGCACGACCTCGGCCTCGGCGCGCGCGGCCAGGACCACCTCCTGCAGGTCGCGCAGGTGGACGGCCAGGCCCCAGTGCGCCATGTACGGCACCCACGCCGGCTCGATCGGCACGTGCTCGCCTCCGGGTGCGTAGTAGCGCAGCGCCACCTCGGGATCGTCCGCCTCGATCGCCCGCCGGATGCCCTCTCGGTCCTCGAGGGCGTTGGAGCGCCGATCGACCGCCCACACCTCCACACCTGGCTCGCTCGCCACGAGCTGCCGGGCCCAGATGTCGAAGACGGCGGCGCCGCTGAACAGGCCCGGCATGGCGACGACCACGACGCGACCCGGCGTACCGGGCAGGTGCGTGCGCCTGATGCCGGTGCCGTTCAGCCAGATCGGCGTGCCCGGCGCGGCCGGGGTCGAGATCCAGCGGGTGTCGTGCTCGACGAGGGCCGGATCGACCTGAAGCTCCGGAGCCTGTACCAAGAGCGGCACCCGCACGTCCGGGATGGGGAGGCAGCCGGCCAGGAGCAGCGCCGACAGGACGGTCGCGAACGCGGTGCGCAGCTGCATACCCCACCCTAGGCCCCGGCAGTCGCGCCCGTACGGCCGCGTGCTACGCTCGCGTTCATGGCCGTCGAGGTCTGCTCCTACCGCCTCACCTCCAAGGGCCGCCCCGTCGGCAGTCAGACCCTCTCGCGCAGCGAGCGTGGCCGCGTCGCCTTCCTCGAGGCGAGGCTGCAGCTGCAAGGATCGTTGGGGCAGGGGACCGTGGTCCAGAGCAGCCGAGCGCACGCGAGCCGGCACCACTCCCAACAGTTCCGCGAGGAGACCACGCTGCGCGGCGACCAGCGCCAGTACGACGTGCGCTTCGACGCCCAGCAAGGGCTCGTGGTCGCCGTCCGCGGCCGCAACGACCGGGCGACGATGCCGTACGTCCTTCCGTACCGCGACCCCCTGTCGCTGCTCGCAGAGCTCCGTGCCGCCGCCGCCGTGCCGTGGGACGACACCGCACCCCTGCGCATCCCGATGCTCGGCAAGGACGTGGTCGTGGCCCGTGCCAGCGACGTCGTGGCCGAGGGGCCGTGGGGCCGAGCGCACGCGCGCGCCTTCCACCTCCATCCTGGCGGCAGTGTGGTCGTCGTGGAACTCGCACCGCCGCATCGCATCCTGCGCCTGGTGCAACGCCTCGCCGAGGGCGTGGTCGAGGCGACGCTGATCAGGACCGACGCCGAAGAGCGCATGGCGACGCTCGACGCTCCCGCCGAGGAACGCGCTGAAGGCGGACCGAGCAGCGGCTCGGGCAACGCATCCGGTCGGCGGCGCGGACGGCGCCGCGGTCGCAGGCGTCGCGGCAAGCGCGCATGAGGCACTCCCCAGCAACGTGAGCGCGACCCCACCCAGCGAGGCCGACGCCGCCTGGGCGTGGCTGGCGGCACGGCGCCGGTCCGGTCGCACACGCGATCCGGCCGTCGCTCGGGCGCTCCTCGATCGGCTCGGCCTCGCGGACCCGCCCACCGTCGTGCACGTGGTCGGCACGAACGGCAAGGGCTCGGTCGCCACCGCGCTCGCGGCGATGGCCACCGCGGCCGGGCTGCGGAGCGGCTGCTTCGTGTCGCCGCACGTCGAGCACTACCGCGAGCGCATCGCCGTGGACGGCGCCCACGTCGGTGACGGCGAGGTCGTCGCGTTCACGGGGCGCGCCCGTGCGCTGGTCGCCGCCGGCGCCCCTGAGGCGCTCGCCGCCGGCTTCTTCGAGTGGACCCTGGCCCTGGCGCTCGACGTGTTCGCCGATCACGGTGTCGACGTCGCGATCGTCGAGGCCGGGGTCGGGGCGCGCCGCGACGCCACGTCGGCGCTGCGCAACGTGCGCGCCTCGGTCGTCACGAACATCGATCTCGACCATCTCGAGACGCTCGGACCCGACATCGCGTCGATCGCCGTCGACAAGTCCGCGGCGCTGCGGCCGGGCGTCTCGACGGTGACCTGCGCCGACGGCGAGGGGCTGGCGATCCTGCGCGCGGAGGCCCTCAGGATCGGGGCGACGCTGGTGCGCTGCGGCGCCGACGAACCGTCGTGCGTGCTGCCGACCGACGCCGCGGCCTACGGGCGCGCCGCGCGCTGGCCCGCCACGCGCTTCGACAACGTGCGCATGGCCTGCGCCATCGCGCGCCTCCTCGGTTGGCCCGAGGCGGCCATCGCCACGGGCGCCCGCGCCGGCCCGCCGCCGGCCCGCTTCGAGCGCTTCGTCGTGGACGGTGTCAGCGTCGTGCTCGACGGGGCCCACGACCCCGCAGCGGCGCGCCGCCTGGCCGTCGACCTGCCACGCGACACCGTGCTGCTGTTCGGGGCCTTGACGCGCAAGCAGGGCGCGGCGACGCTCGCTGCCCTCGCGCCACACGTCTCGCGCGTGATCGTGACGAGCGCCGACGTGGCCGACGCATCCGGCGCGTGGAACGCCGATGCGCACCTCGCCGACCCCGAACTCGCGCTGCAGACCGCCCTGGCCTGGGCCGGTCCCGGTGGCACCGTCGCGATCGCCGGCTCGCTCTACCTCGCCGGGCGCGTTCGCAGCGTGCTGCGCCGCGCGACACCAGCCCTAGGAGCGGTGTAGCCTCCTCGGATGGGACGCGTCGGCTTCGTCAGCCTGGGATGCCCGAAGGCGCTCGTCGACAGCGAGCGCATCCTCACGCAGCTGCGCGTCGAGGGCTACGACCTGGTGGACCGCTTCGAAGACGCCGAGGTCGTGGTCGTGAACACGTGCGGGTTCATCACGCCCGCCGTGGAGGAGTCGTTGGACGCCATCGGCGAGGCCATCGAGCGGAGCGGCACGGTGGTGGTCACCGGCTGTCTGGGGGAGCGCCCCGAGACCATCATGGAACGGCATCCGCGGGTCGCGGCCGTGACGGGGCAGGCGGACGTGACGGGCGTGATGCGCGAGGTGCGCCGGTTGCTGCCGCTCGATCCCGCTGGGTTCACGGGTCTGCTCCCGCTGGCCAGCGAGGCGGGACGACCGGACACGCGCGCGGTGAAGCTGACGCCCAGGCACTACGCCTACCTGAAGATCGCCGAGGGCTGCAACCACCGCTGCAGCTTCTGCATCATCCCGTCGCTGCGGGGCGACCAGGTGTCGCGCGATGCGGCGGACGTGCTGTTCGAGGCCACGCGACTCGTCGCCGGAGGGACGAAGGAGCTCGTCGTCATCGCGCAGGACTCGAGCGCGTACGGCAGCGATCTGCGCCACCGCACCAGCCGCTACGCCGAACGCGACGTGGCGGCCCACCTCGTGCCGCTCGTGCGCGAACTCTCCGGCCTCGGCGCCTGGGTGCGTCTGCACTACGTGTACCCCTACCCGCACGTCCGCGACCTGATCCCGCTCATGGCGGAAGGGTCGCTCCTGCCCTACCTCGACGTGCCGCTGCAACACGCCAGCCCGCGGGTGCTGCGCGCGATGCGGCGACCCGGAGGCGCCGAGAGCCACCTGGACACCATCCGCGCCTGGCGCTCGATCTGCCCGGACCTCGTGATCCGCTCGACCTTCATCGTCGGGTTCCCGGGTGAGACGGAAGACGACGTCGACATGCTCCTCGACTTCCTGGCCGCCGCGGAGCTCGACCGCGTCGGCGTGTTCACGTACTCGGAGGTGCCTGGTGCCGACGCCAACGCGTTGCCCGGCCACGTCCCCGAGGACGTCAAGCAGGAGCGCTACGCGCGCGTCATGACGCTGCAGCAGCACGTCTCGACGACGCGGCTTGCCGCGAAGGTGGGGCGGGTGCTGCGGGCGATCGTGGACGACTACGGCACGCTGCCGGGCGAGGTCGTCGCCCGCACCGAGGGCGACGCGCCCGGCATCGACGGCGTGCTGCGCTGCGAGACGGACGGGACGGTCAAGATCGGCGACCTGATCGAGGCGCGCGTCACCGGCAGCGACGCCTACGACCTGACGGGCACGTGCGTGCGCACGCTGCCGTGGCGCCCCGCGGTGCCGGTCTTCGGCTGAGGCGCCGTCGCGCCCCAGCCAGCGCGAGCGGTCGTACCGTGGCTCAGCCCGACACCGGACCGCGGCGCATCGCGATGCGTTCGAACTCGACCTCGTTGACCACGTCGCCGCGGCCGCCGGAGCGCTGGGTGATCATCAGCCGCAGCTCGTGCGGGCTCGTCGCCGTGTACACGGCGTCCTCGAGCGTGATCGCGTCGTCCAGGTACAGGTCGACCAGGTGTTGGTCGAAGGTCTGCATGCCGCGCAGGTTGTCCTGGATCAGTGCGTCCTTGATCAGCGGGGTCTTCGTCTCGTCCTTGATGTAGTCGCGGATCAACGGCGAGTTGATCAGGACCTCGAGGGCGAGCTGCCGGCCGGGACCATCGGCGCGCGGCAGCAGACGCTGCGACAAGATCCCCAACAGCGACTCCGCCAGCAGGATGCGGATCTGGAGCCGCTCATGCGGCGGGAAGAAGTCGATGATGCGGTTCACGGTGCGGATCGCGTCCAGCGTGTGCAGGGTCGAGAACACCAGGTGGCCGGTCTGGGCGGCCGTGAGCGCTGCCTCGACCGTCGCCTTGTCGCGCATCTCCCCCACCATGATCACGTCGGGGTCTTGGCGCATGGCGAACTTGAGCGCATCGACGAAGTCGCTGGTGTCGAGTCCGATCTCGCGCTGGACCACCAGGCTGCGCTGGTTGCGGTGGAGGAACTCGATCGGGTCCTCGATGGTGATGACGTTGCGCGGGTAGCGCCTGTTGATGTGGTCGATGATCGCGGCGAGCGTCGTCGACTTGCCCGAACCGGTCGGGCCCGTGACGAGCACCAGGCCGCGCGGCTGCGCCGCGAGGTCGCTGACGACTCCGGTCGGGAGCCCGAGGGCGTCGAAGGTCGGGATCGCGTCCGAGATCACGCGCATCACGATGCCGACCGAACCGCGCTGCCGCAACACGTTGCAGCGAAAGCGCGCCACCGAGGGGATGGTGAACGCGAAGTCGAGCTCGTGTCGGTGGCGGAACAGCTCGCGCTGCCCCTCGGTCATCATCGCCAGCGCCACGTGCTCGGTCTGCTCTGGCGTCAGGGTCGGGACCCCCTCGTACGCCACGAGTTCGCCGTCGATGCGCATGTGCGGCGCGGCCCCAGCCTGCATGTGGATGTCGGAGGAGCCGCGCGTGACCATGCTCTTGAGCAAGTCCGCCATGCGCATGCCGCTCCTGCTGCCACCGGGATCCATCGCCGGGCCCTGCCTGCCTGCGTCACTCATGCCCAACAGTGTAGACGCAGCCGCCAGTGCGCGCTGTGACATTCCCCGGCGCGCCCCGCGTCAGCGCGTACGCGCCCCGCGTCAGCGCGTACGCGGCGGGAGGGCCGTCGCGGCGTCTTCCAGCGCGTTGCGGATCGCGTTGCGCAACGCGATGGCCACGATCGACTCGCGCACCGTGCCCGCGCGCAGGAGCTGCATCGCGAGCTCCAGGCCGTCGATCGTGATCTCGGCATCGCTCGCGATCCCGAGGCCGCGGCCGACACCGAGCACCTCGCCGGTGGCCACGTCGACGAAGCGCAGGTCGACACCGATCCGCGCCGTCGTGATCGTGGTACCGCCCACCAGGCCGAACACGGCGCTGCCCGCGCTCGCGCGGTCCAGGCTGAACTCGGAGACGGCCCCGATCAGGATCAGCTCGGCGTTGAGCAACCGACCGATCTCGGCGACGGTCCTGTCGTCGAAGCGACCCGTCTGGCCCAGGTCCTGCTCTTGGAGGATGCGATCGAGCCGCTGCCGCTCGACCACCCGAAAACGTCCCAGGTCGATGAGCTCGTTGGTCACAACGTCGACGATGCCGCGAGACAGGTCGACCAGCCTGCGCGGGTCGCGCTCGCGCGCAGGGAGAACGGCGACGTCGAAGCGAACCGGCTCGACTTCGATGTCGTAGACGGCCACGAGGCGTCGCTCGTCGAACGGGAGCGGCGACAGCAGGAACGGACGCACGTCCACACGATCGCTGACGGTCGGTTCGGCGGCCGGGGCGCAGGCCGCCAGCGCGACGAGCAGCAGCGCCACGAACGGCGCCAGGCGGAGCCACGGACGCTCGATGAACACGCGGGCGGAACACATCACCCGAGAAGCGTACCAAGACCTGGCGTGAGAA
This sequence comes from Trueperaceae bacterium, assembly GCA_007695125.1. Taxonomy (GTDB): domain Bacteria; phylum Deinococcota; class Deinococci; order Deinococcales; family Trueperaceae; genus CSSed10-48. The sequence goes on along the minus strand of REEJ01000112.1, from coordinate 66 downwards.
CGCGACGTGCGCCCCGGGTCGGTGCGGACGTCGCGTGGGTCACGCTGGCGTGGGGGTCGCCGGCGC
>REEJ01000052.1 GCA_007695125.1 Trueperaceae bacterium | reverse complement strand
ATCTTCGACGTCTACGGCTTCTTCCTGGTGTCGGGCTTCCAGGTGCCGGCGCTGGCGCTGCTGTCGTCGATGGAGTTCTTGCTGCCGCTCCTGATCGCGATCGCGTGCGCGGAGTTGATCGGCATCGAGCTCAACCACGGCACCCTGCCGACGGTGCTCCTGCGACCCGTCACGAGGGCGCAGTGGCTGTTGGCGAAGCTGCTGGTCGCGTCGATATACCCGTTCCTCGTCATGGGCTTCTTCTTGCTCACCTCGCTCGCTGCGGGTGCCACCTTCGGGTACGGCCCCTTCGTCGGCGGCACCGGTCTGGGCCGGCAGGGTCTGCTGGGAGCCGGCACCATGCTCCCGCTGGACGCGTGGAGCGAGGTCTTGCAGGCGTACCTGATCGCCGCCTACAGCCTCATGCCGATCGGGCTGCTCGCCGTGCTGTTCGCCGTCGTGTTGATGAACGCCGCAGGAGGCGCCCTGGCGACCCTCGCCACGCTCATCGTCATGCAGCTCCTGGTCGTCTTCCCGGCCCTGACCCCCTACCTTTTGACCACGCAGCTCAGCGCCTACGTCGAGCCCGTCTCGCCGCTCGGCTGGGTGGCCACGCTCATCGCGTTCTACTGCGCCGCGTTCGCTGCGGCGGCCGTGATCGTCTTCGAGCGCAAGGACTTCTGAACCGTGAGGACCGCGCTGGGCAGGGTCGTGGTCGCGTGTGTGGCCGCGGTCTGGCTCGGTACCGCGCTGGGCATCTCGTACACCGTCCAGGTGATCGCCGTCTCCGATCAGGCCTCGGCGTTGTCGATCTCGCGCGACCTGCTGCGTGACGGTTACCCCGCCTACGTCGTGCGCTCGACCGGTGCTCAGGGCGACGTGTTCCGTGTGCGAGTCGGGGCGTTCGCGAACCGCGGCGCTGCGTTGCGATACGCGGAGTCGATGCCGGAGGTCGGGGGTTCGCGACCGATACCGGCGTTGGCAGAGGCGATCCCCCAGGGCATCATGCCGTTGGCCCCGCGCCTGCTCTGGCAGCAGCGCTGGGAGACGCAAGACGTGCGCGTGTTGCCGTGGCCCGCGGGACTGGCGCTGCGCGTCCAGAGCGTCGATCCGCTGCGGCAGGCGCTCTACGTCGTCTTCCAGGACGGTGTCGAGCGGCGCTTCGAGGCGTGGGCGGCCGTGCCCCTCGCCGCCTTGCCGGAGCCGCTGCAGCCAGAAGAGGTCGACGTCCCGATCGTCGACTTGACGGTCCCACCCGAGGAAGAACCAGAGGACGACCCCTCCGACGAGCCGGCGCCTGCTCCGGCCGACAGCGACGGCGACGACGCGGATCCGGATGCAGCTGCCGATGTCGGTGATGACGCGCCCGCGGCCGTCGACGAGCCGGTCGAGGGACTGGCCGGGCTCGAGGCGTGGGTGGCCGATCCTCACCAGGAGGAGAGCGAGGCCGGTCTGCTGCTCCTGCGCGACCGGTGGCTGTGGCCACCGTCGTGGAGCGACGATTCGGCTGAGGTGCGCACGGCGTTCCGCGCGTCGTTGGTGACGATCATCTCGCGCGAGCTCGGGCTGTCCGACGAGACCGTCGACGCGTTGTCGTACGAACCGGGTGACGCGCTACCGCCCGCGCTCGTCGTCCTCGACCTCAGCGATCCGAGCGCCCGGGACGCCGGCCGGGTCGTTGGGCTGGGGGATCCGTCGGCCGGGCTAGCGCCGCACGGTCCAGACGCGTTGATCGCCGCCCCGCTGGAGTCGATGCCGAGCTGGCCTGGGGAGCGCGTGCAGCGCGAAGCACCGACCAGCGACCAGGAGCTCGGCGGAGCCGAGTGGACGGTCACGGCCGATGGCGGCTTCGTCCGCATCACGCTCGTCGATGGCGCCACCTGGCGCGCCGGTGTGGGGACGCCGCTGTGGAGCGACGGCCGCTTCGTCGTCGCTTGGGACGGTGAGACGCTCCTGCTCTACGACTTCGTGGTCCGCTGAGCATCGTGGTCCGTCAAGAGGGCGTGCGCCGCATCGGCGCGCGTCGAGACGGCGTACGCAGGCGTGGCGTCAGGCGACGGCCTCGACCGGTGCCGCCATGGTGGGTGCCTCGCGTGCGGCCAGCCAGCGCTCGGCGGCCATCGCAGCACGCGTACCCGCACCGACGCTGGTCGAGAGCTGGCGGTAGACCTCGTCGCTGACGTCGCCTGCCGCGAAGATCCCCTCCACGTCGGTGTAGATCTCGTCACGGACCTCGACGTAGCCGGAGGGCCGCAGCGCCACCACGTTCTCGAGGTATGCCGTGTTCGGTACGTGCCCGACGTAGATGAAGACCCCGTCGGCGGGCAGGACGGCGGTGTCACCCGTCACGACGTCGCGCGTCCGAACGCCGCTCACCTGGCCGTCATCGCCGAGGACCTCTTCGACGACGGTGTTCCACACGAAGCGCATCTTGGGGTTCGCGAAGGCCCGCTGTTGGGCGACCTTGTTCGCACGGAGCTCGTCGCGGCGATGGATCACCGTCACGGTGTCGGCGAACTTGGTCAGGAAGGCACCCTCTTCGACGGCGGCATCGCCACCGCCGACGACGACCACGTGCTTGCCGCGATAGAAGAAGCCGTCGCACGTCGCACACGTCGACACGCCGCGCCCATAGAACTCGTCTTCACCCGGGACGCCGAGCCGACGCGGGGTGGCGCCGGTGGCGACGATCACGGCCTTCGCTCGGTACTCGGTCTCCAGCCCCCGCACGAGGAAGCCGTCACCGTCGCGCCTGACCTCGTGGACGTCGTCCATGACGATGCGCGCGCCGAACTTCTCGGCCTGACGCTGCATGCGTTGCGCGAGCTCGGGGCCACTCACGGCTTCGTCGAAACCTGGATAGTTCTCGACCTCTTCGGTCTGGGCGATCTGCCCACCCGGCAGGCCCTTCTCCAGGACGACGGTGTCGAGCTGACCGCGGCCGGCGTAGATCGCTGCGGTGAGGCCGGCGGGACCGCCGCCGATGATGACGATGTCGGTGTGCTCGGTTGCGTTTGGCATGAAGTGGTGCTCCTTCGACGGTTCGCATGCTAGCAGAGCGGGGACGGCATCACCCGTCTTCTTGGATACCATGGGAGGGTATCTC
>REEJ01000235.1 GCA_007695125.1 Trueperaceae bacterium | reverse complement strand
CCAGTGGCGAGGCCACCACCGGCGACACCAGCACGCTCGAGGACCGGGCGGTGGTCGAGCGGTTGTTGCGCGACGACGGTTGAGCGTCGCACAGCCGTCGCGCAACCGCCTTCCGGCCGTCGCGCAGCCGCTGTCCAGCCGTCACGAGCGGACCGGCATCGTCAGCCCGGCCCGCTCGTGACGCGGCGCCCGCGCCGTCGAACGCGCAGCTCCGCGATGAGCATCGCGACGATCACGAGCGCCCCGCCGACCCAACCGACCGGACCGAGCACCTCGCCCACGAGCCACCACGCGAACAGCGACGCGAACACGGGCTCGAGCACGAAGATGATCGCCGCCACCGGCGCCGGGACGACGCGCTGTGCGTACGTCTGCAGCCAGGCGACGAGCGCGGTGGCGATCAGGGCCAGGTAGGCGATCGCGAGGTACGTGCCGAGCGGCACGTGCGCGAGCTCCCCGAGCTGTGGCGCAGCCCATAGCCAGGCCAAGACCGCCATCGGTAGGTGCTGCATGCCGGCCAACGAGGCCACGTTGGCGCGGCCGGCCACCTGACCCAGGTAGACGATGTACAGCGCGTACGAGAGGGCCGTGAGCAGCGTCCACAGGTCGCCGGCGTTGACGCCCTGCGCCTGGCCACCGCGCAGGGTCAGCAGCGCCAAGCCGGCGAGGGCCACCACGCTGGCGAGGTAGACGCGCGGCGCGATGCGCTGCCGGAACCAGACCGCGGCCACCAGAGGCGTCAGGACGACGGCGAAACCGGTGATGAAGGCCGAACGCGAGGCGGTCGTGATCGACAGGCCGAGCGTCTGCGTGGCGAAGCCCGCGAACGCCAACAGACCGAGCCAGAGCGCTGGTACGAGCGCGCGGCGGTCGAAGCGCACGAAGGCGAAGCAGGCCGCGGCGAGCGAGAAGCGCAGCGCCAGCAGCAGCGGCACGGGGATCGTCTCGAGCGACCCCTTGACGACCACGAAGGTGGTGCCCCATACGACGGTGATCCCGATCAGGGTGATGACGCCGACTGGGAAGGTCACGTGGACGATGGTCGCACGTCCACGTGGCGTCGGAACAGGGGTCCGCCCAACGCCGGACGCGGATCGGTCGTGGACGCGCGCTGCACGCACCACATCGCCGCGCACGACATGTCATGCTGAACCGACACAATCCACGCGTGTCATCGCAGGGGCCGCTCCTCGCGGCCCACCCCCGAGGTGCGCCATGCAGGTACCCATCACGATCCGACCGGAAGCGACGACGCCGATCTACCTGCAGATCCGCTACCAGATCGCGCACCTGATCACCTCCGGAGCGCTGAAGGAAGGCTTCCGCCTACCGACCGTGCGCGCGGTCGCGGAGGACCTCGCCGTGAATCCTGGGACGGTCGCCCAGGCGTACCGTGCGCTGCAGCAGCAGGGCCTGCTCCAAGCCGCGCCGGGCCGCGGGACGTTCGTCGCTCCACCACCCCCGCTCGAGACGGACGCGGCCGAACGTCGCGCGCTGCTCGACGACACGTTGAGACGGGCGCTGTTGCGCGCACGCGCCCTGGGTTTCGACGACACGGACGTCGCCCAGCACTTCGACCGAGCCATCGTCGAGAGCGAGCCAGGGCGTCCCGCCCTGTTCGCGGCGCCCACGATGGTCATCGCGCGCAAGTACGCGACCTCGATCGAGCGTCGCATCGGGCCTCGGATCGCGGTCCACTCCGTCACGTTCGACGACCTGGCGCAGCGAAGTCCCCGCGTCCTCATGCTCCTCGACGTCGCCTACTTCGTCCTCACGTTCGCGGGCCTGGTGCGGGACGTGGAGCGCTCGGTGGCGACGCTCGGCCGGCCGGCCAGGGTGCTCGGGTGCGCCTCGGTCGTGCAGGAGCACACGCTGCACGCGTTGGCCGCACTGGACTCCGCAGCACGCGTGTGTCTGGTGACCCAGGAGCCGTACCTGCCCCCGACGCTGAACCTGCTGACCGAGCGGACGGGCCGGCCGGCCAGCGACTTCGAGGTGGTGCTCGACGGCGACCACGAGGCCGCCGATCGCGTGCTACCGCACTGCGATCGCGTGGTCTACACGCTGGCGGCGCGCGAGTTCGTCGTCACGCGCGGTGTGCCGGCCGAACGGCGCCTCGAGGTGACGTTCGATCTGACCGACGACGCGATCGAGCGCGTCCGCGCCACGGTCTTGGCGGACGGCGACTCGACCAGGACGTGACCTCGGTGCTTCGGCGCGGAGACGACCGGTGCCCGAGCAGGGCGCACCAGCGCGTGCGATGATGCTCTCGTGGACGCACTTCTGATCGGATTCGGCGAAGATTCGCATCGACTCGCACCCGGGCGTCGCCTCGTGCTCGGCAGCGTAACGATCCCGGACGCACCGCGTGGCGCGGACGCCCACTCGGACGGTGACGTCCTCATCCACGCCCTGTCGGACGCGATCTTGTCCAGCTTCGCGCTGGGGGACATCGGCATGCACTTCCCGGACAGCGACCCGGCCTTCGACGGCATGGACTCGACCCCGATCCTCCAGGGCGCGCTCGGGATGGCGCGCGCCGCCCAGCGCGACGCGCACCTCATCCAAGTGGTCGCCGTCGTGACGCTCGACGAACCGAAGCTCGGTGTCCACCGCGCCGCGATCGCCGGCGCCGTCGCCGCATTGGTGGGGCTGCCGACGGAGCGCGTCGGGCTGACGTTCAAGACGAGCGAGGGCCTGGCGCCCGACCACGTCCAGGCCCGCGTCGTCGTGTCGTGGGACGGCTCACCCGCGCGTGCCCCTGGGGGCGGTGGGACCGCTTCAGGCAGCCAGGCGCCGTAGGTCGATCTCGGCCGCGATGTAACCGAACGCGTGCTCGAAGCCCGTGTCGACGATCTGCTGCATCAGCGCGACGGCCTCGTCGCTCCGGCCGTTGTAGAGGTACCAGTTCGCGACGCCGTAGCCACGCGTCGCGAGCGCGAGCGGCGACACCCCGGAAGGGTCGAGGACGGCTTCGGGGGCGAGTTCGCCGCGGTACATCTTGATGCGGCTGTCGTAGGAGTCCTCGACGATGTGGCGCTCGGCGGGGATGGCGGCGAGCAGCGCGGCTGCCTCGTCGTGCCGGCCGGCGCGTCGCAAACCCATGTAGAGCCAGTCGTTGGTGGCGACGCGCATGTCGTCGTCGACGCAGTGGGGCAGGGTCGTCCGGTAGGCGTCGATGGCGGCGTCGAAGTCGCCGCGCAGGTAGTGCGTCAGCGCGAGGTGGTACCAGATGCACGACTTGAGCGTGCCCTTGTACGTGTCCTTGAAGCGCTCGAGCGTCTCGGACGTGATCGGCATCGGCGCCGCCAGCAGCTGGTCGTGGCGGCCCAGGATCAGGTTCGCGATGTCGGCCTCGACCTCCTTCTGGTAGAACTCGATCTCGTCCTCGCGACGCCGTTGACCGTCGAGACGCGCGGCATGATCGGCGCGCGCGAGCTCGGACGCATGCGCCCGAGCGCCTACCTCGTCAACCTGGCCAGGGGCGCCCTGGTCGATCAACACGCGCTCATCGACGCCCTCACGTCTGGCCGCATCGCCGGGGCCTGGCTGGACGCCTTCGAGACCGAACCGCTGCCGGAGGACGACCCCCTCTGGCGGACCCCGAACCTGTTCGTCACACCGCACTGCAGCTACCGGTCCGAACGAGTGCGCGACCGCGTGATCGAGGAGTTCGCCACGAACCTGGCGCTGCGCCTCGACGACCAGCCGCTCGTGAACACGATGCGTGAACCGGCGCTGGGGTACTGACACCACCCGCCCGGGCACGCCGCCAGGAGGCACGATGACCACCACAGCCCCCCCGGAACGCATGCGTTTCGTCCTGAGCGCGAAGGTCTACAGCTACCTGGTGCGCCACGCCGACGCCATCCGCGTGCTGAGCAGCGGCCTCGAGCACCACCCGGACGACCCCGTGCTGTTGCGCCACCGGGGCGAGTTCCACCTCACCGTCCGGGCGTACCGTCCCGCGATCGAAGACCTCGTGCGAGCCGCCGCGGGGATCGAGGGTCGACCGGACCAGATCGACCCCTACCAGGCGCAGCTCCTGCCGCTGCTCGAGCGCGCACTGCTGGCCCCGCACGAACCGGTACCCGAGCCCGAGCTCGTGAGCCCGGAAGCGCTCGAACCGCTGCGGGGCGCCTACGTCGGGAGCCTCGCCTCGAGCGTGTGGTACCACCTCGCGCTGGCGCGGTTCCTGGACGGCGACTTCGTCGGCGCCGCCCGCGACTTCGAGGTGGCGGCCGACGGCGCCGCCCTGCCCGACACGCGCGTGGCGGCGGTCAACTGGGGTTACCTCGCGCACCGACGCGCCGGAGACCGCCGTGCGGCCGACGCGCTGTTGGCCACGGTCGCGACGGACGCGCCGCTCGCGGAAGCGAGTTACGGCGACAACCTCGCGGTGTACCGCGGGGAGCGCGAACCGGGCGAGCCGTCGGGTCGCCGCGATCGTTCGTGGGTCACGCGCGCCTACGGGAACGCGGCGTTCTGTTGGTTGGAGGGCGATCGCGAACGGGCAGGCGAGCTGCTCGACGCCGTCCTCGCCGTGGGCGACACGACGTCGTTCGCGCACATCGCTGCGCTCGAGACACGCACGTGGACGGATTGAGGCGGGGCGACGGCCGTTCGCCGATGTCAGGCCGCCGCCCGGGCCGTGAGGCCGCGCGCCGGGCCTACGGGAGCGTCACGTAGACGGTGTCGCCCTCCAGTTCGACCGCGTAGCGCGCCAGCGGCTTGATCGCCGGCATCGTCGGGCGACCGGTCTCGAGGTCGAAGCGCGCCCCGTGGTGGCAGCACACCAGTGCGCCATCGTCGAGGCTGCCGTCGTGAAGGGGGAAGCGGGCGTGGGTGCAGCGATCGGGGACGGCGTACCAGCCGCCCTGATGCCGCACCACGACGACATCTTGGCCGGCCAGTTCGAGCGCCGTCAGGCTCTCGTCGGCGAAGTCGGTGACGCTGCCAGCGCGGTGTCGTGCCACGTCAGAGTTTCTCCTTCACGCCGGGAACACCGAGCTTGGCCTGCACCACGCGCTCGACGTACTGGGCCACCTTCGGTAGCGTGACGCGGCTCATGACCTCGTAGAGGAACCCGGTCACGAGCACGTGCTCGGCCACCTCTGGGCGCAGGCCGCGCGACATCAGGTAGAAGCGCTGGTCCTCGGGCACGGGACCGGTGGTGGAGCCGTGCGAGCACTTGACGTCGTTGGCCTTGATCTCGAGCTGCGGGATGGAGACCGCTTCCGACTCGCCGTCGAGCAGCAGGTTGCGGTTCGTCTGGTACGCATCGGTCTTCTGCGCACCGGGATCGACGACGATCACACCGGAGTACACCGCGCTGCTGGCGTCGCGCAACGCGCCCTTGAACAGCAGGTCGGAGTGGGCGTGGTGGGACGCGTGGTGCTGCACCGTGTACTGGTTGTAGTGCTGACCCTCGTCGGCGAAGTAGAGCCCGAGCATCTCCGACTCGGAGCCCGGCCCTTGCAGGCTGACCTCGACCTCGGCGCGGGCGGCGTCACCACCGAGTGAGACCGTGAGCGACTCGAGGCGCGCGTCGCGCGCCAGGTGCGCGCGGATGGTGTTGAGCTGCACCACGTCGCGGCTCCAGTTCTGCAGGCTGACGTAGCGCAGCTTGGCGCCGTCGCCGAGCACGATCTCGGTGACGCCGGTGTTCACCAGCCGCTCGCCGAGCGGCTCGCAGGTGAACTCGTCGAGGTAGGTGACCTTGGCGTTGCGCTCCACCACGATCAGCGTGCGGCCACCAGCCAGGCCGCCGCGGTCGGCTGTGTGGAAGGCGCCCAACGGCAACTCGACCTCGACGTCCTTGGGGACGTACACGAAGGTGCCGTTCGTCCAGAGCGCGGCGTTCAGCGCCGCGTACTTGCGCAGGCCGTCCCCGGCGTTCACCACGCTGTACAGGTGTTTCCGGACCAGGTCCTCGTGATCGCGCAGGGCGGTGCGCAGGTCGGTGAAGATGACACCGGCCTGCTTCAGCCGCCGATCCTCGCGTACCAACTCGCCGCCCTTGAGCACCAGCGTGCCCTCGGCGTCGGAGTCCGTGATGCGCATGGCGATCCGGTCCGAGACGCCCGTGTCGCGAGGGGCGTCGACGAGTTCTAGCCCGTCGATCGCGAAGCGGTTGAGCTGGGTGTAGCGCCAACGCTCGTCCCTCCCCGTCGGGAAGGGGGTCGCCTGATAGGTGCGCCAGGCGGCGCGGCGCTCGGCCGCGAGCCAGTCGGGCTCGCCAAGGCGGGCGATCAGCGCCTCGAGCGCCTCCGCCGTCAGGACGGCGCCGTCGGTCAGGGTCGCCACGTCAGCCGACGCTCCCTTCCATCTCGAGCTCGATCAGGCGGTTGAGCTCGACGGCGTACTCGAGCGGCAGCTCCTTCGCCACGGGGTCGAGGAAGCCGCGCACGATGAGCGCCATGGCGGCGTCCTCGGGCAGGCCGCGCGACATCAGGTAGAAGATCTGCTCGTCGTTGAGCTTCGAGACGGTCGCCTCGTGGCCCACGTGGGCGGTCTTCTCGTTGATCTCGATGTACGGGTAGGTGTCGGTCATGGCGTGCTCGTCGAGCAGCAGCGCGTCGCACTCGACGTTCGAGCGGGCGTTGGTGGCCCCCTCGTGGATCTGTACCAAACCGCGGTAGCTGCTGCGGCCGGTCCCCTTCGAGATCGACTTGCTCACCACGCTGCTGGTGGTGTTCGGGGCGGCGTGGATCACCTTGGCGCCGGCGTCCTGATGCTGGCCGTCGGTGGCGAAGGCGATGGAGAGGACCTCGCCGTGGGCGCCCTCACCCAGCAGGTAGGTGCTGGGGTACTTCATCGTGACCTTGGAGCCGAGGTTGCCGTCGAGCCAGCCCATCGAGGCGCGCTCGCCCACGATGGCGCGCTGGGTGACGAGGTTGTAGACGTTGTGCGACCAGTTCTGGATGGTGGAGTAGCGCACGTTGGCGCGGTCCTTGACGATGATCTCGATCACGCCGGAGTGGAACGAGTCGCTGTTGTACGTCGGCGCCGTGCAGCCCTCGATGTAGTGGAACTTGCTGCCGGGCTCGCCGATGATCAGGGTGCGCTCGAACTGCCCCATCGACTGGGCGTTGATCAGGAAGTACGCCTGCAGCGGTACCGAGATCTCGACACCGGCGGGCACGTAGACGAACGAGCCGCCCGACCACACGGCGCTGTTGACGGCCGCGAAGTAGTTGTCCTCGGGCGGCACGACGGTCGCGAAGTGCTCCTTGAAGATCTCCGGGTGCTCCTGCAGACCGGTCTCGGTGTCGAGGAAGATGACACCTTGCTTCTCCCACTCCTCCTTGAGCGAGTGGTACACCATCTCGGACTCGTACTGGGCACCGACGCCGGCGAGCATCTTCTGCTCGGCCTCGGGGATGCCGAGGCGCTTGTAGGTCTCGCGCACCTCCTCCGGGACGTCGTCCCACGAGTTGGTCCCCTTGCGGTCCTGAGGGCGGATGTAGAAGAAGATCTCGTCGAAGTTCAGGTGCGACAGGTCCGGGCCCCACTTCGGGCGCCCCTTCTTCTCGGCGATCTCGAACGCGCGGAGTCGGAACTTCAGCATCCACTCCGGCTCGTTCTTCATGTAGCTGAGCTTCTCGATCACGCGCTTGTTCAGCCCGCGCTCGGATTTGTACGAGTAGTTCTCCGCCAGCTGGAAATCGTACTGCCGGGTGTGGTCCAAGCCCTCGAGCTTCGCGGCATCGGGGTGGTCGTTGATCGGGCGCAGGTCAGACATGGTGGTTCCTCTCGCGCTCTCGCGTGGCGGTCGGCTTCGGGGCGGTCAAGCGTGCGCGACGGCGTCGCCGCTGGCGGTGATCCCGTGCTTCTCGCGGATCCAGTCGTAGCCCTTGGCGTCGAGGTCCATCGCCAACTCCTTGGGACCGCTCTCGATGACGCGGCCACTGGACATCACGTGAACCATGTCGGGGACGATGTAGTTGAGCAGCCGCTGGTAGTGCGTGATCACCAGCGCGCCGAAGTTCGGACCACGCGCCGCGTTGACACCGTTCGCGACGACCTTCAGCGCGTCGACGTCGAGGCCCGAGTCGCTCTCGTCGAGGATCGCGTAGCGGGGCTCGAGCACGAGCAGCTGCAGCACCTCCGAGCGCTTCTTCTCGCCACCGGAGAAGCCTTCGTGGAGGTTGCGCTCGATGATCGACTCGTCCCAGTCGAGAGCCTTCACCGCGCGCTGGAGCTTGGCGTAGAACTCCATGACGCCGACCTCGTCGCCCTCTTCGCGTCGCGCGTTGAGCGCCAGGCGGAGGAAGTTGGCGATCGAGACGCCGGGCACCTCGACCGGGTACTGGAACGCCAGGTACAGGCCGGCGCGGGCACGCTCGTCGGGCTCGAGTTCGAGGACGCTCTCGCCGTCGATCAGGATGTCGCCATCCAGGACCTCGTAGCTGGGGTCGCCGGCCATGAGCTTGGCGAGCGTCGACTTGCCCGAGCCGTTCGGCCCCATGAGCGCGTGGACCTCCCCGCTCGGGACGATCAGGTCGACGCCCTTGAGGATCGTCTCACCACCCGCGATGCGGGCGTGCAGGTTGCGGATTTCGAGCCGGTTGTCGCTCATCGCTTCACCTCGTGCGCCGACGATCGTCGGCTGGAACGGCCGTGGCCGCGTGTGTGGGGATTGGCGGCCCGCTGCGGACCGCTTCACGTCGTGTCGAGCCCTCGTCGCGGCCATGGCCGTTTCTCGGACTCGTTCCGATTTGGAGTATATACCGAGTGGAGTGGTCGGGTATGGAATCTGCGACGCGCTCAGCCGCGGCGCCGATCGCTGGTCGCCTCGGTCCGAATCTGGTCAGCGATCGCGACGCCACCACGAGCCGAAGAGCCCGCGGCGCTTCGGCGCGTCGCCCGCGGCAGGCGACCCCTCGGGCCCAACGTCGCCGGGAGCCGTCGTGTCGTCGCTCGGCGCCGGCGTCGCCGCCTTGCCCCGCGCCGCGCGGCCCGTGGCAAGCGGGACCGGGGTCGTCGCGGAACCTGCGGAGGCCTCTCCGAGCGCAGCACGGTAGGCCTGGAGGAAGGCGTGGACGTTCTGGTAGCGCTTCGTGGCGTCGCGCGACATCGCTCGCATCACCACCGCGCTCACGTGCTTGGCGATGTCCGGGCGGTGCTGCCGGAGATCTCGGGGCAGCGCGGTCATGTGCGCCACCATGAGCGCGTCGTAACTGTCGCCGAGGAACGGCCGCTTCCCGGAGAGCACCTCGTACGCCAGGACGCCGAGGCTGTACACGTCGCTCCGCACCGACGCCGCCTCGCCCGCGAAGAGCTCCGGGGCCATGTAGAAGGCGGTGCCGACCCGCTCCTCGGCCATCTCGGCCGAGAAGGTGCCGGTGCCGAAGTCGCCGAGCTTCGCCGCGCCCGTGTCCGACAGGAACACGTTGGCGGGCTTGACGTCACGATGCAGCACGCTGCGCTCGTGGGCGTGCTCGAGCCCGAGCGCGACGTCGCGCACGAGGGCGACCGCCTGATCGAGCGGCAGCTTGCCCTTCTCGAGCAGCAACAAGTCGAGCGTGCCGCCCTCACAGAACTCCAGCGCCAGGAAGGCTCCCTCGCCGGTGGGGCGTCCGTCGAACGCGCGCACCACGTTGGCATGCTGGAGCTTCAGCGTGATCTGGACCTCGTTCTCGAACATGCGCCGCAACACCGGCTGGGCCAGTGCTTCGGGCTTCGGCAGCTTGAGCGCCACACGCTGTCCACCTCGCACGGCGCGTGCCAGCCAGACGACGGCCGTCTGACCGGCGCCGAGGCGCTGGAGGATGTCGTACCCGTCCGGAACGTGGCTAGGAGGCGCTTCCACGGGGGCCCGCTGGGGTGCTCAGAGCTCCAGCGCTTGGCCGGGGGCCAACACGTGCGGCTCGGCGTCGGTCTCGGCCGAGACGCGTGCGGCGAACGCCGCGGCATCCTGGACGATGGGAGGGAAGGTGTCGTAGTGCACCGGCACCACGCGGGCGGGGCGCAGCAAGCGGACCGCCTCGAGCGCGTCGTCGGGACCCATCGTGAAGTGGTCGCCGATCGGCACGAGCGCGACGTCGATGTCGTGGCGGGCCACCAGGGCGAGGTCGGAGAACAGGGCCGTGTCGCCGGCGTGGAACACCGTGACGCCACCCATGCGGAGGACGACGCCCATGGGCGTGCCGCCGTACGTCCCGTCCGGGAAACTGCTCGAGTGCCAGGCGGGGGTGAACGTCACGCGCCCGAAGGGGAAGTCCGCGCCGCCGCCCACGTTCATGCCGACACCATCGACGCCGTCGACCGCAAGACGTCCCACCACCTCGACCGCGGCGATCACGGTCGCCCCGCTGCGCTTCGCGATCGCCACGGTGTCCCCGACGTGGTCGCCGTGGGCATGCGTCAACACGATGTGGCTCGGCGACAACGACGCGGGGTCGGTGACCGCGAGCGAGTTGCCCGTCAGGAACGGGTCGATGAGGACCTCGTGTTCTGCGTCCTGGAGTCGGACACCGGCGTGTCCGAGGAACGTCAGCTTCATGGCACCTCCCCTGCCCCCGGCGGTAGGCGGATGCGGCACGATAGCACGCACCCCACGAGCGGCGAGCACCGGCCGCGGAGCCCGCAGCCGCGGGACACCGCCTGCGTGTCAGACAGGGCGAACGTAGATCAGGGCGAAGTAGTACAGCACCGCCAACGCCAAGGGCGTACCCACCGCCCCGATCGATTCGAGGTCGCGGCGCAGAGCGACCAGCACGCCCCCGATCAAGACGAACGCGATGAACACGAACGGATACGACAGGAACAGCGTGCGCCACACACCCTCGAGCTCGAGCCACATGAGGGTGCCGGCATCACCCCGCTGCAGGCCGATCGTCCCCATCACCCAGAACAGCAGCAGACCGCCACTCCCGAGCAGCGCGAAGACCCAACCGAACACGGTGGGAGAGCGGTCGTCGAGATCGAGCCCGGCCGGTAGCGCTTGGTGTGTCGCCTGATTCATCGTCGCGTCCTCACATGGCCCTCGTCGGCGCGGGCCGACGCTGGGAGAAGTGGCTCAGTGTAGCAAGCAGGCTCGGGAGCGAGCGCGGACGTGCGGTCGAGGCCGCTGCCTGCTAGGCTCGGGGCGAGGACCGCGTGCACCGCTTCCCGACCACGAAGCTGCGAGCGCCGCGCAGCGCCGCCGACGCGATCGCGAGACCACGTCTCGAGGCGCTGCTCGACGATGCCCGCAGGCGACTGCGCGCCACGCTCCTGATGGCACCCGCCGGCTACGGCAAGACCACCCTCGTCGCCGCCTGGACGCAACGCCAGACTCCGACCCCGGCCTGGTTCACGGTCGACCCGGGCGATGACCCCCGGGACGGCGACGTGGCCGCTGCCGAGGCTCGCACGACGGGCTGGTTGCGCGCTGCGCTCGACGCCGCGTCGTCGGTGCACGACCTGGCCGTCGACGACGATGCGGTCGACCCCAGCGCACTGGCTGTCGCCGTCGAGCGCACGTCGTGGCGCGGTGTCGTCGTGATCGACGACGTCCACCACCTCGGCAGGGCAGCGGGAGCCGCCCTGGCGACGTGGGTCGAGCGCGCCCCAGAAGGTGTCCATACGGTGCTGCTGGCGCGCCAGGCCCCGTCGGTACCGGTCGCCCGCTGGCTGGCGCGCGGCGAGCTCGACATCTTCGGTGTCGACGCCCTGCGGCTCGACCTCGCCGAGGGCCGGAACCTGGCCAGCCGCCTCCTCCCGGCGCTCTCGATCGATCACGCCGACGCCCTCGTGGCGCGCGTCGAGGGCTGGCCGGCGGGGGTCCAACTCGCGGCCCGCACGCTCCGCGGCAAGGCGAACCCCGCCGACGTGATCGAGCGCTTCACCGGCACCGATCGCTACGTCCTGTCGTTCCTGACCGAGGAGGTGCTGTTGCGCCTGCCCGACGACCTGCACGAGGCGGCCGTCCTGCTGGCCGGTCCACCGCGGCTCTGCGCCGCTCTGGTCGAGGCCGTGACGCTGCGCGACGACGGGGCGGCGCTGCTGGCTCGACTCGAGGCGGGTGAGGCGTTCCTGGAGCGGCTCGACGCCGCAGACGAGGACGGCCCGTGGTTCCGCTTCCCCGACTTCTTCCGCGACCTCCTGGCGCACCGCCTGGCGCTCACGAACCCGGACCTTCAACCCCGGCTCGCGGAGCGCGCGGCGTCGTGGTGGGCAGCACGCACCGAACGCACCGGCCACGACCCGGTGGAACGTGACACGGCGGCCAGCGCCGAACCGGACCCGGACGCGCTCACGGAGCGCGAGCGGCAAGTCGTCGTGCTCCTCGCAGCCGGTGCTGCCACCAAGGCCATCGCCCGTGAGCTCGGCCTGTCACCCAACACCGTCAAGACGCACACCCGGCACGTGTTCGAGAAGCTCGGCGCGCGCAACCGCACCGAGGCGGCGGCGGCCGCGCGCCGGCGCGGCCTGGTCTGACGCCGAGGCCGCCGCGCCGCCGGTGGGCGGCCCTGCGTCACCCACGACCGCGCCGGCACGCTCACCCGAACGCGCCAAGCGCCTCACGCATACGGGTGACGCGCGCTCACCCACGGCGCCACTAGCCTGTCCACATCGGCGCCGCCCACCGAGGCGAGCGCCCGTGAGGAGCGAGGAGCATGGCACACCCACACGAGCACGGCACGCCACCACGGTCCGGCGACCACGTCGAGGAGTTCCGCGTCAGCGGTGAAGCGGTCCTGACGAAGGTGAAGGAGTTGGTGCGCGAGGGCAACGTACGGCGCATCACGATCAAGAACGAGGAGGGGCGCACCCTCATCGAGATCCCCCTGACGATCGGCGTGATCGGCACCGTCTTGCTCCCGGTGTGGGCGGCGATCGGTGCGATCGCCGCCCTCGCGGCGAACCTGACGCTCGCCGTCGAGCGCCGCCCCTCCGACGCGGCGCCCAGCGACGAAGCCACCACCCCCGACGGCGACGCTGCATCGGTCGCCGAGCCTGACACTACGGAGGCGACCCGATGAGCGACCACGACACGACCCGGATCGAGACGCGCCCCGCCCCGCAGGCGGGCCCGCACGACGGCGGCGCGGCCACGCGACGCGAGCGCCGCGGCGAGCGCTTCCTCGACGACCTCCAGCGCCTCCTGCGCGCCGGCTGGATCGCTGCGGCCCGGCTGGTCCGGCAGGGCAACCGCCGGCGGGTCACGCTGCGCAGCCGCGAGGGCGAGGTCTGGGTTCGCATGCCGCTCACGCTCACGCTGCTCGTCGTCGTGCTGCTCACGCCTGCCTGGCCGCTGTTGCTGGTCCTGGTCGCCGTCGGCTTCGCGGTCGGCGCGCAGCTCAGCGTCGAACGCCTCGCACAGGCGTCCGGGGAAGCGGGGCCTCGAACGTCAGACGGCGCCGCCTGAACAGGTGCGTGCGGACGCCAGCGCGGCCGGCCGGGTTGCCCCGGCCCGCCGCGACCGTGTCCGCGCATCCAGCACAGCGGCAACCCCTTGGTACACTCGTGTGCTTGAGACGATGCGACGGCCCTCCGGCGGCCGCATCGCCAGCGGCCGGTCGCGACCGAACGCCCACCTGGACGATGCAGCGGGTCGGCGACCACCGGACCAGGAGGCGCCATGCAGGACCTCGTCATCCGCGGAGCGCGCGAGCACAACCTGAAGAACGTCGACCTCACGCTCCCACGCAACGCCTTCGTGGTCTTCACGGGCGTCTCTGGGTCCGGTAAGTCGACACTGGCGTTCGACACCATCTACGCCGAGGGGCAACGGCGCTACGTCGAGAGCCTCTCCGCCTACGCGCGCCAGTTCCTCGGCATCATGGACAAGCCCGACGTCGACGGGATCGACGGGCTCTCCCCCGCGATCTCGATCGATCAGAAGACGACCAGCCACAACCCGCGCTCGACCGTCGGGACCGTCACCGAGATCCACGACTACTTGCGGCTGTTGTTCGCCCGCGCCGGCGTGCCGCACTGCCCCGAGTGCGGCCGGACCATCGAGCGCCAGAGCGCATCGGAGATCGTGGGTCAACTGATCCAGCGCTTCCCGGGTGCCCGAGCGATGCTGTTGGCTCCCGTGGTCCGGGGCCGCAAGGGCGAGTACCGCAAGCTCTTCCAGGAGCTCAAGAAGGAGGGGTACGCGCGGGTCCGTGTCGACGGCACGGTGCAGACGCTCGACGAGGCGATGGCCGCGAACCTCGAGCGCTACGAACGGCACGACATCGAGGTCGTCGTCGACCGCGTGAAGATCGCCGAGGAGGACCGCTCGCGCTTGGCCGAGTCGGCGGAACTGGCGCTCGCGAAGGGCGACGGGCTCATGCGGGTGTGGCTCCCGGACGACGGCGTCGACGAGCTGTACTCCGAGAAGTTCGCGTGCCCCGAGCACGGCACGTTCCTGGAGGAGCTCGAGCCACGCGTGTTCAGCTTCAACAGCCCCTACGGGGCCTGCATGGCCTGCTCGGGCTTGGGGTTCTTGCAGCAGTTCGACCCGGAGCTGATCGTGCCCGACCCGGGCCGCTCGATCGCCGAGGGCGCCATCGCCCCGTGGTCGGGGGGTCGCGCCGATGGCCACAAGGTCTTCTACTGGGACCGTCTGCGCGCCATCGCCGAGCACTTCGACGTCGACCTCGCGAGCCCCTGGAAGGGCCTCCCGGAGCGCTTCCGGCACGTGGTCCTGCGCGGCACCGACGAGGCGATCGACGTGGTCTACAGCCGTGGCGGCCGCGAGACGCTGCGCTTCAAGGCCGAGTTCGAGGGCGTGATCGCGAACCTGCAACGACGCCTCAAGGAGGCGCAGACGGAGTACGCGCGCGAGAAGCTCGAGGCCTTCATGTCGCTCGTGCCCTGCCCGTCGTGTCACGGGACGCGCTACAAGCCCGAGGTCCTGGCCGTCACGGTCAGTGATCGCACCATCGCCGACGTCTCCGGCCTGTCGGTCGTCGACGCGCGGGCGTTCTTCGGATCGCTGACCTTGCCCGGCGCCGCCGGCGAGGTCGCCAAACCGATCTTGCGCGAGGTCAACGCGCGCCTCGGTTTCCTCGAGGACGTCGGCCTCGACTACCTGTCGCTCGACCGATCGGCGAACACGTTGTCGGGTGGCGAAGCGCAACGCATCCGCCTGGCGACGCAGGTCGGTTCGGGTCTCACGGGTGTGCTCTACGTGCTCGACGAGCCCTCGATCGGCCTGCACCCGCGCGACAACGCCCGCCTGCTGAAGACGCTGCTGTCGCTGCGCGACCTCGGCAACACGCTGATCGTGGTCGAGCACGACGAAGAGACGATGCGCTCCGCCGATTACATCGTCGACCTCGGCCCGGGCGCCGGTATCCACGGGGGCGAGGTCGTCGCCGCCGACACGCCGGAGGGACTGCTCAAGCACCCCACCTCGCTCACGGCCGCGTACCTGCGCGGCGACAAGCGCATCGAGATCCCGACCGAGCGCCGCAGGGGCAACGGGAAGTCGCTCACCGTCGTGAACGCGCGCGAGCACAACTTGCGCGACCTGACCGTCAGCTTCCCCCTCGGCACGCTCACGTGCGTGACCGGAGCGTCGGGCTCGGGCAAGTCGACGCTGGTCCACCGCATCCTCCACGCGGCACTCGCCAAGGCGCTCTACCGCGCCAAGGAGAACCCGGGCGCCCACACCCGCATCACCGGCACGGAGCACATCGACAAGGTGATCGAGATCGACCAGTCGCCGATCGGCCGCACCCCGCGCTCGAACCCGGCGACCTACACCGGGATCTTCACCGAGATCCGCGACCTGTTCACGCGGGCGCCCGAATCACGCAAGCGTGGTTACAAGCCGGGCCGCTTCTCGTTCAACGTCAAGGGCGGCCGTTGCGAAGCCTGCAAGGGCGACGGCACCGTGAAGGTCGAGATGTACTTCCTGCCCGACATCTACGTTCCCTGCGAGGTGTGCAAGGGGGCGCGCTACAACCGCGAGACGCTCGAGGTGAAGA
>REEJ01000117.1 GCA_007695125.1 Trueperaceae bacterium | reverse complement strand
TGGTGGCCGCCGCGCTCGCCGCCTGCACCACCATCACCCTGCGCATGTACGCCGATCGCAAGGGCTGGCCGCTCGAGACCGTCGAGGCGCGCGTCGACCGGCAGATCGACGTGGGCGCGACCGGCGCCGGCAGCCGTTCGACGCCCCACTACCTGCTCTCGGTGACGGTCTCGGGTCCGCTCGACGAGGCCCAGGTGGCGAGGTTGCGGCAGGTGGCCGAGCGTTGCCCCGTCCATCGACAGCTCGAAGGCAGCACGGCCATCACGACGGAACTGACGACCTGACGTCGCTGCGCCGTGGCAGCGGCCGGACGCCACGCCGCACGAGCAAGCAGCGTGCCGAGGCGGTGGCGCAAACGCAGTCGGCGCGTCAAGGGCTCGCCGGTCTCCGAATCGAGCGCAGCCCCGACGGCTGCCTGGACATGCACATCGAGTCCGATGGACGTGCGCGCCGTAGGCGCTGGACCCACGACGGCTACGGTGCACTCGTGCCCGGTTCGCGCCGACGCCTCGAACCCATGTCGTCGAGAAAACTTCGCGAGCTCGGGATCCATGCTGCGGTGGAGACACCGTGCGCTCGGGTGATCGACCCGGACGCCTCCCGAGCGGCGATCACCCGCTCTTCGACGAGTCGGGAGGCGTGCCAGTAAGGACCTATCATGGGTATGCAGCACACCCTTCGATCGATCGCGATCCTCGTAGGGAGTGTGGCTCTCCTCTCCCTCGGCATCGCCGGCGCGGAGCGCTCGACCGAGGCCCCCCTCATCGAGCGCGAAAGGCTCTTCGGAGATGCGGATCGTTCGCAGGTGACGTTGAGTCCCGACGGCCGCTCCCTCGCCTTCCTCGCGCCCACGGACGGCGTGATGAACGTATGGGTGGCGCCGGTCGACGACGTCGACGCGGCCCGCAGCGTCACGCACGATGAGGGTCGAGGGATCCAGGGGTACTCCTGGACCTACTCGAACGACCACCTGGTGTACGTCCAAGACGAGGCCGGTGACGAGAACTGGCGCGTCTACAGCCTCCACGTGGAGAGCGGTGAGGTGATCGACCTCACGCCCCTCGAGGGTGTGCAGGCGCGGCTCGTGCAAGGCAGCCCAGATCATCCCAGCGAGGTGCTCATCGCCCTGAACGACCGCGTGCCGCAGTTCCACGACCTCTACCGCGTCGACGTGGTGACGGGAGAGCGGGAACTGGTGCACCAGAACGACGAGGGCATCGCGCTCTACCTCGCCGACGACGACTTCACGCTGCGCTTCGCGGCTCGACCGACGGAGGAGGGCGGCATGGAGATCCTCGCGCGTGTCGGCGACACGTGGGAGTCGTACGTAGTCGCCGGCATGGAAGACGCCATGAGCACGGGGCCGGCAGCCCTCGACGCGTCCGGAACGCAGCTCTACATGCTCGACAGCCGCGGCCGCGACACGGCCGCGCTCGTGACGGTCGACCTCGAGACCGGTGATGAGACGGTCGTGTTCGAACACCCCCGCGCCGACGTGTCGAACGTCATGATCCACCCGCGCACGCGGGCCCTCGAGGCGGCCGCAGCGACGTTCGAGCGCGTGGAGTGGACCGTCCTCGACGATCGCATCGAGAGCGACCTGGCGATCCTGCGCGAACTCGAGGACGCGGACGTCAACGTGGTGAGCCGCAGCCTGGACGACGAGACCTGGGTGGTCGCCTTCACACGCGACGTCGGTCCCGTGCGCTACTACCTGTACCACCGCGACGCGGGCGAGGCGGATTTCCTCTTCACGAACCGCTCGGCGCTCGAGGGTCTGACCCTGGCGCCCATGCATCCCGTGGTGATCGAGGCGCGCGACGGTCTGGAGATGGTGAGCTACCTGTCGCTCCCGGTCGGGAGTCACGCGGAGGACCAGATCGTGCCGCACGAGCCCCTTCCGCTCGTTCTGAACGTGCACGGTGGCCCGTGGGCGCGCGACGCGTGGGGGTTCAACGCACAGCACCAGTGGCTGGCGAACCGAGGCTACGCGGTGCTCTCCGTCAACTTCCGCGGCTCGACGGGTTTCGGGAAGGCGTTCCTGAACGCCGGCAACCTCGAATGGGGCGCGGCGATGCAGGACGACCTGCGCGACGCGGTCGCGTGGGCCGTCGAGAAGGGCATCGCGGATCCGGAGCGCGTGGCGATCATGGGCGGCTCGTACGGAGGCTACGCGGCCTTGGCAGGCTTGACGTTCGACAGCGATCTCTACGCGGCCGGCGTCAGCATCGTCGGTCCGTCGAACCTCGTGACGCTGCTCGAAGCGATCCCGCCCTTCTGGGAGACCGAGGTCGAGAACTTCGCGCGGCGCGTCGGCGATCACCGAACCGAAGAGGGGCGCGAGTTGCTCGAGTCCCGCTCCCCGCTCAACCACGTCGAGTCGATCGAGGCGCCGCTGCTCGTCGGTCAGGGCGCGAACGATCCGCGCGTCCCGCAAGCGGAGTCGGACCAGCTGGTGGAGGCGATGCGCGATCGCGACGTCCCCGTCACGTACGTGCTCTACCCCGACGAGGGGCACGGCTTCGCACGATCGGCGAACCGGCTCTCCTTCAACGCGGTGACCGAAGCCTTCCTCGCGGAGGTCCTCGGAGGCCGCTCGGAGCCGATCGGCGCCGATTTCGAGGGCTCGAGCATCGAGGTGCTCGAGGGTGTCGAGCACGTTCCCGGCGTGCGGGAGGCGCTCCGGTAGCGTGCACCGTCGCACGGAACGACGCCACGGGGCCACGGCGGGCGTCCCGTTCGCCGTGGCACCACGCGCTAGCATGCCGACATGTCTTGCGATGACACCCCCACCATCGTGCCGGATCCGGGCCACGGGTCCGGTGGCGCGCCACGAGACCCCGTCGAGTCGGTGCCCGCCGCCTCGGACCACATCTACGCCAACCCGGAGAAATGGCGCATCGGCCGCGAGTTCCTGACGCGCTACACCGGCACGGAGCCGGAGGCGTTCCACAAGCAGGTCATCTTGACCAACTTCGGCTACTACCTCGAGCGCTTCGAGGCCATCGCCGGAGACGCGCGCCGCACCCAGGGATCGGCGATGACGGCCGCGCACAGCGACAGGCTCGGCGTGTCGATCATCGACTTCT
>REEJ01000333.1 GCA_007695125.1 Trueperaceae bacterium | reverse complement strand
CTGCGCCTGTGCCTCACGAACGACCCGGCGCTCGGCGTGGTGCGTCACGCCGACGCCGGCTACGAGACGGCCCTCACCGTCGCGCGCGAGCGCGGCCTCGACCTGCCGAGCCTGGGTATCAGCGATCGCAGTCCCGACGAACGCCACGACGGCGACGGCCGTGCGCACGACCCCCCGCGAGGTGCATCGTGAGCGCTCCGCTCGGACATCCCGCACTCACCTTCGCCCGCGCACCCCAGCGCGATCTGGAGGGATCGTGGCGCTCCGAGGCGGCCGTGCTCGGGGTGCCGACCGACGCCGCCGTCGGGTTCCGCCCCGGCGCGCGCTGGGCGCCGCGGGCGCTGCGCGAGGCCTCGCTGCGCTACGCGCTGCCGCCAGAGGGCTTCTTCGACGTGCAGCGCAATGCGACGGTGCTCGCCGGGCTCGAGCTGGTCGACGCCGGCGACGTCGCCCTCGGCGGCCTGCAGCGAGAGGGCGAGCGTGACCGGATCACCGCCGCCGCTCGCGCGCTGCGCGAGCGCACCGCTCTGCCGCTCTTCCTCGGCGGCGACCACTCGATCAGCTTCCCGCTCCTGCGCGCGTTCGACGACGTCGCCGACCTGCACGTGGTGCAGCTCGACGCCCATCTCGACTACAGCGACCGGCGCGGCGACGACCGCTACGGCAACGGCAGCCCCTTCCGCCGCGCCGCCCAAGCGCTCCCGAACCTCGCGCACGTCACCGTCATCGGGCTGCGCGGCATGCGCACCGACCCCGAGGCGTATGCCGCGGCGTTGGCTCGCGGCCACACGCTCCTGCGCGCGGACGAGGTGATGGCCGACCTGGAGGCCGCGATCGCGCGGCTGCCGGAGGGCCGCAGCGTGTACGTGTCGTTCGACGTCGACGTGCTCGACCCCGCGCTCGTGCCTGGTACCGGCAGCCCCGAGGTGGACGGCCTCGCCTACCGCCACGCCGATGCGTTGGTCCGTGCCGTGGCCCGGCGCAACACCGTGGTGGGCGCCGACGTCGTCGAGCTCGCACCGCACCTCGACGCCAGCGGCCTGTCCGCCCTCGTGGCGGCGCGGGCCGTGATCGACCTGCTGGCGGCGGTGCGCGGATGAGCGGCGCACCCGGTGGTCAGGGCGCGGGCACGAGCAGCCTCGGAGGCACGCGCGCTCGCGCCGAGCGCGTCTTCACCGGCATCGGCCAGCTCGTCACGCCGGCCGGCCCCGGCGCCAAGCGCGGCGCGCAACAGGGTGAGCTGCTCGAGCTGCGCGACGCGCTGATGGCCGTGCGCGGCGGCCGTGTGACCTGGCTCGGTCCAGCCACGGCCTGGGACGGCGTCGCGGACGACGTGATCGACCTCGGCGACCGGGCGGTCGTGCCTGGCCTGGTCGACGCGCACACGCACCTGCTGTGGGCCGGCGAGCGCTACCAGGACCTCGACGATCGCCTCTCCGGCGTCCCCTACGAACGGATCCTGGCACGCGGCGGCGGCATCCGCTCAACCGTGCGGGCGACCGCCGCGGCGGGGCGCGGCGCGCTGCTCGCGGCGGCGCGCGCCCGCCTGGACGACCTGATCGCCTCGGGCGCGACCACCGTCGAGGTCAAGTCGGGCTATGGCGGTACGGTCGAGGCCGAGGTGGCGTCGCTCGAGGCGATCGCCGAGCTGCGCACGGCGGCGCCGGTGAGCGTCGTGCCGACGCTGCTGATCCATCTCCCCGATGCCGACGACCGTGCCGGGCACCTGCGGGCCGTGGTCGAGCGTCTGATCCCCGAGGTGGCCGCCCGCCACCTGGCCGAGCGCATCGACGTGTTCGTGGAGCGCGAGGCGTTCAGCGTCGACGAGGCCGAGCGGCTGCTCGAAGCCGGACGCGCCGTCGGCCTGGAGCGCACGCTGCACGCCGACCAGTTCCATGCCATCGGCGGGGTCGAGCTCGCGGTGCGGCTGGGTGCCCGCTCGGTCGACCACCTCGAGGCCTCGGGCGTGGAGCAGATCGCCGTGCTCGCCGGCGGTTCGACGGTCGCCACCCTGCTCCCCGGCGTGTCGCTCGAGCTCGGTCTGCGCGGCGCGCCGGGTCGCGCGCTCGTCGACGCGGGCGTGGCCGTCGCCGTCGCCACCGACCTCAACCCCGGCTCCAGCCCGCTCCACTCGACGTCGTTGGCGCTGGCGCTCAGCCTGCGGCTCAACGGGTTGCGGCCAGCCGAGGCGCTGGTCGCGGGCACGGTGAACGCCGCCGCTGCGTTGGGGCGCGCCGACGCCGGCTGGCTCGGCGTCGGCGCCCGGGCCGATTTCGTCGTGTGCGCCGAGCGCGACTGGCGCTCGCTCCTGCACGGCCTCGGCGGCCCCGGTCCGATCGAGACCTGGGCTGCGGGCCGTCGCGTCGATCGCGGCGCTGTCATCGCACGCGATGGACATGTCGCCGGGGACTCGGTGAACGGGGACTCGGTGAACGGGGGCGCGGCGTGACGCCGGTCGGCGCCGCGCCCGGCGGCGTGCCGCCGGGCGACGTGGTGCTCGACGGGGCCGTCGACCTGGCGACCTTCGCGGCCGTCGTGCGCGGCGGGGCGCGCGTGACGCTGGCCGACGCCGCACGCGAGCGCATGGCGCGCTCGCGTGCGCTGGTGCAGCGCATGGTCGAGGCGGGCGAGCCCGTCTACGGCGTGAACACCGGCTTCGGCAAGTTCCAGGCGGTGCGCATCTCGCCCTCCGAGCTGCGGCCGCTGCAGCGCAACCTGCTCGTCTCGCACGCCATCGGCGTGGGCGAGCCGTTCCCGGTGGAGGTCGTGCGCGGCATGCTGTTGCTGCGCGCCCAGTCGCTCGCCGTCGGCGCCTCCGGCGTGCGCGCGGCGCTCGTGGAGCGGCTGCTCGCGTTCCTGAACGAAGGCGTCCACCCGGTGGTGCCGTCGCAGGGCTCGGTCGGGGCGTCGGGCGACCTGGCGCCGCTGGCGCACATGTCGCTGCCGGTGATCGGCGAGGGCGAGGTGGCGTACCGCGGCGAGGTCCGGCCCGCGGCCGACGCACTCGCCGACCTCGGCCTCGCGCCGCTCGAGCTCGAGGCCAAGGAGGGGCTCGCGCTCGTGAACGGCACGCAGGCGATGGCGAGCCTGTTGGCGCTGGTGCTGCTCGACGCCGACGTGCTG
>REEJ01000113.1 GCA_007695125.1 Trueperaceae bacterium | reverse complement strand
CGACGATCGGGCGGCGAGGTTGCTCGAGGCGGTCGAGACCGTCGCCGACATCGACGTGGTGGCCCATCGACGCGCCGTCGTCACGGCCTTCCTCGACGCCATCGACGCGATGCCCGAGGGCTACCGGGTCGTCGTCCGCGCCGTGGCAGGCGACCAAGGGGCCCGAGATCGTGCGCGAGCACGCCTGGCTGACGTCGAGATGCGCCTCGTCGCAGCGCTGCTGCCCGATGGCGACAGCGCGCTGCAGCTCAGCGGGCTGGTGTTGGCGCTGCGCGGCGCGGCCGACCACATCGTCACGGGGCACGCCGAACGCACGACGCTCGAGCCAGCGTTGCTCGCCCTGGTCGATGCGATCTCGTCGAGCACGTGAAGGGTCGTCCACGTACCGGCCCAATGTGACGGTTGTGTAAGGCGGGTCTGACCAAGGGAGCTAGCATCGTGGCAACGAGACTGCGGTACCCAGGTTCGGGTGCCGTGCCTCGGCCAGGAGGCTCGCTTTCGTGGATGCGCGACCCCTCATCGAACGGTTCGTCGCAGCGGCGCTCGCCGACACGCCGATCGACGTGGCCGGCAGGACGCTGCACACATGGGACGAGGGCGACGCGCCCGCACACGCGACGTCGCGCCTCGGACGCATCCTCGCCGGCGATCAGCGTGCCAGCGCCCTCCCCCTGGCCGTCCTGCGGGCAGACGGGAACGACGTGCCCGCGGAAGGCGACTTGCTCGTGGTGGGAGACGGTCATGATCGACCGCGCGCCGTCGTCGAGGTGATCGAGCAACGCGTGGTTCCGTTCGACCTCGTCGACGAGCTCTTCGCCGCCGATTGCGGTGAGGGAGACTTGTCGTTGCGGCAGTGGCGAGAGACGCATCACGCAGCCTTCGAACGCCAGGCGCGCCGGGCCGGCGCGGTCGATCCGAGGCTGCCCGTTGTCACCATTCGGTTCAGGCTCGTCTATCCTCGCTTGCTCGGGGCCTGACGCGGTACGTGGCGCCCGCGTCACGCCGTGACGTCGAAGAGTCCGACCCACGCAGCGGCGCGCGTCGCGTAGGCTAGGCAGGGACGTCGACTCGGTCACGTCCGAGAGGAGGCGACGGTGAGCACGCCGCCTGCATTCATCATCGAGACCGACCGCACGCTCATGATTCCGACCCCGAGCGTCGCGCTCGAGCGTCGCGCCGCGATGGAGGAGTTCGAGATCGACTTGGACGTCGGAGGTGCCCCGGTCCCGGTGCGGGTCCCGGCCGGATGGCCGGGGGACGATCTCGACGGGCTCCCGGATCTGCTCGCGCTGCGCGCGTCGGATCACAGCGAGCCGTGGAACGCCATGGTGATCGACCGCGTCAGTCTGGAGGCGGTCGGGCAGATCGGTTGCACCGCGCTCCCCGACCACGATGGGCGAGTCGAGGTGCGCTACGCCACCCTCCGCGATCGGCGCGATCGGGGCTTCGCCACCGAGGCCGGTGGTGCGTTCGTCGACTGGCTCCTCGCCCGCCCAGGCGTGACGGCCGTCATCGCCGAGTGCCACGTCAACAACGCCCCCTCGGTGCGCGTGCTGGAGAAGACCGGGTTCGAGCCGCTCGACGAGCGCGAGGACGAAGATGGTCGGCTGCTGCGCTGGATCAAGCAGCGTCCCGCCGCCTGAGGCGCGCTCAGGACGGGAGCCGCCGCGTCCGGACCACCTCGCTGACCGCGCTCGCGTCGGCCGGTCGCATCAGGTGATAGCCCTGACCGTACCCACAGCCCTGTGCGCGTAGGAAGGCCAGTTCGCCAGGGGTCTCGATCCCCTCCGCTATGGTGCCGAGACCGAGGCTGTCGGCGATTCCGAGCACCGCCCGAACCAGTGCGGCGGCGCGCTCGTCGATCACGTCGGTACCCCCTGAGTCGAGCGCGCGGACGAACGACTGGTCGATCTTCACGTGATCGACCGGCAGTGCTCCGAGGCGGCTGAGCGACGAGTACGCGGTACCGAAGTCGTCGACCGAGATCCGCACGCCGAGCGCGCGGATCGCCTCGAGCGTCTCGGCAACGTCGAACGACGACGCCATCAACGCCGTCTCCGTGACCTCGACCTCCAGCAGTGCCCCCGGCAGCCCGTGGCGGCTCAGCGCATTGCGGACGTCGTCGACGACCCCCACGCGAGACAACTCCATCGCCGACAGGTTCACCGCGATCGGCAGCGGATCGATGCCCGCGTCGCGCCAGGCGGCGAGTTGTCCGGTCGCCATGGTCAACACGCACGTCCCTACTCCGTGGATCAGTCCGGTCTCCTCGGCGACGGGGATGAACTGGTTCGGGGGGACCATGCCCCGCGTCGGGTGTTGCCAACGAACCAGCGCCTCGAGGCTGGTGACCGTGTCGTCGGCAAGCCGAACCCGTGGCTGGTACGCGAGCACGAGCTGGTTCGCACGCAACGCCTCGCGCAGCTCCATCTCGAGAGCGAGGCGCTCGCTCACCACCTCGGACAGGGAACTCGTGAAGAACCGTGTCGTGCCCCGCCCCGCCGTCTTGGCGTGGTGGAGCGCCGTTTGTGCGCGTGTCAGCAGGGCGTCGGCATCGGCCGCGTCGTGTGGCGCCAGCGCGATCCCGATGCAGGCGCTGACCGGCATGTCGCGTTCATGCGCTCGAACGGGCTGCACGAGTGCTTGCTCCAAGCGGTGCACTCTGTCGGCGATGCTCGCATCCGAGTGGGCGTCGTCGAGCAAGACCGCGAACTCGTCGCTTCCGACGCGCGCGAGGGTGTCGCCGCCGCGGACCGCTGCTTGCAACCTGTTCGCGACCTCCCGTAGCACCAGATCGCCGATCCCGTGCCCCAAGCTGTCGTTGACCATCTTGAAGGCGTCGAGGTCGATGCACGCGAGGGCCGCACCGTTGCCGCGAGCACCCGACTCCGAGAGGGCGTGCTGGCAGCGCTCCAGCAGCAACCGCCGGTTCGGCAGGCCGGTAAGGGCGTCGTGCAGGCCCAGGTACTCGACGCGCCGCGTGAGCGCATGCTCGTCGCTCACGTCGATCGCCACGACGACGCAGCCCGTGACCGTGCCGCGCTCGTCGCGCAACGGTGAGACCGTGGCCCGTTCCTCGTAACGGCGCCCGTCCGTGCTCTCCGCGACGTACTCACCGCTCCAAGGCGTACCGCTCTCGAGCGACCGTCTCACGGCCCGTACGATGGGTGTCGCCTTGTCGTTGCCGTCGCCGAAAGGCCGACCGATGACCGCATCGCCTTGGCGGCCCGTCATGTCCATATGGCGTTGGTTCACGTACTGGACGATGCCCTGTGCGTCGGTCAACACCACCATGTTGGGGCTCTGCTCGATCACCTGCACGAGTTGCTGCGTCCGTGCATCTGCGCGGCGGCGTTCGAGCGCTCGCGTCAGCGACCGGGCCACGCGCGCGTAGCTGGCGCTGTCCTTGATGACGTAGTCGTCCATGCCCTCGCCGAAGGCCTGCGTGGCGACGGTTTCGTTCCCGGTTCCCGTGAACATGACGACGGGGACGTCGCCCCGCGTACGGATCCGACGCAAGATGTCGAGCCCCGTCGCCCAGCGCAGGTGATAGTCGGTCACGGCGGCGTCGAGCGGCGGACCGGTCATGGCGGCCTCGAACGTGTCTGGTGTCCCGGCCTCCACGAGGACGATGCCTGCGAACGCGGCGCGAAGCTCGCGAGCCAAGAGGGCGCGATCGGCAGGGTTGTCGTCGACGATCAGGCAGCGCATGCGTCGTCTCGCATCATCCCATGCCACCGCCATCGCGCGATGTCATGCCGTCACGGCGCGGACGTCGCCTCGAGGCTCCGTGTCCGGCAGGTCCCGCTCGGGGAGCCACACGCTGAAGACCGAACCGCCGCCGAGGCTGGTCGACACCGCGATGGCGCCGCCAAGGCGCTCGACGGCGCGGCGGGCGGTCGCCAGCCCGACACCGGTGCCGGGATACGTCTCGCTGGCGTGCAGTCGCTCGAACGGTTCGAAGATGCGCTCGCGGGCGTCCTCGGGAACACCGATCCCGTTGTCGATGACGTCGACCTGGACGCCCGTGCCGACCACGGCTGCCGATACGCGAACGTCGGGCGTCACGCCTGGGGCGACATAGCGCAGCGCGTTCTCGACGAGGTTGCCGAAGACCAGACGCAGCGCCGTGATGCTGCCACGGACGCCCGGCAGCGGCCGCTCCACGCGAACGCACGCTGCGAGCTCGGGACGTTGCCGTGCGAGGTCGTCGACGACGGCGTCGAACACCGTGTCGAGCGCCACGGCCTCCAGCGCGATGGCGTCGCGCGACGCCCGGCTGTACGTCAAGATCCCGTCCACGAGCGTCGTCATCTCTTCGGTCGCCGTCTCGATCGCTGCGACGTAGCCGCGCACGTCGCTGGGCAGCGTGTCGCCCGCGTCCGCTTGGATCGCACGCGCGAAGCCCTGGATGGCACGCACGGGCGCCTTGAGGTCGTGCGACGCCGTCCGGGCGAAGGAGTCGAGGTCGCGGGTGCGCTCGAGGACGCGTCGTTCGAGCTGCGCGTTGAGTGTACGCAGGTCGTCCGACGCCCGCTTGGCGGCGATGCTCGCGGCGACGTCGTTGGCCATCACGAGGTTGATCCCGGTGTGCGCTTCACGCTCTGGGATGCGCTCCGTACAGAACAGCGTGATCACTGCGACGAGCTCGTCGTCGAAGCGCAGGGGGTACGCCATGCCCGTGATCACGCCTGCGTCGCGCGCCTCGGCGCGGCGTGCGAAGCGCTCGTCGACACCGACGTCGGGCGACCACACCGGGGCCGCCAGCGCCCAAGCGCGCCCGGGCAACCCCTCGCCAGGCGCCAAGGCCAGCCCGAGCGCGGCGTCCGTGAAGGACTGCAGTGCGTCGCCACCATCGTGCCCCCGCGCCACGCAGCGCAGCACCTGGCGCTCGTGGTCGACGAGCCACGCCTCTGCGACGGTCCAGCGCGTGCTGGCGATCACCATGCGGAGACCGTGGCGCAGCGCCGTCTCGAGGTCGGGCGCGCTGTTCACCACGTCGCTCAGGCGCAGGGCGAGCTTGAGCGTGCGCGTCGTGCGCATCTGGCGACGCTCGAAGGGAATCAGGAGGACCGCCATCAGGCCGCCGCTCGCCGCGACGAACGCCAAGCCCTTCAGCGTCTGCGCCCATTGCACCTGTGAGAGGTCGCCGAACATGCTGGCGACCGCAGCGTCGCTCACGCCGATCCACAGCGCCGACACGACGACGTACCCGAGCACGATCCAGGGCGTGCGCATGTCCGATGCTACGCGCTGCCCCGGACGCGCGGCGCGACGGATGTCGCACGGCGCCGCGCTACTGGGGTCCCGAGCGCAGACCGCCGAGCGGGTCGACGCCTAGCATGGGCCGATGGCAGCGCATCCCGACTCGCCCATGCCCGCGATGACCTACGCCCGGTCTCGGCTGTACCTCGGCGCCAGCGCCGTCGGTACGCTCAGCGTGCTCGCCGCCCTCGGCGTGGCGTTCGACCTTCCGAGCGCAGTCCCGAGCACGGCGCTCGGGGCCGGCACGGAACTGGCCTGGCTCGCTCTGCTCGTCGCCGCGCACGCTGCCCTCATGGCGCCGTTCGACCTGTTCGGAGGCTTCTTGCTACCACGCGAGTACGGGCGGTCCCGGGAATCGCTCGGGCGCTTCGCCAGGCGTTGGCTGCGCGGTGCGAGCGTGTACGCCAGCATGCTGGCCCTGAGCGGCTTCGCCCTGATGCTCGCGTCGCGTACCTTCGGCGCCGGGGGCAGCGTGGTCGTGTTCGTCGCGATCGCAGCGCTGCTCCTGTACGCCAAGCCGCGTGTCGCCGAGCTCGTCGGTGCCGGACGGATCGTGGTGCCTCGGGGCGCCTCGCTTGCCAACGACCTCGGCGGGCGCACGCGCGTCCTCATGACCGACGCGCCGCACGTGACGGGCGGTGCCTACGGGCTGCCTGGCCGCACCGCATGGGTGGTGCCCGCACACTGGCTGCGCGACGGCGAGCGGGTCGGTCTCGCGCTGCAGCTCGTCCGGCGCGCGTGGCTCACGAGCACTGGGGCGCGAGACCGGGGCGTGCTGCTGGCGCTCGCGTGGACGTCGGTCCCGCTGGTTGCGCACCTCGTCGCCGTCGGGCCGATCGTGGGCCTCGCCGACGTCGTGCGCGTGGCGCTGTGGGGCACGCTGTGGTCGTTCGTCGGCGTGCTCGTCCTCCCGACGCCGTCGCGATGGGCGGTCTACCGCGCCGACGCGGCCGCGCTCGAGGCCGGCTTCGAGCGAGACGCGCTGCGCGCCTCGCTCGAGCGGCTCGAGGCGGACCAGGACGACGAGCTCGAGCGTTCGCGCGGTGTCGAGACGATCTTCCACCCGGTTCCGGCGGCGCGCCACCGCCTGGCGGCCGTCGCCGGCCGGCGCGACCCGGGCCCTTCCGTGCTCGCCGCGTGGCATGCGGCGCGGGTGGCGCTCTACCTCTCCGTCGCTGGCTGCGGCCTGCTGGGGCGGGCGGTGCATTGCAACGTCGGGCGCCCCGAGGCGTGGGTGTTCCTGCCGAGCGACTGACGGCGCCGCAGACGCGCATGGCGGCGCTCAGCGGGTATCGTCGAGCATGCTCCAGTTCTACGGCACGCAGCCTCCCGCGCCGCTCAACGGCCTGCGCTGCGGCGGTACCTGTCCGCACTGTGGGCAGCGCGCCAGCTTCACGCGCATGCAGGACCTGATCGAGAACGTCGCCAAGGCGGCGAAGCTGCGCCAGATCATGGTCACCTACCACTGCGATGCCTGTCTGATGCCCATCCCCGTCGCCTTCGAGGTGACCGACTGGGACCCGACCCGGGTCGACAAGGCGCGCATCGCGCTGCCGGTGCGCGAGGCCTTCGACGTCGAACACGTGCCCGACGAGGTGAAGCGCGAGATCGAAGAGGCGCTCGCGTGCCTGTCGGTCGGCGCCCATCACGGCTTCGGGGCCATGGCGCGCCGTGTGGTGCAGGCCATCGTGCGCGACCTCGGCGACGACGGTCGTTCGCGCATCGAGGCCCAAGTGGGGGAGATGCTGGCCCTGAGCGGTGTGGAGGAGAGCGTCGGGGACGCCGCGCGACGCTCGCTCCTGCCTGCGGACGAGGCCGATCTCGCGCTGCCTGACATGGACCGGCGGCGTTCTGCGGTGATCCTGTCGCTGCTGCGCGACCTCACGTACCAGCTCTACACCCGGCCGGGCCGGGTTCGCTCTGCCGCCGGGACCTGAGCGACGCTCGTGCTGCCCGGGTACGCCCACATATGATGGTGGGTGACGCTGCCATCCGGAGGTTTCCATGTCCAAGCCCGCACCGTACCTGCGCATCACCGAAGAGCGCCCAGAACTGATCGAGGCGTACGAGCGCTTCGCCTCGATCGCCCACGAGGCCGGTCCCCTCAGCGACCGCGAGCGGCGCCTGGTCAAGCTCGCCATCGCGATCGCCACGAACTCCGAGGGCGCCACGCACAGCCACGTGCGCCAGGGCCTCGCGGCCGGTCTCGGCAAGGACGATCTGGAACACGTCGCTCTCCTGGCTGCCACCACGGCGGGCTTCCCGGTGACGATGCGTGCGCTGACCTGGATCCAAGACATCACGGACGACGGCTGAACGAGCGCCCCTCCGGCGGGCAGGTGCCGTACCATGCCATGTTGGCGTGGGAATCGTGCCATACTGTCTGCCAGGAGGGGCCTATGCCGGTCAAGGACAAGACCTCGACGACGGGTGATCGCTGGGCGACGCCGGCCAGCGGGAACGCTGGCCGTCCGCCGTTCGACGCCGCGTGGTTCGAGGGCGTGCGAGCGCAACGCTCCTCGCAGGAGGCCGAGCGCCTGCGCCGGCTCTTGGGACTGGAGACCGGCGCCATGGCGGCGTTCCTCGGCGTCAGCGAGCGCACCTACGCGCGGCGCCTCAGCGAGGGCAGCCTCACGGAGCACGAGAGCATCCGGCTCGACATGCTGGGCGAGACGCTTCGAGAAGCGTCGCGGGTGTTCCGCGACGAGGCCAAGGCCATCCGCTGGCTGTACCGGCCCATCGTCAGCCTCGATCGCCTTCCGCCGCTCGCGCACCTGCGCGACGTCCAGGGGTACGAACGCGTCAAGCGCACCCTGGCGAAGATCGAGCACGGGCTGTACTAGTGCGCGCCTGGCGCCTGTTCGACCACGCGGCACCCTACGCGCGCACACCCGGATTCGACCCCATCGACGGAGCCGGCGGCCTCCACGCCGCCGGTCGCTGGAACGACCTCGGCACCCCCGTCGTGTACACCAGCAGCAACGCCAGCCTCGCGCTGCTCGAGCGTGCGGTGCACACCGGGCTCGCCGATGTCGACGACCAGACCCTGCTCGAACTCGCGCTGCCCGACGACGCCAGCGTCGAGGAGGTGTCGGTCGAGCGTGCCTGGCAGTTGCAGCACCAGGCCGTGGCGAACGGTGAGGATCCCGAGGCGCGTTCGCGGGCGTTCGGGAGCGACTGGCTGCGCTCTGCCCGCACGCTCGTGCTGCGCGTCCCGAGCGTGATCGTGCCCTTCGATCACAACCTCATCCTCAACCCGCAGCACGCCGAGATGGCGCGCGTCGAGATCGTGCGTCGCGAGCGCTTCTCGCTCGACCCGCGGTTGCAGCCGTACCAACGCGCCCTCAGCGGCGGGCCACCTCGCGAGTGAACTCGCGCGATCGGGTAACGGAACGGACGTCGAGGTCTGCGACACCCCCCTGAGGACGGCGTCGTGCGGCTCGTCGGTGTGCTTTCGGTCGCGTTTGATAAGACAACTTATCACACTTTGCATAGGACTACGTATCCACGACACCCCCTACACCACGACGAATGCACGCGACCGGCACGCACGATCCGCCATCGCCGCGCGAGGTGAGACCAGCGCCCTGACCGATCGCGATCGACGTGGCAGAACCGGCGTGTACAGCAGATCTTCTCGGCTCACAGAGCCGACCGTCGCGTCCAGCGCGCCACAGCATTATCGGACATGCCTTTCCCGGCACGAGGGGCGACAGGGATCGACGGTGCACGGAAGCCACGGGGCATGCAATGTATTTGATAATACGTGACCCCGTGCTGCTGCTCCGGCGCCCACGGTTCACTCCTCTCACGGAGCGGTAAGCTGTCTCCGAAGCGGGCACCAACCTGCGCCGGCACCGATGAACGGAGCTCCATGGCCACCACGACGACCCGCAGCGTGCACGTCAGCGACGAACGCATGCAGCGCCTGAGGCGCTTCAACGCGATCATGGGGCTGGTGCACCTCGTCCAGGGCGTGTTCATGATCCTCGTGAGCAACGACACGACCTATCCGATCTTCACCAACTTCCTCGGCTTCGACCCCGAGACGTTCTCGCTCTCCCCCGACCCACAGCTGTTGTTCGAGCTGCGCTTCGGCCCCGCCGTCGCGTCGTTCCTGCTGATCTCAGCCGTCGCCCACGGGTACCTCGCCACGATCGGTTTCTCGCGCTACGCGCGCGACTTGAGACGCGGCATGAACCCCGTGCGCTTCTACGAATATGCGCTCAGCTCGTCCGTGATGATCGTCTTGATCGGACTGCTCACCGGCGTGTGGGACCTCGGCGCGGTCATTCTCATCTTCACGGTGAACGCGACCATGAACCTGTTCGGGATCATGATGGAGTACCACAACCGCTACACGGAACGGGTCGATTGGTCGGCGTTCATCTACGGCAGCGTTGCCGGCATCGTCCCCTGGATCGTGATCATGATCTCGTTCGTCGGCGCGGTCTCGTCGGGCGGCGAGGCCGGACCCCCGGCCTTCGTGTACGCGATCGTCCCCACGCTCTTCGTGTTCTTCAACATCTTCGCCGTCAACATGGTCCTGCAGTACAAGAAGGTCGGGCCGTGGCGCGACTACGTGTACGGTGAACGCGCCTACATCATCCTGAGCCTGGCGGCCAAGTCCGTGCTGTGTTGGATCATCTTCGCCGGCACGCTCGCGCCCGTGTGACGGCGACGGAGCGCTCCCGCGTGGCCCGAGGCGGCCTGGCGCGCCGGCCAGTCTCAGCTGGCCTCGTCGGCGCCGTCGAACAACCCGGCCTGGGGGAACACCTCACCGTACGAGCGGCCCACGTGGAGCTGCTCGAAGGACACCACCCGGCCCTCCATGGCCCGCACGCGCTCGAAGCGTGCCGCATGCCGGCGCCTCCGCAGGTAGCGAACGATTCGCACGCGGCCGTCACCGAGCGGCTCGAGCTCCGAGCGCACCGTCACCGGTGGTTGCTCGAGCTGGCGCTCGATGGTGACCGTGGGCACGTGATACGCAGGCGACGACGGCTTCGCGCGCCGTGTGGCCCGCCTCGTCACGACACCGTCCTAGACGCATGATTGTGCTTGCGTGCGCGCCTCATGCCGGCATGCTACCCCGCACACGCCACGGCCCCGACGCCAGGCCGTCAGGGAGCGAGGGCGAAGCTCGCGACGATGGCGTCGAACGCGGGTCGGTACGCCTGGATGTGGTCCGCGTTCGCCTGCACGCTGATCACGATGAGGAGCTCGTCGGTGCTCGCGACGTAGACGCTGCCGGTCTGCGGCGCTCCGGCGCCCTGTGTGCTCACGCCGTCGAAGTGACGCACGACGCCGGCGACGCCACCGAGGTCGATCGCGTCGCCGTCACGCGTCTCGAGGACCTCGACGAACATCACGTGACCGTCGAACAACAGCTCGAGCAACGTGGCCGGGTCGGTCGACGGGAGGTCGCTCGTCGGGTACACGGCAACGGTCGCGAAGCCCAATCCCGATTCGTCGAACAGGTCCACGCTGGTCCTCTCCAAGCCCCCATCGAGCGTCTGCCACGAAGCCGGATGGTCGACCCGGAAGCCGACGGCGTCGTTCTGATAGGTCGCCATGGCCTCGCCCACGGCCCCCGCCGTGGCGAGCCCGAGGACGACGACGAACGCGAGGGCGAGGGCGAGCGGACTGGTGGCGCTGGTGCGGCTGGGCATGCGAGACCTCCTCATGGACGCCGGGGTGGGCCCTGGTCGCCGCGGGCGGCGGGCGTGTGGCGTGGTGGACAACGTATCGCGCGACCATGCTGCGGGGTGTGAAGGAGCCACCAGCGGGCATGCTGTACCGTCCGGTATGTCCGAGACCGCCGTCGTCGCGCTCCTGCAGACCGATCCCGGTACCGACCAGGCCGCCAACCTCGAGCGCACCTTCACGCTGATCGACGAGGCGGCGCGCGCCGGCGCCGGTTGGATCGCGCTCCCCGAGACGTTCCACCTGCGCGGCCCGAACGCCCTCAAGCTGGCGCAGGCCGAGCCTATCCCGGGACCCCTGACCGAGGCGCTCGCCACGGCGGCGCGCACGCACGGCGTGTGGCTCTTCGCCGGCAGCTTCAACGAGCGCAGCAACGACCCGAACAAGACCTGGAACACCGGACTGGTGTTCGATCCCGAGGGCCGGCGAGCGGCCGCCTACCGCAAGATCCACCTGTTCGACGTCGTCGTCGACGGCCAGGTCAAGGCGATGGAGTCGACTCGCAACCTGCCGGGCGACCGGATCGTGTCGGTCGACACGCCGCTGGGGACGGTCGGTCTGACGATCTGTTACGACCTGCGCTTCCCCGAACTGTTCCGCGCCCTGGCGCGGCGCGGCGCCGTCGCAACCATGGTGCCGTCGAACTTCACCACGCCGACAGGCCGCGACCACTGGGAGGTGCTGCTCCGGGCGCGGGCGATCGAGAACGGTCAGTACGTGATCGCGGCGGCGACGATCGGCAACGGCGACGGCGAGGGCGGCTTCAAGGCCTTCGGCCGCTCACTGGTCGTCGATCCGTGGGGCACCGTGATCGCCTGCGCGCCCGACGAGATCGGCGTCACGTACGCTCGAATCGACGTGGCGCGCGTCCACAAGGTGCGCCGCCAGATCCCCACGCTGCTCCACCTCAGGCCCGACGTCTACGCGAGCTCGTGATGCGCGGCGCGGTCGACGTCGCCGTCCGAGAGGCGTCAATGGCCCTCCTCACCCAGGCGGCGGCCTCCGCGCTCAGGGCGCGGCGGCCGCCTCGTCGAACAGGTTCGAGCTCAGGTAGCGGTCGCCGCGGTCACAGACGATCACGACGACGACACCCTCGTCGAGTTCGCCTGCCACGCGCAACGCGGCCGTGAGGGCGCCGCCGCTGCTCATGCCGCCGAACACACCCTCGTCACGCGCCAAGCGACGTGTCATCGCCACGGCCTCGGCAGCGCTCACGTCTTCGATGCGATCGACCCGCGCGGGCTCGAAGATGCGGGGCGTGAACGCCGGCGACCAGCGCCGGATGCCCGGGATGCTCGAGCCCTCGGTGGGCTGCACGCCCACGATCGTGATGGCGGGATCGCGTGCCTTGAGCGCCCGCGAGACACCCATGATGGTGCCCGTGGTGCCCATGGACGAGACGAAGTGCGTCACGCGACCGCCGGTGTCGCGCCAGATCTCCGGACCAGTGGTGCGCTCGTGGGCGGCAGGGTTGTCCGGGTTCGCGAACTGATCGAGCATGACGCCCTCCCCCGCTGCGACCATGGCCTCGGCCAGCTCACGCGAGTGCTCGATCGTGCGCTCCGCGGGCGTCAGCACCACGTCGGCCCCGAACGCGCGCATGGTCTTGACACGCTCG
Source organism: Trueperaceae bacterium (assembly GCA_007695125.1). Lineage (GTDB taxonomy): Bacteria > Deinococcota > Deinococci > Deinococcales > Trueperaceae > CSSed10-48. The sequence goes on along the minus strand of REEJ01000113.1, from coordinate 3,522 downwards.
GCCGTAGCATCGTCGGGCATGAGGAGGCGCAAGCGGATGCCTAGCGAGGCGGCCACCATGGCCAGGGCGATGCCGGTGTTCCCGCTCGTCGCCTCGATCAACAGGTCGCCGGGCGAGATGCGGCCGCGCTCGAGGGCGGCGTGGATCATCCCGTACGCCGCACGGTCCTTCACGCTCCCGCCGGGGTTCTGGCCCTCGAGCTTCCCCAACAGCTCCACACCCGGCGGCGCACCCAACCGTGTGAGCCGCACCAGCGGCGTGTTGCCGATCAGGTCGACCAACCGCATCAAGCGCCGCCCGACACGCTGATCACCTCGGTACCGACGCCCTCGCTGTCGACCGCGACGCGATAGGTCACGCGCGTCCCGGGCGGCACGCTGCGGGTGAGCCAGACGTTGCCGCCGACGACGCTGCCGCGGCCGATGACGGTGTCACCGCCGAGGATGGTGGCGCCCGCATAGACGACGACGTCGTCCTCGATGGTCGGGTGGCGCTTGACGGCGGCGTCTTGCTTGCGAACCGACAGACCGCCGAGCGTCACACCCTGGTAGAGCTTGACGCGGTCGCCGATCACGCTGGTCGCACCGATCACGACACCGGTGCCGTGATCGATGCAGAAGCTGCGCCCGATGCGGGCTGCCGGGTGGATGTCGATCCCGGTCGCGCCGTGCGCGTAGGTGCTGAGGATACGCGGCACGAGCGGAACGTCGAGCACGTGCAGCGCGTGTGCGACGCGGTACGCCGCGATGGCGAAGACGCCGGGGTAGGTGCGCGCGACCTCGCTGCGCGACACCGCCGCTGGGTCGCCGGCCTCGATGGCTCGGACGTCCTCGTCGATGTGCGCGTGCAGCTCCGGTACGCCGGCCATGAAGCGCTCGGCGCAGCCCGCGGCGTCGATTCCCTCGTGTGGCGCGGCGACGCTGATGAGCTTCGCCAGGCGCACGCGGAGGTCGGCGAAGTGCGCTGCGAGCTCCCCCTCGTCGCCGTAGCGGCGCTCGGCCCGCTCCGGCACGACGAGCCCGAGCAGCTCGTCGAACCACGCGGCCACCACGCGAGTGGGTGGGCAGCGCGTACAGGCCTCGTGGTCTCGAAAGCGCGCGGCGAGGAAGGCGGTGAGCGGCGAGACGTCTGTTGCAGGTGCCATGAGGGCATTCAAGCGCGCCGAGGAGGCGCCCTACGTCGCCTGTGCTCGCTTCGGCGTACACGTCAAGGCGTCTCGGTCGACGCCTGCCGCCCCGCGAGCAGTGCCCGCAACGCGTCGAGCGGCAGCGCCTCCGCCAGGCGGCCCCGCCAGCCACGCACGGAAACGGCACGGGCGAGCGCGTTGAGCACGGCCTCTTCGGTCGCCTCGAGCACGGCCTGGGAGAGTGGCGACATGCGCTCGTTCGACCACGGCGCGCCCGCCTCCGGTGCGCGACCGCGGTCGTGCCGACGGACCTCGGCGGCGGTGGAGAACGCCACGGCGTAGTCTCCCGAGCCGTGCGTGAACGACGCGCCGTTGCGCGCCAGACCCGCGGCCGCTCGTACGGCCAGGCGGCGCAGGTTGCGATCCGACAACGGCGCGTCGGTGGCGACCACCACCATCACCGAGCCATCCGCGTCGCCACCCTCGAGCTCGCGGTGCAGGTAGTGGCGACCCAAACGCTCGCCGACACGGACGCCATCGACGCCGAGCACGCCACCGTGGTTGGCTTGCACGAGCACGCCCACGGTCGCTCCACCCAGCGCGCGCGGCAGCACGCGTGAACTCGTGCCGATGCCCGCCTTCCAGCCGAACGCCACGGTGCCCGTCCCGGCGCCGACGCACCCCTCCGCGACCGGTCCGTCGGCCGCGGCTTCGATCGCCTCGGCAACGTGTTCCGGGCGCACGACACGGGCGCGGATGTCGTTCAACACGCCGTCGTTGGTCTCTCCAACGAACGGGTTCACAGAGCGCACGTCACCGTGGCCCGGTCGCGTGAGCACCCAGTCGATCAGCCCGGCGGCGGCCTCCGGAACGCTGAGGGTGTTGGTCAACACCACCGGCGTCTCGAGTTCGCCGAGTTCACACACCTGCGTCGAGCCCATCAGCTTGCCGTAGCCGTTCGCGACGAAGAGTCCGGCCGGCACGCGCTCGTCGAACGGATCGCCCAGGTGGGGCATGACGACGGTCACGCCCGTCCGAACACCCTCGTCCCGCCACAGCGTCACGTGGCCGACCTGCACCCCGGAGACGTCCGTGATGGCGTTCAGCGGGCCTGGCGCCAGGACGCCAGGCGCCACGCCGAACTCGCGCACCCGGACACGCTCCTCGGCACCGCGACGCCGCGCCACCGTCACGCCCCCCACCATCGGACCACGTGGACCGGTCCCCGGAACGCATCAAGAGGCTGCTGCATGGCGCCCACGCTAACGCAGCCGACACCGTGCCAGCCGCACTCCACGTCGTCCGGCACCACACCGCCGGGGCAACCGACCCGCTGCGTCTCGGTACGATGGGTCAGCTTCGCACGTTCGTTGCACTCGGGAAGGGAATCGACATGCCTAGATCTGCAGCAGAGCCCGCCACGGAGGCGACCCCACCCGAGGCGCAGGCGTGGCACGCCCTGAACGTGGAGGACGCGCTCTCCGCACTCGAGAGCGACCGCGACGGGTTGAGTGCCGAGGTCGCGGCACGACGACTCGAGGAGGTAGGTCCGAACCGCCTGCCCGAAGAACCGCCCGTGCCGGCGTGGCGACGCTTCCTGCGGCAGTTCAACAACCTGCTGATCTACGTGCTGCTCGCCGCCGCCGGCGTCACGGCCGCGCTGGCGGACTGGATCGAGACCGGCGTGATCCTCGCGGTCGTCGTGATCAACGCCATCATCGGCTACGTCCAAGAGGGCAAGGCCGAAGCAGCACTCGACGCGCTTCGCTCCATGCTTGCGCTGCAAGCGGTTGCCCTGCGCGACGGTCACCGAGTGACCGTGTCGGCCGAGGACCTGGTGCCAGGCGACGTCGTGCTGGTCGAGTCCGGTGACCGCGTGCCCGCCGACCTACGGCTGTTGGAGGCCCACAACCTCCGGGTCGAGGAGGCCGCCCTGACGGGCGAGTCGGTGCCAGTGGCAAAGGCCCGCAAGGAGGTCGACGAGGACGCGTCGTTGGGCGACCGTTCGTCGATGCTGTTCGCCGGTACCACGATCACCTCGGGCGCCGGTCACGGCCTCGTCGTGGCCACCGCCAGCACCACCGAGGTCGGCCGCATCGGCGAGATGGTCTCTCAGGTCACCCAGCTGAAGACGCCCTTCCTGACGGCCATCGACAACTTCTCTCGCGTCCTCGCGTACGCCATCCTGATCGTCGGCGCGCTGATGTTCGGCTTCGGCTTCCTGGTGCGCGACTACTCGCTCGACGAGATCTTCCTCACCGTGATCGGCTTCGCCGTGGCCGCGATCCCGGAAGGCCTGCCCGCCGTGATCACGATCATCCTGGCGCTCGGCGTGCAACGTATGGCGCGGCGGCGCGCGATCGTCAGGCGGCTGCCAGCCGTCGAGACGCTCGGGT
>REEJ01000013.1 GCA_007695125.1 Trueperaceae bacterium | reverse complement strand
GCCGTCGCCGCCGCGCCCACGGCGGCTGCCGCGGCAGAAGGCGGCGATCGTCGCGACTGGTCGCGGCTCGGGCCGCCGGCTGCGCCGGCCGTCACGCGCGCGCGTCGCGCCGGGCGCACGGTCGCTCGGCGGGTCGAAGCGGCCTCGGCGCTGCGCGAGCGCCTGCGGTCCGACGCCGCGCTGCTGGCCCAGGTGCAGGTCTTCGATGCGGTGGCGCCCGACGTCCTCGAACTGGTCAGCGGCTTCGGGCAACGCGAGCGCGCCCTCGTCGAGCGGGTCCAGGCTGCGCGTTCGCGGCGTGACGACCTGCTCGAGCGCGTCACCAGGCATCGCGCCGCGTTCGCCGACGTGCGCCACCTGTCGCAGGGAGAGCTCCGCGCCCTCGAGGCGTTCGACGAGGCGCTCGAGCGGCGGCGCGATCCACGTCCGTGGCGCTTCGCCGCGGCGGCCGCGGCCGCCCTGGCCGGCGGTTTCGGCCTGCCGCCACTGCTCGCCTCGCTCGGCGTCGACGTGCCGGCGCCCGGCGCCATCGGTGCGGTGATCGGTGCGGTGGTCGGTGCGTTCACGCCGATCGGCGACGGCACCGCGCGCGCGCGCCAGGCCGTCGCCGAGGCCGGGCTCGAGGGCGACGACGACGACCTGCGGCAGCGCCTCCGTCAGCGCTCCGCGTTCGACGCCCAGTACGACCAGGTCCAGGCCGATGCCCGGGCGCTGGAGCTGGCCGAGGCGGCGCTGGCCGAGCACGAAGCGGAGGGGCGCGCGTTCCTCGACGCCGTCGAACCCGTGCTCGCGGCGTTGCTCGAGGGGGTCGACGTCGACGAGGCGTACCGGACGTGGACCCGGTTGACCCCGTTGGTGCGCGCCGGGCGCAGCGAGCTCAGCGCCCTCGTCAGCGACCTGATCGAGGGCGACGACGACATGTCCGGTGCGGCGACGCCCGTCGGGCCGCGCGTCGACGTCGAGCGCTTCGACGAAGCGCCCGTCCGCGACGACGACGGAGCCCTCACCGATCTCGTCCGCGTCGCGGCGATCACCGGTGCTTCCTTGCACTCGGCCGGCGGCACCACCATCGGTGCGCTCGCGCGCTGGCTGGCCTCGCTGAGTGCCGCAGACTGGGACGCTTGGGAGCGCGCGGCGCAGGCGGCGGACGAGGAGCGCGCTCGACGCGACCACGGTGGCGTCGACGCGGCGAGCGAACGGCGCAGGGCCTGGGACGAGACGCTCGTGGCCGTCCTCGGCGCGGCGGAGGCTGAGCACGCCGCCGCCGGCGAGGCGCTCGCCGCGGCCGAGGCCGTCGTGCGGCGCTGGTGGCCCGCCGCCTCGCGCCAGCCGCTGGTCGAGGCCGCAGCGTTGATCGGTGAGGAGGACCTGGACCCCAGCCGGGCGTGGTCGAGCGACGCAGGAGCGGACGCCGACGTGGCCGCGAACGCGGTCACGGCGGCTGGCGCCGGCCCACGCGTCGTCGGTTGGCTCGACGCCGAGCGCGTCGCGACGGACCTCGCGGCGATCCGTGCGGCGCAGCGGCGCGTGGGCGAGGCGGAGCGCGAGCAGCGGGCGCATCTGCGCAGCCAAGCGGCGGCGCGCCACGCCGACCTTGCCGCGCGCATCGAGCCGTTGGAGCTGGCCGTCGGCGCCGCCCAGGGTGCCTGGCGGGCGTTGGTCGAGCGCCATCCGGACCTGCCGGCGGCGCGGCTCGACGACGCCTCGGTCGCGTTCGAGCGCGTCGAGGCGGCGGCGGCGGACGCGGCCGCGTCCGAGCGCGAGGCACGAGCCGCCCTGCTCGAGGCGCAACGGCGCGTCGCTGCGAGCGAGGGCGCCGAGAGCGTCAACGTCGCGGCGCTGCTCGAGGCGAGCCGCGAGCGGCGTGCCGAGGCCGCAGCGGTGCGTGAGGAGGTGGCGGCCCTCGCGCTCGCGCACGAGGCCCTCCAGGCCAGCATCGCGGCGTTCGCACAGGAGCACCGCGCGCGCCTGGAGCAGCGGGCGGGTGCGCTCCTGGCGGACGTGTCGTCGCAGATCGGCCGTCGCGTGCGGCTCGACGACGCGTTCGCGGCGAGCGTCGTCGAGGTCAGCGGCGACGTCGCGTTGCCCGCGCAGCTCTCGCAGGGCACCCGCGACCAACTGGCGTTGGCGCTGCGGCTCGCCGTGCTCGACGCCGTCGCCTCCGACGTGCCGCTCCCGCTGGTGCTGGACGATCCCTTCGCGCACTGGGACGCGTCGCGCCTGCGCCAGGCGCGCGCCATGCTCCAAGCGTTGGCGCGCCGACGCCAGGTGCTGCTCCTGACGCATCGCGACGAGTTCGCGTCGTGGGGTGAGCCTGTCAGCGGCGACGATGCGTCGCCGCGGGCATCGTCCTAGGACCTGCCGTCAGCGACGGCGGTCCCTGGCGTGTCCCGCCAGCCGCGTACGGCCTATGGGCAGGCAGGCGCGCTGGCCCACGATCGTAAGACCATAGGCCAGCGCTGGCGTCACGCCCTTGTGTGGCGCGTCAGCAGAGGAAGAAGAGGACGGTGCAGAGGGCGCTCGCGATCACGTCGGCGGCGAAGCCCGCGGCGCCGAGCGCGGCCTCGATGGCGCTCTCGCCCAGGCCGAGGACGCTCTCGAACGCGCCGACGATCGCCTCGGCGGTGAAACCGGCGAACTTCAGCGCCCCGGCGAGCGCGTCTGCGCCGAGGCCGAGGACGCTGCTCATGGCGCCCGTGATGGCGCCGATCCCGAAGCCGGCGAACTTCAGCGCCGCAGCGATCGCGTCGCTTCCGAGCCCGAGCACGGAGTCCAACACGGTCGTGATCGCCTCGACCGTGAAGCCGGCGGCCGCCAAGGCCGCAGCGACGACGTCGCCACCCAGGTTGAGCACGGAGCTCAACGCTCCTGCGATCGCCTCGATCGTGAACCCGGCGAACTCGAGGGCCGCTGCGATCGCCTCGGCGCTCGCGTTGAGCACCACACTCAGGGCCTCCGTGATGGGACCGATCTCGAAACCGACGAGACGGAGCGCCGCAGCGATGGCGTCGAGCGGCAGGCTGAGCACACTGTCGAGCGCGCCGACGATCAGCTCGATGCCGAATCCGGCGGCGTCGAGCGCGCCGACGAGCACATCAGTGCCCAGGCCGAGCACGCCGTCGAGCGCGCCGACGATCAGGTCGATGCCGAA
>REEJ01000014.1 GCA_007695125.1 Trueperaceae bacterium | reverse complement strand
GACCCGCAGACCGGCAACCCCTTGATGCACCGCACGGTGCTGATCGCCAACACCTCGAACATGCCGGTGGCAGCGCGCGAGGCGTCGATCTACACGGGCATCACGCTGGCCGAGTACTTCCGCGACCAGGGCTACGGCGTCTCGATCATGGCCGACTCCACGTCGCGTTGGGCCGAGGCCTTGCGCGAGATCTCGTCGCGCCTCGAGGAGATGCCCGCAGAGGAGGGCTACCCGCCCTACCTCGCGTCGCGTCTCGCGGCCTTCTACGAGCGCGGCGGTCGTGTCACCACCCTCGCCGGCGAGCAGGGCGCGGTGTCGATCATCGGCGCGGTGAGCCCGGCCGGCGGCGACTTCTCCGAGCCCGTCACCCAGGCCACCCTGCGCATCACCGGCTGCTTCTGGGCGCTCGACGCCTCGCTGGCGCGCCGGCGGCACTTCCCGGCGATCAACTGGAACCGCTCGTACTCGCTCTTCGGCGACATCCTCGAGGACTGGTACCGCGAGAACGTCGCGCAGGACTACCCCGATGTGGTGGAGCGCGCCGTGGTGCTGCTGCAGCGCGAGAGCGACCTGCAGGAGGTCGTGCAGCTCGTGGGTCCCGACGCCCTGCAGGACCAGGAGCGCCTGGTGATCGAGACCGGCCGCATCCTGCGCCAGGACTTCCTGCAGCAGAACGGCTTCGACCCGATCGACGCGTCGTGCACGCTCGACAAGGCGTACGGGATGCTGCAGATGATGCTGAAGTTCTACGACGTCGCGCGCGCCGCGCTCGAGGGTGGTGCGACGGTCGACGAGATCCTCGCCAACCCCGTCGTCGAGAAGATCAACCGCTCCCGCTACGTGGCCGAGGACGACTTCCCGGCCTACCGCGACGACGTCATGCAGGCGTTGAGCGAAGGCTTCGCGGTCGCGGCGTGAAGGCCAGGAGGCACCTCTCGTGAGCACGCTCCTCAAGAAGCAGTACACCGACGTCAGCTACGTGTCCGGGCCGCTGCTGTACCTGCAGAACGCACCCGACCTGAGCTACAACGCCATCGTCCGGATCACCGACGGCACCGGCCGCGAGCGCGGCGGTCAGGTGATCGAGGTCTCCACGGAGTACACCGTGCTCCAGGTGTTCGAGGAGACCTCGGGCATCGACCTCTCCAGCACCACCGTCAACCTCGTCGAGAGCGTCGCGAGGCTCGGCGTGTCGAAGGACATGATCGGGCGCCGCTTCAACGGCATCGGCAACCCCATCGACGGCCTGCCGCCGGTGGTCGCCGACAAGCGCCTGCCGATCGGTGGGGCGCCCATCAACCCGGTGGCGCGCGCCAAGCCCGAGGAGTTCATCCAGACCGGCATCTCCACCATCGACACGCTCATCAGCCTGGTGCGTGGCCAGAAGCTTCCGATCTTCTCCGGGTCGGGCCTGCCGGCCAACGAGCTCGCGGCGCAGATCGCGCGGCAGGCGACGGTCGTCGGCGAGGACTCCGAATTCGCGGTCGTCTTCGCCGCGATGGGCGTCACCCAGCGCGAGCTGACCTTCTTCACGCAGGAGTTCGAGCGCACCGGCGCGCTGGCGCGTTCGGTGCTGTTCCTCAACAAGGCCGACGACCCCGCGGTCGAGCGCCTGTTGACGCCCAAGATGGCGCTCACCGCCGCCGAGTACCTCGCCTTCGAGCACGACTACCACGTGTTGGTCATCCTCACCGACATGACCAACTACTGCGAGGCGCTGCGCGAGATCGGCGGCGCGCGCGAGGAGATCCCGGGCCGCCGCGGCTACCCGGGCTACATGTACACCGACCTGGCGTCGATCTACGAGCGCGCCGGCGTCGTCGAGGGCAACAAGGGCTCGGTGACGCAGTTGCCGATCCTGTCGATGCCCGACGACGACGTCACGCACCCGATCCCCGACCTCACCGGCTACATCACCGAGGGGCAGATCTACCTGGCGCGCGACCTGCACAACAAGGGCATCTACCCGCCGATCAACCCGGGCCCGTCGCTGTCGCGGCTGATGAACAACGGCATCGGCAAGGGCAAGACCCGCGCCGACCACAAGAACGTCGCCGACCAGCTGCAGGCCGCGTACGCCAACGGCCTCGACCTGCGGCGCCTGGTGGCCATCACCGGCGAGGACGCGCTCTCGGAGAACGACAAGCTCTACCTCACGTTCGCCGAGGAGTTCGAGAAGCTGTTCATCAACCAAGGCAGCGAGAACCGCACGATCGACGAGTCGCTGACGATCGCGTGGAACACGCTCTCGAAGCTCCCCAAGAGCGAGCTGACGCGCCTGGCGAACGAGCAGATCGACAAGTTCTACGGCGCCAAGATGGACGAGCTCTGGGGCTCCGCGAAGTCCGGGATCTGAGGGGGCGGGGGCCGTGGCCGAGACCATCGCACCCACCCGCTCGAACCTGCTCGCACGGCGTGACCAGTTCAAGCTGGCCAACCGCGGCGCGGACCTGCTCAAGCGCAAGCGCGACGCGCTCATCGGCGAGTTCTTCGACCTGGTGAAGGCGTCGCTGCAGGCGCGCCGCGACCTGACGAAGGCGAGCCAGGAGGCGTACCTGTCGCTCTTCCTGGCCAACGCCTGGGACGGGCCGGAGGCGGTCAAGAGCATCGCGCTGGCAGAGGACGCCACCGTCGAGGTCGGCCTCTCGGTCGAGAACCTGTTCGGCGTGAAGGTGCCGCAGGTGCAGGCGCCGACCTTCGGCGAGGGCACCTCGTTCTCGCCGATCGGGGCTGGCGCGCGCACGCTCGACGCGGCTGCCCAGTTCAAGGCCCTCACCGAGGCGCTGATCAAGGTGGCGGCCACCGAGACGCGCCTGCGGCGCATCGGCGAGGAGATCAAGAAGACCAGCCGGCGCGTGAACGCGCTCGAGCAGCTCGTGATCCCCGGCATCGCTCGGCAGATCAAGGACATCCGCTCGGTGCTCGACCAGCGCGCGCTCGAGGAGGTCACCGTCCTCAAGCGCATCAAGTCGAAGCTCGAGGCGCGCGACCAAGCGGACGCGGCGAAGGCCGCAGCGGCCGCGGCTGCGGCGAACGCCCCGGCCGCCGCTGCTAACGCGGCCTGAGCCGCGCCGGCGCCACGGCGACGGCAGCGTGACCGACGCGACGCGCGCACCGAACCGGTGCGCGCGTCGCGTTCTCACGCCATGTCTTGGTACCC
>REEJ01000173.1 GCA_007695125.1 Trueperaceae bacterium | reverse complement strand
CGCAGGCCGTAGCCCAGCACGGCATGTTCGGCCTCGTACCGCACGAGGCGCTCGGACGAACGCTGGTGAAGGGACGCATGGCGCCCAACGACGCGATCGACGCGTGAGTCGGACCGAGCCCCGACCGCCCAGCGCCCGCGACCGGTGACGGGAGGCCCCATGCTCGTCGAGCACACATTGGTCGACGGACCGACCCGGCTCGGCTACGCCGAAGGGCCCGTGGCCGGCCCGCCCATGGTCCACCTGCACCGGCTGATAGAGGACCGCCGCAGCTTCGACCCGCTGCTCGCCGAACGCGTCCCACCGCGGCCCGTGCAGTTCGGGCACTCGTACGGCGCGCTCGTGGCCACCGTCGTCGCGAGCCGCCTACCCGACGCGCTGGAAGCGTTCCTGCTGATCGATCCGCCGCTTGCTCCGCCCCGCTCGCGCGCTTCCCTGACGGACGCCGAGCTGATGGCGGAACAGGCCGGCCGGACGGACCCGGAGCGCGTCGCGAGCGTCATCGACATGAGCGCGATGCAAGATCACTCGTACCCCGAACTGTGCGCCGCCGTCGCCTGCCCCACACTGTTGCTCCAGGCCGACACCGCACACGGCGGCGCGCTCAGCGACCACGACACCCGGACCACGCTCGGCGTCCTCGCGAACGGCCGCCTGGTGCGCATCACAGGTGCAGGCCACATGATCCAGGACGAGGCGCCCGAGGTGTACGCGCGAGAGGTGCTCGAGTTTCTCAAAGAGGTGCGCTGACGGCACCTGGTGGCCACGACGTGGCACACGCCTTCAAGCGCCTGGCAGGACATCTCGCGCTTCGGCGAGGATCCTGGGCCCGAAGATCGGGGAGAGCGCTTCGGTCGTCACCAACTCTACGGGCCGCCCCAGAGCCGCTTCCAGCAACTCCGCCAACGCCATGAAGCGATCGAAGCTCTTCTCACCCGCCGCGAAACCCACGAGCACGTCGGCGTCGCTATCCGGACTTGCCCGACCGCGCGACACGGAGCCGAACAACGCCAAGCGCTCCACACCCAGCGCTCGGATGGCGGCGGCCATCGGCGCAAGGCGCCCGACCACATCATCCAGCGTCGACACGGGACTCGTCATCACCACGACTGTACGGCGTTGTGGCGTAGCCTTCTTCATGCACCGACGTGTCGGCAAGAGCCCCGCTTCATCGACACGTATCACCGACATGTCGATGCGATCGTCACACCGTGTGCCCCAGTGCACCTCCGCGGCACCAACGCCGACTGCCCGATCGAGGGCGTGCGGCTCGACGCTCGCCGACTCGTCCTCCCGCCGACCGTGCATCGCAGCAAACGTCATCAGCCGGTTGACCGTCCCGGTTCCGGCCGCGTACACTTCGTGTTCGGTGGGCACGGGTCGTTAGCTCAACTGGCAGAGCAGCTGACTCTTAATCAGCGGGTTGTAGGTTCGAGTCCTACACGACCCACCATCAGGAACAGCGTCCAGGACGTAGGCAGCGCCCCTCGGCTTCAGGTCCGGGGGCGTGCTCGTTGGCCACCGGCAGCTACCGATCGTCGACCGCTCGCGGTACTACGAGTCCCCCGACACTCCTGGCCAGTCCGGCCGCTGGCATCAAGAATGCGGCCACATCCTCGATGACGTTCGATAGAGGCCCCGGATCTGTCGCCACATGATCCACGAAGGCACGCCACTGCCGCTGTTTCTGTTCATCCTCTGCGAAGTCCCGCGTGAGCGCATCCGGCAACTCCGTTGGGATCGCAGTCCCACGACGCGAGAAGGTCGCCGAGATCGCGCGAGCCAGTCTGTCGCCTTGGAACCTGAACGATCGGCTCAGCACCCAGATGTCGTAGAAGTCCTTCATGCGGCTGTTCGCGCGGCCCAGTGCCACCATCGCCTGGAACTTCTCGGCAATCGCCGTCTCTCGCGCGTATGCACGCAGCGTCGGTGCGGGAAAGTCGAGCATGACGGGGTACTCCACCATCTCCGTGCCCGGTTCCAGCGCATCACCGAAACCGACATCGATGGTGAGCCTGATCTGGGCGCCATCGACCTCGGCGATCGTGCGCAGCCGCAGGCCGCCGTAGTCGAGGTCGTCACGCACGCGATCGACCCGCAGCGTGTGCGGATCGAACACGACGCCATCGCCGCCATCCTGGGCGAGGATGTTTCAGAACGCCGAAAGGATGTCGTCCTCGCCGGGGTTGCCGAAACCGAGTAAGTCGAGATCCCGCGTCACGCGATGCGGATCCTCGAACCAGGTCACCATCAGCATGGCGCCCTTCAGCACGAAGCGCTCAGCATGGGGCGAGTGGCTGAGTCGGTACAGGAGTCGCTCCAGCGCGAAGCGCGTGAGCACCAGATCGAAGCTCTGCCCGCTCGCCTTGGAGAGTTTGAGGAGCCGCGCACGCACCGAGGCACCGAGGTTCCGGATCTCCCTAGCCATTGGCGATCAGCGCCGCGAGATAGGGGCGGATGACGGTGCCAACACCGCCAGCGTCAGCCGCCCGGGCGATCTCGGCCGGAGTCGCCTTCTGTCGACGCAGAGCCTCCTGCAAGCCTTCGAGCGCGACATCGAGGCCGACCTTGCGGCGATGCCGGAAGCAGTCGGCGACGCTCTTCGCCACACCGAACACTCTGACCGGCACGCCTTCGACGACGTGCGTCTCGACGTCGCGAGCCAAAAGGTCGTCGGAGAACCGCAGCACTCGGACCGATACGTCACTCGCCCTAGGCGTCCAATCGGTCCGACCGATCGCGAGCCACACCTGTTTCGGAATCTGGTCAGTGACGTCGTGGAAGGCGAGCGCCGAGATGAGGCAGACCACGCCCTTCGGATATCGCTTCGCCGCCTCGGCGAGGCTGTGGTGCGCATCGAGATCGGCGTCTGAGCGCTGGTAGAGCCCGCGCGCCAAGCGAACGACCTCGCCATCCTTCTCCATGCGGCTGACCGTCGCTGCCGTGACGCCGGCACGCGTGAACTCCGCAAGGCGCATGATGCCATGCATAGCAAGGAGCTCTCGGGCCATCTGGCGTTGCGTTCGGTCCAGGCTCATCGATACGTACTCTATCACCCTGGCGCCTAGACTGTAAGACTTCGTATCACTGAGGCGGGGGTGTTGGCATACGAAACGCGGTGGTGCACGGCGGTTACCACGACACTAGAGGAACCGCTCGAGCGAGCACCCGCCCGCCGGGCTTCGCATCTGCTGGAGGGTCACACCGTGCGGTCGGCCTTCCCGAGCCCGGTCGCTCATGCGGAGCGCGAACACCGTACGGAACGCAGGCGCAGTCTCGTACCTCATGGCAGCCCCAGCGAAGCGAAGCGCTCCCTCACCTCGTCAGATCCCCCATGCACAGCCTCCTCGAGCGCGCGGCGGCGTACCAAGCCTCGCTCGAGCGCCTCGCTCGTGGCAGCCTCCAGGTGCTCGAGGCTCAGAGGAGAGGCCGCCACGTCGAGCAGCGTGCGCAATGGCGTGGTGATGCGGTAACCGGCATGCTCTCGCACATCGTCCTTCGACAGATCAGCGCGATGCAGGACGACGCCTTTCGGCGGCTTCTTGCGAAAGCGCTTCGGAACGATGACGTGCGTCTCATGGGGCAGCACATCGCTCAGCTCATACGCCTGGAGGGCACTCGCGTGTGACACGACCGCGTGCATCACGCCTGCGCGATCACGGCTCCACAGCATCAGGCGGACGAAGTCCTCACCCGCCACGCGTGGGAAGTGAGCGAGGCGGTAGATGCCCCAGCCATCCCGCAGCCAGTTGCCGACCTTGTGGTGGTAGCTCTGCGAAGCATGGCTGTAGCCCGCCTCGAGCGCCTGCGAGGCGGTGAAGTACCCCGCCTGTCGCTCAGCGACGGCGAAGAGCTTGGATTCAGCATCTTCGCGGGTAGCTTCCACAGGACCCATGATACGAAAACCTCAAAGAATGTTTGAGGAATGTGCAGGTGGAGGTCGGGCACGCTTGAAGCGCACCGGGCGCGATAGAGACGCTTGACAACGCGAGCGCAGGACGCCGGCAGCGTAACCCTGAGCGGTGCCAGCCAAGCACGTCCGCGATCAGGGTGACCTCGCGTGAGCGGAGTCGCGATGCCCAACCACCGCAGTAGCGCTGCAGACGCACAGAACTGTCCCTCAGTACGTTCCCGCGGGGGGGGGCGGATTGCTGGTGGGTGGAGCTACGGCGGAGCGACCGCCAGACGGCAAGTGCAAGTGCTACCCTCGACCCACCTCAACGAGGAGCGCCCCACTCGATGCTGCGCCGCTGACCTCCACGAACCCACGACGGCACGCTCCACCGGTCCCACCGACCGGACGACTTCCCGTGGTTCAGGAGGCCAACGATGGCCACGATCCCAGACGCGTACCTCCACCGCATCCACCACGACCTCCCCGGCACCGTCCCCGAACGCCTCGACTACATCACCGACGGCATGGTCAACGACGTCGTGGTCGTCGACCGCACGTGGGTCTACCGGTTCGCCAAGCACGACTGGAGCAAGCCCCTCATGCGACACGAGGCAAGGGTGCTCGACCTCGTGCGCACCCACATCGACATCCCCGTGCCCCACCTGGAGCTGCTCGGCGACGACTGCTGCCGATACCCGTACCTGGCAGGCACGCCACTCACCCGCCGCACCCTCCTCTGCTGGCCCGAAGCCGACCGCAACGCCGTGCTCACGTCCGTCGTCCACTTCGTCGCGCAGATGCACGCCATCCCCACCGAAGCGGCGACCGCCACAGGCATCGGACCCTCCGACACCAACCGCGACGCCGACTGGTGGCGCACGTTCCACGACGACCTGACGACGACCCTCTACCCGCTCCTCATGCGCCACCAGCGCGACCACGTCGACGACCTCTTCGCCCCTGTCCTCGACGGCGTCCTCACCTTCGACCATCGTCCAACGCTGGTGTACGGAGACGTCGCTAGCTACCACCTGCTCGTCGACCCGAGCGAGCGCCGACTCGCGGCCGTGCTCGACTTCGGCACCGCCGGCATCGGAGACCCGGCCGTCGACGTCGCAGCGCTGCTGCACGTCTTCGGGGAGTCGCTCGTCGCGCCCCACTTCCACGAGCACGGCGATCTCGACGAGGCAACGCTGCAAAGGGCACGGTTCTGGTGCGCCACCCTCGACCTCCAGCTGGCCTTGCTGGGACTTCGACACAACGACCCCAGGCTGCTCGTCGCGCACGTCGGAGCTGCAGCTCGGGACCTACAGCCGGTCCTGCGCGCCGTGCGCTGACGGCGCCCCCTCGTCCACGCGTCAGCGGGTCGTAGGTTCGAGTCCTACACGACCCACCACCAGGAACAGCGTCGCAGACGCAAGCCTGGTAGGTAGTTTCGGCGCTGGCGTAGCCTGTGGTTCGGGTGCTTGCGGCGTGTGGATCTCCGGAAACGTAGCGACTACTGAGTGCTCCACGGATCCAGCAACGGAGCCCCCATCGCCCGGAAGTCGGCCGTGTTGCGGGTGACGACGATGAGGCCGTGCACGTGGGCCGTCGCGGCGATGAGCGCGTCCCGGTCAGCCTTCGGGTCGGGGACGAGCATCTGCGCGCAGCGCATGGCGACGGGAACGTCGACGGAGAGGATGCGACCGGCGAAGGCGGCGAACACCTGCCCCTCGAGCCAGCGCCGGAGCGCGTCGCTCTGGGCACCGTCACGACGGGCCACGCGCAGGATACCGATCTCGATCTCCATGACGCTGACGACCGAGAGGTGCAACACGGCCGGGTCGACGGACGCGGCCCACCGGACAACGGCGGGGTCGGCGCGACCGGTGCCAGCCTTGCGCAACTCCGACACCACGTTCGTGTCGAGCAGGTACACCTACCCGAGGTCCGGGGTCTGGAGGACCCTAGGCTCGAGGCGGGCCGGCTCGAACGCGACGTCTTCCTCCATCGCCAGCATCTGAACGATGTTGCCATACGTGCCAGCAAGGCGCCGGTACTGCTCGATCGACAGGAGTACGTGGGCCGGCCGACCACGGTCGGTGATGAAGACGGGCTCCGCCTCGGCGGCCCGCTTGGCGGCGCTGACGTTCTGGTTGAACTCGCGACTGGTGATGGTGGTCGCCACGGTGGGACCTCCTTTGTAGCGATGTTACTACATTGGGGCTTCGTCCGCCCGGAGATCGCGGGCGCAATGTCCGGTAGTAGCACCTCATGAGATGATTCGGCCGTCGCTCAGCTCGGCGCGGTCCCGTGCCGGTTCGGCAACGCCATGGGCCGCCACCCCAACGCTTCGGCACGCGTTTACGGGCGGAGCGCCAGCACCGTAGGCAAGCCTTGCTACGCGAAAGAGTCCGGTGCAGACACCGTGCAGGAAGCACCCGAAGCCGTGCGGGTTCCGATGACCACCGCTGACACGGACCACCCCGAGTGGGAGATGTCTTGGGAGATATCGCGGGCGATAGCGGGGCACAAGAACGCGGACGAGACGACACGAGCGATCACTCGAACCTGCGTACAGCACAGCGTTTCCTCGCTGCCAGCGCCGACCGGACTCGTTCACCGTGGATGTCTCTTGATCAGCGGGTTGTAGGTTCGAGTCCTACACGACCCACCATCAGGAACAGCGTCCAGGACACGAGAGACCCCCTTCGGTCGTTGCACTGAGGGCGGTCTGTTGCGGCTCCGGAGCTACGGCGCAGATACCGCCACACGAGAGCCGCAGCGTCCCAGCACTTCATCAAGCAGCTTGATGCCGGCAAGCGCCCGTACCGCGAGCGCGTGTAGAGCGACGATGAAGAGCCCTTGGGCTCCGATCGAGTGCTCGGGCGGCTGCAGAAAGGGCCGGTCCATGACCCGCGCCGTTGGCACGACTCTCCTTCCCTACGCGAGCTCCGCAAGCGGACGTAAGAGTTAGCGTGTGTGCTAACATCAAGCCGTGGCGTTCACGATCGAGTACTACCACCCACGTGTGCTCGCCACCATCGAGGCTTGGCCCGTCGACGTCGTGGCAAACTACGCACGGCTCGTCGAACTGCTCGCGAACCACGGCCCCGCCATCGGCATGCCGCACTCGCGCGCGATGGGTCAAGGGCTCTTCGAACTGAGACCGCGAGGGCGCGCCGTTACCGGCCGGGCGCTCTACTGCTTCGTCCAAGGCGACCGCATCGTCATCGTCCACGCGTTCCTCAAGAAGACCCGAACCACCCCAAGACACGACCTCGCCATCGCGCGCCAGCGCACCAAGGAGATCCAACGTGGCTGAACTCGAGCACCGACCGGTCGTCCACGACCACGAAGCGTTCCTCGCCCGCGCGCGCCGCCGCCGCGGCTTCCAAAAGGCCTACGACGGCCTGGAAACCGAGTACCGGGTCGCAAACGAACTCATCGCCGCCCGAGCGCGCGCCGGCCTCACCCAAGACGCCGTCGCCCAACGCATGGGCACGACCAAGAGCGCCATCTCACGGCTCGAGAGCTCCGGCAAACACACGCCCTCCGTCGGCACGCTGCAGCGCTACGCGGCTGCCGTCGGCTGCGAACTCAAGATCGAACTCGTGCCGAAGCCCGGCTGAACGGACGGCAACGCATGTGGTGGCTGGCCTGGTGCTGGCAAGCAGGCAGAAGCCGCGAGCGCGGACAGCCGGCGAACAGGACCACCCAGGAGGTCGTCCTTCGCAACCAATCAGGCGTCGAGCAAAGTGATGTCACCGAGCGCGGCAACGACGCCCCGGCGCTCGACCGCCTCCGGGACGAACTCCGCGTGACGCATGCGTGCAGGAGGTGTGTCAGCGTGACCGCAGTTCCGCGGACGGCCAGACGTGTCCAACGGTCACGATCGCGCGAACGCCAGCAGCGGCTCGATGTCGTGCTTGTCGGCTGCCCTCAACGCCGCGACATAGGCGGCGCGCGCACCTGCCGGTTCGATGAGGTTCGCGCTGCCCCACGTGAATCGTTTCTGTCCGAGTGCGACGACGAGCAGATCGGCCGCGAGCCGCGCGTGACGTCCGTTGCCGTTGGGGAACGGGTGAATGGACACCAGCCGGTGGTGGAAGCGCACGGCGATCTCGTCGGGTGGGAACGTGCGGTGTTCGACCCAGTGCTCGGCGTCGTCGATCAGCGTGCGCAGTTCGGTGCTGATGCGGTACGGCTCGATCCCGAGGTTGCGATCACTGGTTCGGAACGCCCCCGCCCACGTCCAGACCCTACGGAACATGCGCTTGTGCAG
The DNA here is from genome assembly GCA_007695125.1 of Trueperaceae bacterium. Classification (GTDB taxonomy): domain Bacteria; phylum Deinococcota; class Deinococci; order Deinococcales; family Trueperaceae; genus CSSed10-48. The sequence goes on along the minus strand of REEJ01000173.1, from coordinate 8,132 downwards.
GCTCTTGAGGAACGCTTCGCTCAGGACGTTGCGCCGTCGGCTGAACGCCCACAGGTCGGCCTCGGTGATGTTGAGCTGCTCGGCCTCGTTCAGTTGCGCGCGCGTCGTGATGTAGGTCGGGATGATCTGCTCCTGCTCCTCAGGGCTCAGCGGCGTGGCGGCATCGTCGCTGGCATCGAACAGGGGATCGGTCATGGGTCGTCCCATAGGCGGCTGCCGCCGCGCGCGAGGATGCTTTCGATCAAGCGCTCGCGTTGCTGCTGCAGGTCATCGCGATCGAGCGCTTGGTCTTCGAGCTGCATCGTGTGCTGCACGCGCGCGAGGTGCGCTTCGGCGACGGCGCTGGCGCGCTCGCGTGCGGTCTCGGCGAGGGAGCGGTTCGGCACGATGGCGTAGACGAGGCTGCAGTTCATGGCTTCGGCGGCGGCGCGGAGCGAACCGAGCGTGATCGTGTCCGCCGCCTCGCTGCCTTCGAGGCGAACGACCACGGAGTGGCTCTTGCCCATACGTTGGGCCAGTTGCCGGACGGTCAATCCCAGGGCGTCGCGGATCGCGCGGATCCACCCTTTCGGCGGCCGTTGACGCAGGCCGTCGAGGCGCGCCTGGTGGAACAGCCTGTCCAGGTGCTTGCGCGCGAGCGCTTCAGGGGCCTGTTGGTCGTACATGCGGCACCAATCCTTCAAGTAATGGTGTCATATACAGCACCGGTCGTCAAGCGAGCGGTGCTGTATAGGGCACCGTGAGAAGCGTGACAGCGGGTGCACCCGTGGCATCTACGTCCATTGTCCGTGGCATCTACTTGAGACCCAAACCGACCCGCTCGAGCCTCCCGGGACCAAAGGTGGTCTCCCGCGCGATCGCCAGGGTGTCAGGAACATGTCTGGCCCCGCATAGCGCCAAGGTCGCCCGCCGCCTCGGCGTCAGCACCCAAGCACCCACGGAGGCGGTCTTCTACACCACGGGCCGCGCCCGCAGCCTCAAGGTCGGCAATACCCACGTGCACTTCGAGCATGCGCCCGAACCGCTCGTCCGCAATGCCGACAGTGCCGCCGGTCTCGCGCTCCTCGCCCTGCACTGCCTCGGTCGCCAGCACGCGACCACCGACGTGCCCCGCGCCCGCGAGGCGGCGTGATGGTCACTTCACGAATGTACGGTACGATGCCGTACAAGGAGGCTCGACGTGCCCGCCACAGCCGACCGTCTCGACCTGCGCCTGAGCACCACCGACAAGGACCGCGTGCGCCGCGCCGCCGCCCTCGCTGGCGTATCGGTCGCCGCCTTCGTGCGCGCAGCGGCCGTACGTGAAGCGGACGCCGTTCTCGCGCACCCGCCGCAAGACCGGGCCGGCAGCCTGGCCGAGCGCTTACGCGGTCGCGCGACCGCGCGCCTCAGCACCGACGAGATCATGCGGTTGACGCGCGACGCGTGACACGCGTCCTGGTGGACGCGAACGTCCTCCTAGACGTGATGACCGACGATGCCCACTGGTACGCCTGGTCGGCCGAACAGCTCGACGCTTGCGCGGCCGCAGCCGAGCTCTGCATCAACCCGATCGTCTACGCGGAGGTCTCCGTCAGCTTCACCCGGATCGAGGAGCTCGACGACGCGCTGCCGCCGAGCTCGTTCACGCGCCTGGAGTTGCCCTGGGAGGCCGGCTTCCTCGCCGGCAAGGCGTTCTTGCGCTACCGCCGAGCTCGGGGAGGCCGCACGTCACCACCGCCGGACTTCTACATCGGCGCGCACGCCGCCATCGACGGCATGACGCTGCTGACCCGAGATGCGAAGCGCTACCGCAGCTACTACCCCACGCTCGAGCTCATCAGCCCATGAGTCCACAGCGCATCGCCCACCCGATGACATGAGAGCAGCGACAAGACGGGCGACCGAACGGGACCCGCCGGGAGGCATGACCACCTCGTAGGATGCGGGTGTGGTTGCAATCGGTGTCGTGCTGGCGATATGCGTCGCTGCGTTGATCACCTACGTCCTCCTCGGCGGCCCACGCATCCCCGACGACCTCCAGGCGGTGATCGACGACGTCGCGTCCGGTGAGGTGCCAGAGCTGGTGCTGGGAAGCACCGGTTTCGCGACTGCAGGATCGATTCGACTCTGGTACGAGGACCTGACCCCGCCGGTCCCCGAGGTGGGCACCGTGCTCCTCATCATCGGAGCGGGTGGCAACGCCCTCATGTGGCCCCGCACGTTCGTCGACCGACTCCTGGGTGGCGGGTACCGCGTCGTCCGCTACGACCAACGCGACACGGGCCTCTCGGATCGCATCGAGGGCTGGCAGCGAAACGACCCGTACACCGTGCGTGATCTCGCCGAGGACGCGGTCGCCGTCCTCGATCACCTCGAGATCGACCGGGTGCACGTCATCGGCCTGTCGCTCGGCGGCATGGTCGCCCAGGAGTTGGCCATCCGCCACCCCGACCGCGTTGCCTCCCTCGTCCTCATGTCGACGTCGCCCGGCGTCACCGACGAGTCCCTGCCGAGCCTCTCCACCCGCTACGTGCTGCGTTCCGCATCGGCGGCACTTCCGCTGCTTCGGTACAGGATCGCCCGCGGCGAAGCGAACCTCGTCGCCGCGGTGGTCGCGAAGATGCTGACGGCGGGGTTGCGCCCCAGCGTCGACGAGGTGCGCGACCTCGGTCGGCACGTGATCTACGACCATCGGAAGCGCCGCGGCATCAACCTGGCGGCGGCCTACCACCACCAAGTCGCTGCTGCCGCGGCGCCCCCGCGCAGCGAGGAACTCGCGCAGCTCCGGGCCCCAACGCTCGTCGTCCACGGCGAGGCCGATCCGATCCTCCCGATCGAGCACGGTCGACGGCTCGCGTCGACCATCCCGGGCGCCCGCGGAATCTGGCTCGAAGGCGTCGGGCACGCGTTCCCGTACCCCGATAGGGACGACGTCATGGACTCGATCGTCGACCACCTGCAGTCCGCGGCCGTGGTCGAGGGCGCGCCATGACGCCTCCCGGGGCCGCGGCGCGCGCTCGATCGTGAGGTGCCGGCGCCGTTGCTACCCCGCGACCGCGACCGGGACGGGTGCAGCGGGGCGGCGGCCGTAGGTCAACCTTCGCAGCAGGACCTCGAAGGGGCCACGACGACCGGAGACGGCCAGCGACCACGCGACGGCCACGGTGCACAGCCACACCGCGACGGCGATGCCGTAGGCGGTCGCCGTGCCCATCCCCTCACCCAGACCGAGTCCCCATGGCGACAACAGCGGAGCCAGGATCATCGACTGCAGCACGTAGCAGGTGAGCGACCGCTCGCCCACGGCCGCCAGGACCGCCGGAGCGCCGCGACGGGGAGCGCGGCGCTCATGCAGCCGGGCCGCCCAGAGCGCGAACAGGCAGACGTAGGCCACGCCCATGGCCGTGCCTGTCACCGCGTGGACGCCGGCCAGTGCCCCCGACGTCACGGTCCCCGGCTCCCAGACGCGGGCCACCACGAACGCGTACGGCAGGCCGCCGGCGACGCCGACCAGCGATCCCAGGACCGCGAGGCGCCAGAGCAGGCGGACGTGCTCCCACGGCCGCTCGAGCAGCCCCGCTCGGGCCATGGCCACCCCGACGAGCATCGGGGCCAGCACGATCATGAGCGCCGTGCCGACGACGACGCCGAGGACCCAGATGGAGAGGCGCTCGACCATCGACGCGAGGTATGCCGACGACTCGGCCGAGAACGCTGGAGCCAGGGCGGCCATCGCGTAGACGACGGCGAGCAGGACCAGACTGACCGTCCCCCAGGCAACGAGCACGCGGGGCCGACGGTTCATGAGGAGCAACAGGACCAGTCCCGTCGCGCCGTAGATGCTCAGGATGTCGCCCTCGAACAGCAGCGCCGCATGGACCCCGCCGAAGGCGACCAACAGCAGCTGGCGCCTGAGCAGGACCGAGCGTCGCCGCCGCGGTTCGGTGCCCGACTCGCCCAGCCGCCGCGCCATCGTGACGAGGCCGAAGCCGAAGAGCAGGGCGAACATCGGCCGCGAGCGGTCGCTGACCAGGAGCGTGACGACGAAGTCCAGCGTCCGGTCCAGCAGGCTTCCGTCGACGGGTTGCAGACCGGGGCCCACCTCGGTGCCGTGCAGGTACAGGCCCACGTTGGCCAGGGCGATGCCGAGCAGCACCGCGCCGCGGGCGAGGTCCGGCGCCCTTGAACGTCGTGAGGCGGGTACCGGGCCACCCTCTGCGCCGGCGTGGCCGCCGGTGGCGCGGTTCGGACCGACGAACCCGGCCACCCCACCCTCGGGCAGGTCGAGGTCGATCTCGTCGATGGCTCGGGGATCACCGACGTGCTTGGTCAGACCGGCGGTTCGGACCGAAGCCATGTGCCTACCGTCCCATCCGGATCGGCGACCGGTGGGGTTCGACGAGGCCTGGCATCGACGGTGAGGGCGTGCGGGGCCACGTCCAGGCGGAGCGCAGGATGAAGGCCAGGAGCAGCACCTCGAGCCCGATTGAGAGGCCGTAGAAGGAGGTCCAGGACTCCCCTACCGCGTTGAACATCGAGACGGGGACGTAGAGCGTTGCTACGACGAGGTTGACGGTGCGGTTGACACGGGCGGGCAGTGTCGTGGAGAGCAGGATCATGAGGATCGGGATGGCCATGAGCGTGAGTGCACTGACGACGAAGGTTTGGCTGATGTCGAACTCGAAGACGATGCCGGCCAGGATGTCGTCGACGACGCCGGGCTTGTACAGGGCGAGGTAGTCGACGTAGATGTAGAGGAACATGAAACTGGCCCACGCTGCTGCGAGCTTGGTCCGGACCGATATCGGGTCGCTCATCAGTATGGGCGTGGAGGGTCGTGGTGCGTTCATCGGGTACTCCTTGATTGGGATCGTCGCCGCGCGTGTTCGTACACCGTACGACGTACGCTGTACTATTCACGTACGGTGTACCATTGTCAAGAGGATCGAGTCGAAGAGGAGGGGTGCACGGTGGCTGAGGACGAAGGACGTGACGCGCCGCGCGGCGGCCTGAACATGGAGCGTGTGCTGCGCGAGGCCCTCAGGCTCGCCGACGCCGAGGGGATCGAGGCGCTCAGCATGCGAAGGCTCGGCCGCGAACTCGGCGCCGGCGCCATGTCGCTCTATCACTACGTCGCGAACAAGGACGAGCTGCTCGACGGCATGGTCGACCTCGTGTTCGCCGAGATCGAGTTGCCCTCGAGCGAGGGCGATTGGCGCAAGGCGATGCGCCGGCGCTCGACCTCGGCCCGCGACGTTCTCGTGCGACATCCCTGGGCGGTCAGTCTGATGGAGTCGCGGTCGCACCCGGGCCCGGCGAACCTGCGCCACCGCGAGGCCGTGGTCGCATGCCTCCGCAGGGCTGGGTTCTCCATCGAGATGGCGACCCACGCGAACTGGCTGCTCGACAGCTACGTCTACGGGTTCGTCCTCCAACTGGCGACGCTCCCCTTCGACACCGCGGACGAGCTCGCCGTCATGGCCGAAGAGGTGTTCCTGCCGCAGCTGCCGCCCGCCGAGTACCCATACCTGAACGAGTCCGCCGCAGCGCTCGTCGCCGCCGGCTACGATCCCGCCCACGAGTTCGCCTTCGGTCTCGACGTGATCATCGCCGCCCTCGAGCGACTCCGAGACCCGGATGGGCTGGCCTCGATCAACGAGGCAGGATGAAGATCCCAACCGCCGGTGGTGGCGCTCGTGATCGACGCGGCGTCGGTAGGCATCCTCACTAGGATGCGCCCACGGATTGCGTCTGCATCGCGTTTCGTGACGTCCCGTGAGGCGTCGAGACGCGAGCATGGTCCTGGACGACATCACGGGACCGGACGCGAAGCAGGAGGAGAGCCAAGGCTCCACTCCTGACAAGCAGCTCGTCGGTTCGAGGCCTACACGACCCACCACAGGACGCTCGCCCAGAACGCGAAGACGTCGTAGGGCGGCCACGTCCGATCGTGGTCGCCCTCGTTCTCCGATGGCCAGGGCAGGTGACATGCGTTGAGTGTGGCTGCGGCGGCTGGCGCCGTGCGTTTCGAGCCCTGGCCTGGAGGGCCGTCCTATACCGTGGACTCGTCGGTGCAGTCCCTGCGCGGAGCGACCGATGTCGGAGGTGCGGCATGTACCACGAAGACTCCAACGAGGGCGCCGCGAGCGAGGCTCGAGCGGTCGTCGACTCGGTGTTCCGGCGCGTGCACGTCCTGCGCGTCGCCGTGCTGTTCAACGAGGAGAGCGTGCAGATCCGCTACGCGTTCCCGACGGACCGGCCGTCGTGGTACCACGCCTGTCGCGTGTTCAGGGGAGGCGCTTGGCGGCAGGCCGACGATGACAGCGCCGCTGCAGCGCCGTTGGCCAGTGGGTTGTACGAGGACCGGATCTCGATCGCGATCGACGACGGTTCGGTGCCCGGGTTCTCGACGTTCGGTGGGTACCTCGTCGCTCGGCCCGGCACGCGTTCCTACCCTGACGAGGTGCCGGCCTCGGAGGTGGAGGAAAGCTTCATCGTGGCCCGCGGACTCGGTAGCGACGTCCGCAAGTACCTGCCGATCTCACGCTCGGACGACGGCGGGCCGGTGTGGCGGGCGGCTCGGTCGGAGGACGAGCTGCTCGAGCTGCGCAGGGCCGGTGCCTTCCTCGGGACGATCCAGTGGCGCGCTCACCGCAGCAACCCCGTCGGTTACGCGGACCCGGGTTACGTGCTGGAGTATCGGCGATCGGCGGGAGGGCGCGGGATGTACGCCGACAACTGGGACGCGGAGGCCGAGCGACCCCTGTGGATGTTCGATCCGGCGGTCGCGGGCCTTCGTGCGCTCGACGTCGACCGCCTGGTGGCCAGGGAGTACGGGCAGGACGATCCCTACTACCTCGAGGAAGGGACGGCGTTGCCGCTCGATCCAGCGCATGCATGGCGCGATGGGGACGCGCTTCCGACCGTGTACCTCCGGTCGCCGAGCGGGAGCCGTGCGTCCGTGCGGGCGTCGGGCCGCTACGAGGACGGTGCTTGGCAGGTGCGGCTGACGCGGTCGTTGGCCGCTCCCGACCCGCTGGACGGGAAGCCGTTCGAGTCGGGGCGCAGCTACACCGTGCAGTTCTCCGTCCACACGCGCGCGACGGCGGCTCGCTGGCACCTCGTGTCGATGCCGATGGCGCTCGGGTTCGACGCCCCGGGGACCCTGGAGGCGGTGAGGATCGACGGCGATCTCGACGCCGCCGAAGCGCGACTCGTCGATGTGCCTGTGGCGTATCCGGGCATCGTCACGCTGGAGGAGCTGAGCGAGGATCCCGTGGCTGGCGCCCACTTGGCGCGGGCCGTCGAGCGGCCGCTCGACGTGGCGGAGATCGACCGATACCTTGCGTTCGTGTGGCGCCACGAGGAAGCACGATCTGGAGGTACGAGATGAGCCGTGAGATCGACGCCAGCCCGCCGGGGACCGCACTCCTCGAGGCGATGCGACGCGGGGGGCTCCTGCTGATCTTCCGCCACATGGAGGCAGGCGAGGGCAGCGACGACTTCTCGGCCGAGGACTACTGGCGCGACTGCGCCAAGCAGCGCGGCCTGAGCCCGCAGGGACGATCGGACGCGCAGCGCGTGGGCGCGGCGGTTCGCGAGCTCGGACTCCCGGTCGGCCGCGTGGTGAGCAGCCCGCTGTGCCGGGCTCGGCGCTGCGCCGAGGCGCTCGAGCTCGGTGCGGTGCACGTCGACGAGCGGGCGAGCTACTACGAGAAGTGGGCGGCCGACGGCCTCGACCCGGGCCCGTTCATCGCCGGGTACCGGGAGCTGTTGGGGGGGCCCACCCACCGGGGCACGAACACCGTGGTCGTGACGCACGCCCAGCGGACTCCGTATGTCGTCCACCCGGTGTTCGACTGGATGGAGCAGGGGTCGTGCGCCGTGTTCGAGCCGCGGGAGGGCGGAGGGCTCGACCTCCTCGGGCTCGTGAAGGTCGGCGACTGGGGGTTCATCGGGCATCGCGACGTCCCGGTCGTCCGGCCCGGCGTCGAGCCCTGATCGTCAGAGTGGTGGGACGATGGCGCCGAGGGCGAGGGCGAAGTCGCCCCGCCGGCAAGGCCGTCGGGGTACCCGCGGCCGTTCCAGCGCTCGTGGTGCGAGCGCGGTGCTCATCCGGATCGACCTCGTTCTCGTGTGGCGCTCGCTCG
>REEJ01000211.1 GCA_007695125.1 Trueperaceae bacterium | reverse complement strand
TCGCGCGCCTGCTCGAGGGCGAGCGCGACAAGCTGCTCCGGCTCGAAGACGAGCTCCACCGCCGCGTGATCGGTCAGGACGAGGCCGTCCGCGCCGTGTCCGACGCGATCCGGCGCTCGCGCGCGGGGCTCGCCGACCCGCAGCGGCCGATCGGTTCGTTCATCTTCCTCGGCCCGACCGGCGTCGGGAAGACGGAGACGGCGAAGGCGCTCGCGGCGCAGCTGTTCGACAGCGAAGATCACCTCATCCGCCTCGACATGTCGGAGTACATGGAGCGCCACACGGTGGCGCGGCTGGTCGGCGCGCCTCCGGGCTACATCGGTTACGACGAGGGGGGTCAGCTCACCGAGGCCGTGCGCCGGCAGCCCTACGCGGTGGTGTTGTTCGACGAGATCGAGAAGGCGCACCCCGACGTGTTCAACGCGCTGCTGCAGGTGCTCGACGACGGCCGGCTCACGGACTCGCACGGCCGCACGGTCGACTTCCGCAACACCGTCGTGATCATGACGAGCAACATCGGCAGCCCGCAGATCCTCGAGGCCTCGCGCGCCGGTCAGGACGCCGAAGCGATCAAGGCGACGGTCTTCGGCCTGCTGCAGCAGCACTTCCGGCCCGAGTTCCTCAACCGCGTCGACGACACGATCGTCTTCCATGCGCTCGATCAGGAGCAGGTGGCGCGCATCGCCGAGATCCAGCTCGGTCGCCTGCGCGAGCGCCTCGCCGAACGGCGCATCGCTTTCGAGATCACCCCCGATGCCCTCGCGGACCTCGCGCGCCGCGGGTTCGACCCGGTCTTCGGCGCCCGGCCGCTGAAGCGTGCGATTCAGCAGTCGATCGAGACGCCGTTGTCGCTCCGGTTGATCGGCGGCGAGATCGTTGACGGCACCACGGTCGTGGTCTCGCCCAGCGTCGACGGCTTCGCGTTCGACGTTCGTGAGAGTGAGCGCGATCGCGTCGCCAACTGAGGCTGTGTTGGTGCGAGGAATCGCGCTCCAGACGCCGCGGGGCCATGGTAGCGTCGAATCGTGATCTTCCGTCGTTCGCCGCTCGCCGAACTCGAGGGTGCCCATCGCGCGTTGGCCGAGGGGCGCTACGAGACGGCGTTCGAGCTGCTCGAGAGCGCGGCCAAGCGCCCGCGGGCGCGAGCCGCCCAGGCGCAGTACTGGTTGCACCTGGCCGCCGTCTACGCCCTGTACGGCGTCGACGGGCTCGAGAACGGCGGCCCGGCCCTGAAGGCGGCCGTCACGGCCGACCCGAACCTGGCTTCGGATCCGCTCTACCAGACGCTCTTCTGGGAGTTCGCCGCGTATCGCGGCGGCGCCGTGTCGGACGTCAAGCGCGGGCTGCGGCTCGTGGCGGTCGAGGCGCAGCCGCTGGCTTCGTACCACGCCTGCGCCGCGCTGCTCGCCGTCGGGGCCGCGAAGAGCGCGCTGCGCCGTCTCGAGACCCTGGAACCGGACGCCCTGCCCGCGTACCTGGTGTGGCGACGCTGGTCGTTGCTCGGTCAGGCGCACGAGGCCCTGTCGGACTGGGACGACGCTGCCGCGGCGTACGCCCAGGCGGTCGAGCGCGCGCAGGGCCCAGAGCGATCTGTGGAGCGCCTGAGCCTCGCGACCTGCCTGCTCGAGCTCGGTCGCAGCGACGAGGTCCTGGGCGTGATCGAGGCGGTCGAACGCGACACGCTGGCCCCTGAGGACGTGGCGACGCTGTACTACGTCGAGGGGCGCGCGCACCTCGACGCCGGCAACCCCAACCTGGCCCTCGAGCGCTTCGCGCTCGCGCGCTCGGCGGACCCCGACGGCTCCGACGACTTCTCGCTCGATTACGCCACCGGCCAGGCGTTGACCGCGGTCGGGCGCTACCGCGATGCGGTGGCCGTGTTGCGGCAAGCGATCGCGGTGGCACCCGCCGACAACCGCGCCTACGCGCAGCACGAGGCGGCCTACGCGCTCTCCGAGTCCGATGAACTCAGCGAGGCCGACGCGTTGCTCGGCGACGTCGTGTCCGATCCCACCTACCCCCACCGGGCCGAGGCCGTGGCCGACCTGGCCGACGTCCGCCTCAAACTCGGCGAGTTCGAGGCCGCCGAGGCGCTCGCCGAGCAGGCGCTCGACATGGGCGCCACCGCCAGCGCCTGCCTGGTGCTCGGCCACCTGGCGTACGAGTACTACCGCCTCGACGAGGCGGTCGCGTGGTTCGAGCAGACGATCGGTGCGAGCGCTCACGGCGATCCGTTGTGGTTGAGCGCGCACCAGGTGTTGGCCGACGTCTTCGCACAGCGCGGTGAGCGCTTCGCGGAGCGCGTGCTCCATCACGCCCAGGCGGCCCTCGGCCACACCGACGCCGGCAGCGAGTGGCGCTTGCCGCTCGAGCGTCACGTCGAGTGGGCGCGCGGGGTCTTGGGTGGCCACGACCGCCTGTTGAACTGACGTGGAGGGCCTGCTGCTGGCTGCGGAGCTCGAGCCGCTGCACGCTCGGCTGCCGACGGGCCACCTCGGCTGGCGCTTCCCCGACGCAGCCACGTTGGTGCTGCCCTTGGTCCCCGCCGAGGCGGGGGCGCTGTGGATCGACCTACGACCGCCGTCGCCGCGCGTCGCCCTCGTCGCCGCTGCCGGCGATGCGCGCGGCGTGGCGCACACACCGTTCCAGTCACAGCTCAAGGCGCGCGCGGTGGGTCCGCTGGAGCGCGTCGAGCAGGCTGCGCTCGATCGGCGTTTCGCCCTCCACTTCGGCGCCGGCAGAGGCTTCGTCCCGACCGAACCCGTGCGCCTCGAGATCGAGCTGACCGGCCGCCACGCGAACGCGGTCCTGTGCGACGAGGCCGGCACCATCAAGGGTGTCTTGCGCGAGATCGGCGCCGACGTCAACCGCCACCGCCAACTGCGTCCGGGCCTCGCGTACCGGCCGCCGCCGCCCTACACGAAACTCGATCCCCGGACGGCGACCGAAGGTGAGCTCGTCGCGGCGCTGACGGGCGTGTCGATCGCCCGCGCCCACACCGTCATCGACGGGATCGGGCGCGACCTGGCGAAGGCCTGGGCCCGTGACGCCGGGGTGGACCCGCGCGTGCCGTTGGACGCCGACACGCTGCCGCGCGCCCTGGCGGCCCTCGCCGCCGTGGTGCGCGACCCGCGCAGCGCGCTGGCGGACGCCGCGCCGCCGGGCGATCCGGCC
>REEJ01000115.1 GCA_007695125.1 Trueperaceae bacterium | reverse complement strand
TCGGACGGATCGACCTCGATCACGTCGACGAACTCCCACGGGGTGTCGGCCGTCGCGCGCTGACCGGTGCGCCGGTCGATGGCCAGTTCGATCATCAGCGAGCGACCCACGCCGACGTTCGCCACGTCGACGGACGCCGGCATCGCCACCGCCGTGCCACCTTGGCTGATGGCTCCGGTGACGCGGTCGATGCGGTGGAACACGACGCCGTCCGGGACCGGGAAGCCGTCCGAGTTCGAGGAGCGGCCCGCCAGGGCGTTCGTCACGAAGTCGTTCCAGACGTAGATCGGTTGCCGCGAACTGGTGGTGTTCTCACGTACGCCGGCGGCGTTCACCATGCTGCCGGGGAGCGAGCTGCTGTCCTCGTTGCCGATCCAGACGACGGCCGTCATGCCGGGCGTGGCGCCGACGAACCAGATGTCGCGCTCGTCGTTCGTCGTGCCCGTCTTCCCCGTCACCCAGCGGCCGGGCACGCTGACGCGGTGCGACAGGGCGATCGGGTTCGTGTCGACGATGTTGCCGTGCAGCAGGTCGAGCATGACGTACGCCGTCTGCGGCGACCACACCTGCTTGCGCCTCGGCTTGGCCTCGTACAGGACGTTGCCCTCGGCGTCCTCGACGCGGCTGACGATGTGCGCCTGCACCAGCTCGCCCCGGTTGGCGAACGCGCCGAAGGCGCTGGCGTGCTGGAGCGGCGTGACCTCGAACGCGCCGAGCGCCAGCGAGAAGAACGGCTGCACGTCGTACCCGAGCTCGCGTGCGCGCTCCGCGACGGCCTGCGCCGAGGCGGCCTCGAGCGCCTTCACGGCCGGGATGTTGCGCGACTGGTTCATCGCCTCGCGGACCGTGAGCGGACCGAGGAACCGGTCGTCCCAGTTGCGCGGCTCGTACGGCGGCTGCCCGCGCGTCTCGAAGGTCGCGGGGGCGTCCACCACGATGGTCCCCTGGTGCATGCCGCCGAGCTCCATGGCGGTCGCGTAGACGATCGGCTTGAACGACGAGCCCGGCTGCCGCCGGGCCTGCGTCGCGTTGTTCCACTCGCCCGGTGCCACGCCTGCCAGAGGACGCTCGCCGACCATCGCCAGGATCTCGCCGGTCTCGGGGTCGAGCCCGACGATGGCGAGCTGGGCACCGGGCGGGGCCTCGGCCCGACGCGCGGCCTCGTTGGCCGCCTGCTGCGCCTGCACGTCGATGGTGGTCCAGATGCGCAGACCGCCCTGGCCGAAGACGACGCCCTCGCCGAAGCGCTCGGTCAGGAAGTTGCGCACCTCGATCAGCACCGTGCGCGACAGGTCGGAGCTGACGCTCGTCTGAACGAGCACCTCTTCGCCGGTGCGCACCGCTTCGACCACGTTGGCTCGATCGTCGTAGGTGACGCTCCAGCCGCGCGGTTGCAGCGGTTCGCGCCAGGCCCGTTCGGCGGCGTCGCTCGAGATCACGTTCTGGCGCACCATGCGGTTGAGCACCTCGCGCATGCTGGCGCGGGTGCCGAGGAAGTCGTTGTGGCGGACGTTGGGCGCGGGGATCAGGCGGGCGAGGTAGAGCCCCTCGGCCAGGGTGAGCTCGCTCGGGTCCTTGCCGAAGTAGGTCTGCGCCGCGGCGCGGATGCCGTAGACGTTGCCGCCCCAGAAGACCACGTTGACGTACTGGTAGAGGATCTCGCGCTTGGTGAGGCGGCGCTCGAGCTCGACCGCCAGCATCAGCTCCTTGGCCTTGCGCTCCATCGAGCGGTCGCTGCGCAGGTCGTAGAGCACCGTGTTCTTCACGACCTGGGTGGTGATGGTGCTGCCGCCGCGCTCGGCGTCGCCGAAGAACTCCTCGTAGAACGCACGGGCGACCGACAGCGGGTTGAAGCCGTAGTGCCGGAAGAACTGCGCGTCCTCGTAGGCGATGATCGCCTGCAGCGCGGCCGGCGAGATCTCGTCGAGCGCCACGGGGATGCGGTTGGTGGACTCACGGTCCTCGCCCGTGACCGGCACGAGCTGGCCGATCTGCGTGCCGTCGCGAGCGAACACCTGCGACGTGGCCGTGAACTCGAGCGCGTCGAGGGCTTCGAGGCTGGGCAGTTCGTTGGCCCACTTCAGCGCTGACGCCCCGAAGAGGGCCACCACGCTCAGCAGAGCGGTCATCACCAAGAGCACGGCTGCCTGGAGGATCTTCCTGGTCACGTCACGCACCTTAGCAAGGCGAGCCGATGAGAAGGGTCAAGCGCGTGTCACGAGCCCTTCAGGGGACGACGGAGCGCGTGAACGACACGTAGCGCTCGAGCACGTCGAGCCCGGCCCCGGCCGCCAGCAGCTCCAGTGCCAGCGCCACCCCGGCGCCCAGGTCGGGCGCACGATCCGCGAGGTAGAGCGCCGCGCCGGCCGCGAGGGCCACCACGTCGCGCTGGGGACCGACGTCGCGCCCGGACAGCACCTCGCGCGCGGCCACGGCGTTGCTGGCCGGCCCACCGCCGAGGATCGCGTCACGCTCGGCACGGCGAACGCCGAGGCTCTCGGGCGTCACCCGCCGCGTCTCGATGCGCCCGTCGGCGCCGAGCTCGCTCACCACGCTGGGGCCCGAGACGGCGAGGTCGTCGAGACCGTCGCCGTGCACGACGAGCGCCCGCTCGAGCCCGAGGCCGCGCAGCACCTCCGCGAGCGGGACGGTCAGGGTGGGATCGAAGACGCCCAGCAGGTGGCGCCGCGCACCCGCCGGGTTCGTGAGCGGACCGAGGTTGTTGAAGATCGTGCGCGCGCCGAGATCGGCCCGGATCGGCGCCACGAAGCGCATGGCGGGGTGGTGCGAGCGCGCGAACAGGAAGCCGAAACCGATCGTGTCGATCGCCTCGCCCACGGCCTCGACGGGGAGCTCGATGCGGACGCCGAGTGCCTCGAGCAGGTCGGCCGAGCCGGAGCGCTTCGTGACGCCGCGGTTGCCGTGCTTCGCGACGCGGGCGCCGCCAGCGGCGGCGACGAAGGCGGCCATGGTGCTCACGTTGATCGTCGAGATGCCCGTCCCGCCCGTCCCGCACGTGTCGACGAGCGCGTCCTGGGAGCTGACCGGCACGACGATGCTGCGCACGCGCATCGCGCGGGCGAACCCGACGATCTCGTCGACCGTCTCGCCACGCGTGCGGAGCGCCGCGAGCAGTGCGGCCGCCTGGAGCTGCGACAGGTCGCCGTCCATCAGGCGACCCATCACCCCCTCGGCCTCGTCGGTGGTGAGCCGCTGGCCGTCGAACACGCGCTCGAGCAGCTCCGCGATGGTGTGATCGATGCTCATCCCGTTCCCTCCGTGCAGGTGGCGAACTCGGTCGAGGATACGTCGCGCGCCCGAGCGGTGTACCCGCAACGGCCGACGCGCAAGGCCCTCCTTCGTGGCGGAGCGCTCGTCCCGCACCGAGACGATGGTCCGGTCGTCACGCTTCGCCGTCGCGCCAGGCGGCCGCGGCGCCGTCGGCGTAGGCGAGCTCGTACGCCCGAACCGCGGGGTCGACCAGCCGCCCTCCCGGCGAGCGCAGCCAGGCACGCTTGAGCGCGATCATGACCGGATGCACGCCGAGCAACCAGGCCGCGCCCTGGCGCGGGTGGCGACGCACGACGCGCACGTGCGCGCTGCCAGCGCTGTACGCCTTGTCGGCGTCATCGCTGACGCGGCCCTCGTGCAGCGCGTCCCCACCCACCACGTGACGGAAGCGCAGACCGAGGGCACGGAGTCGCAGTGCGAGTTCCGGGTCCTCGCCACCGTAGCCGTGCCACTCCGCGTCGTAGCCACCGACGGCTCGGAACGCCGCCGTCGGAACGCTGCTGTTCGCTCCGGTGAAGTTGATCCACGACGCGCGATCGCCGAAGAGTCGAGCGGTGCGCTCGAACGGCTCGCGGCGTGACCCGACGCGCAGGTGCTCGGGCAGCCGCAACCGTCCGATACCGGCTGCGTCAGGCACGCGCTCGTGGAATGCCACGTGGGCCTCGATGGCACCGGGGTCGGGCATGCAGTCGTCGTCGCTGAAGAGCACGATCCGTCCGCGTGCGGCGGCCGCCGCACGGTTCCGTGCCGTGCCGACCGGGAGCACGTCGCCCCCGTCGATCTCGACGGCGAAGGCTGGGGTGAGCGTCGCGAGTCGATCGGCGAACGTGCGCACGCTCGCGCTCGGCTCGTTGAGGTACAGGCGCCACTCGAACGCCCCGGGATCACGCTGGCGTGCCAATGCCTCCGCCTTGCGCAGGAGCGTGTCGTGCCGGAAACGGCTCGCCGTCACCACGGTGATCGCTGGCGCCGACGTGCCCGGCACCGCGACCGTCACCGAACTGCGTGCCGCTGTGGGGTCACGCGGCGGCGCGGGCGCAGCGGCGCAAGAACGCGGCCAGCATCGCGTGCCCCGTCTCGGTGAGGATGCTCTCGGGGTGGAACTGCACGCCCCAGGTCGGATGCTGGGCGTGCCGTAGGCCCATGATCACGCGCCCGCTGGGGTCGTCCGTCCAGGCGTTCTCGACGAGCTCGGCCGACGGATCGACCACGACGAGCGAGTGGTAGCGCGTCGCGACGACCTCGTCCGGAAGGCCTTCGAACGGTCCGGTGCCGTCGTGGCGAACCAGGCTCGTCTTGCCGTGCATGATGGTCCGCGCGGGCACGACCCTGCCGCCGAAGGCCTGCCCGATCGCCTGGTGACCGAGGCACACGCCCAGGATCGGATGGCGACCGCTGTAGCGTTCGATGAGCGCGACCGAGAGCCCCGCCTCGTTCGGCGTGCAGGGGCCGGGCGAGACGACGATCCCGTCGGGCGCGAACGCGGCGACGTCGTCCAGGGCGAAGGCGTCGTTGCGCCACACCGTCGTCTCGGCGCCGAGCTCGCCGAGGTACTGGACCAGGTTGAAGGTGAACGAGTCGTAGTTGTCGATCATCAGGACGCGCAACGGCGTGCCGTCGTGGCGCGTCACGGACGCCGGCCGCCCCACGGCTGGGGCGACGCCGGTCATGCCAACCCCTCGGTCGCCATGTCGACGGCTCGCCGCAGCGCGGCGAGCTTGTTGAGCGACTCCTGGTACTCCGACTCGGGATCGCTGTCGGCGACGATGCCGCTGCCGGCCTGCAGGTGCAAGCGCCCGCGCGTGACGACCATCGTGCGCAGCGTGAGCGCCATGTCCATGCGTCCGTCGAACGAGACGTAGCCGAAGGCACCGGCGTATGGCCCGCGCCGGACCGGCTCGAGCTCGTCGATGATCTCCATCGCGCGGATCTTCGGGGCGCCCGAGGCGGTGCCCATCGGCAGGGTGGCGGCGAGCGCGTCGAGGGGGGTGCGTCCCTCGGCGAGCTGGCCGACGACCGTCGAGACCAGGTGCATCACGTGGCTGTAGCGCTCGACCCGCATCAGGTCGACGACGCGCACGCTGCCGAAGCGGCAGACGCGCCCGAGGTCGTTGCGGCCGAGGTCGACGAGCATGACGTGCTCCGCCCGCTCCTTGGCGTCGGCGAGCAGCTCGGCGGCGAGCGCGTCGTCCTCCGCCGCGCTCGCTCCACGACGGCGGGTGCCGGCGATGGGCAGCGTCTCGACGTGGCTGCCGTCGGAGCGCACCAGGCTCTCGGGGCTGCTCGCGACGAGCGTGACCGGCCCGAGGTCGAGATAGCCGAGGTAGGGGCTCGGGTTGACGCGCCTGAGCGCCCGGTACACGGCGAACGGGTGCACGCCGAGGTCGGCCGAGAGCCGTTGGCTCGGCACGACCTGGAACACGTCGCCGGCGTGCACGTACGCGACGGCCTTGCGCACGGCGTCCCGGAACCCTTCGGGCGTGAAGTTGGCGCTGAACTCGGTGCGGCGCCCGGCGCGATCGCCCGGGACGCCCGGCAACGGGCCCCGCAGGCGGTCGAAGGTGGCGTCCACCAGCGCCCGCGCCCGCGCCAGGTCCGCCTCGTCGTCGGCGCGGGCGGAGGCGATGATCAGGATCGTGCGGCGCAGGTGGTCGAAGGCGATCACGACCTCGGGTTCGACGAAGCACAGGTCGGGCACGCCGAGCTCGTCGGGGTTGGCGTCAGGCAGCGCCTCGTAGCGCCGCACCAGGTCGTAGCTCGCGTAGCCTACGGCGCCGCCCCAGAAGGGCGGCAGCGCGCTCAGGTCGACGCCCTCGGCCACGGGGCGCACGGTCCGGTCCCACAGTTCGCGCAACGGGTCGTCGGTCTCGAGGCGCTCGGTCCGTTCCCCGCTCGTCACGGTCAGCGTCCGGTCGCGCGCCTCGAAGCGCCGCCGCTCGCCCGTGCCGATGAACGACCAGCGGGCCACGCGCTCCCCCTGCTCGACCGACTCGAGGAGGAAGCTGGGGTGCCCCGCGACCTTGAGGTACGCGGTGAGCGGCGTCTCGAGATCCGCGAGGACCTCACGGAAGACGGGCACCACGCCTGGGTCATCGGGTCGCACGGCGCTGAACGCTCCTACTCTGCCCGATCGGGCAGGAACATCCCGATGGCGTGGAAGCCCGCATCGACGTAGATCGTCGCCCCGGTCACGCCGCCACCGAGCTGACCGGCGAGGAGCGCGAAGCCGAGGCCACCGACCTCGTCGGTCTCGATGTTGCGCTTGAGCATCGAGGCTCGACCAGCCTCGCCGTACATCTCGCCGAAGCCGCTGATCGAGCGAGCCGCGATCGTGCGCGCGGGGCCGGCGGACAGCGCGTTCACGCGGATGCCCTGGGGGCCGAGATCGTAGGCCAGGTAGCGGACGGAGGCCTCCAGCGCGGCCTTGGCGACGCCCATCATGTTGTAGTGCGGGACCACCCGCTCCGCCGCAAGGTAGCTGAGCGTGACGATGCTGCCGCCGTCGCGCATCAACGGGGCGGCCCGACGTGTGGCCGCGACCAGCGAGTAGGCCGAGACGTCCATCGCGGTGCGCCAGTCGTCGCGAGCCACCTCGACGAAGGGGCGATCGAACGTGACCTGGGGCGCGAAGGCCAGGGCATGGACGAGGTAGTCGAGGCGTCCGTAGCGCGCCTCGACGGTCTCGAACAGCGCGTCGAGGTCGTCGTCGTTGGTGACGTCGCAGGGGACCAAGAACGTGTCTTGGCCCGCCGTGAGCTTCTCCAGCGCCGGCAGCAGCCGTTCGCCCTGATAGGAGTACGCGAGGCGCGCACCCGCTTGCACGAGGGGTTGGGCGATGGCCCACGCCAGCGAGCGCTGGTTGGCAACGCCCATCACCAGGCCGGTCTTGCCCGTCAGGTCGATCGTGTACATAGGGTCCTCCCCGGGGACAGCAAGGCACACGGCCGCGTCGCACGCGACCGGTTCGGTTTCAAATGGAGTCGTCCATGAGGCGCTCGAAACGCTGCCGCGTCTCCTGTGCACGGCCGCGGTCGCCGCGCCGCTCCCAGGTCACGGCCAGGCCCTCCCAGGCGAGTTCCGAGTACGGTTCGTGCTCGGTCATCGATTGGTACACCTGGATCGCTCCGTCGAGATCGTCGTGCTCGAGCGCTGCGTCGGCGGCGACCTGCAGCAGCGCGAGGTGCTCGGCCTGGAGCGACGCTCGCAACGTCTCGATCCAACCGGAATCGAACCCAGTCAGGAAGTGACCACGGTAGAGCCCAGCAGCCACGCGCAGTTCGTTCGCCTGGCGAGCGTCGCGCGCACGCTTGGCACGCTGGCGGTAGGTCTCGACGTCGTACTCGATGGTGAAGCGGCGATGCAGGTAGTAGCGGCGGTTCGCCGACTCGACGAGCTCACCTCCGAGCACCTTGCGGAGCCGATACAGCGTCGTGTGGAACGACGACGACGCCTTCGACTCGGTCTTGCCTGGCCACAGGGCCTCGGCGACCTCGAACGTCGTCACGCCGTTGCGGTGCTCGAGCAGGTAGAAGAGCAGCTCCATCGCCTTGAGCGAGTCCCAATCGAGGCGCTCGCCGTCCTTCTCGACCACGGGGTGTCCGAAGCCGCGCGCCGCGACCAGGCCCTCGAGCGGCTGCCTGAGTTCGGCGATGCGCCGCAGGCGCACCTCGACGGCATCGATGAGCTCCTGCCGCTGGAAGGGCTTGGTGAGGTAGTCGTCGGCGCCGAGCGCCATCCCCTTGCGCATGCTGGCACGGTCACCGAGCGCCGTCAGGAACAAGAAGGGCACCCCGCGAAGCTCGGGGATCTCACGCACGCGCCGGTAGAACTCGTACCCGTCGACGGCCGGCATGTTGATGTCGGACACGATGACGTCGGGTCGCAGCCCGTCGTTCATCTCGTCGAGCGCGTCGCGTGCGTCGTCGAAGGTCAACACGGCGTAGCCGGCCGCGAGCAGACTCATCTCGGTGACCTTGAGCGGGGCCATTTCGTCGTCGACGGCCAGGACGAGGGGGGCTGACATCGACCCGGAGTCTACCGCGCGACGCGCCGCATGTGCGCGCCGCGCGGTCTCGGGGCCCGCTCGGGGCGGATCAGCTCCAAGTTTCGGTCGTCTGGTACTGGATGAGGGCGCTGAACTCCACGGTGCTCGACAGCGCCGTGGTCGCGAACTTGACGTCGACGATGATGTCGTCGCGGTTCATCTGCTCGACGAAGTCGTTCAAGCGCTCCTCGAAGAGCTCGAGGCTGTTCGACGTGATCACCTTGAACTGCGGAACGCTCACCTGCTGCCTCCTCGCGCTGCACGGAGCAGCTCGTGCGGATCGTCCGCCATGATACCGCTCACGCCCAGGTCGCGCAGCCGGGCCACGTCGGCGGCCTCGTTCACGGTCCACGTGTTCAGCGCGAGCCCGCGACGGCGAGCGCGCGCGACCAGTGCCTCGTCCACGAGCGTGTGGTGTGGGTGCAGAGCGTCGGCGTGCAGCCATCCCGCCGGCCAGGGCGTCCGCAGGGCGCGAGGGGTCGCCGGGTCGCTCGACCACAGGTAGCCGACGCGCAGCTCAGGTGCGTACACGCGCAGCATCGCCAACGCCATCGGGTTGAAGCTCGACACCAACGTGCGATCGGCGAGGCCGCTCGCACGGACCGCGCGCGCGACGTCGCGCACGAGCGCGGGGTCGAACCAGCGCCAGGTCTTGAGTTCGAGGTTCAGCCACGTCCCCGGATGCGCTCGGACGACCTGGAAGCAGTCGTCGAGCGTCGCGAGGTCGGCGCTGCGCTCGCGCAGCGCGTCGAACGGCAGCGCCGACACGGCGACGCCGCCGATGTGCGTGTCGTGCACGAGCACCAGACGCGCATCGCGCGTCCGTTGGACATCGGTCTCGAGCCCGTCGAGGCCGGCGTCGAGCGCACGCCGGAACGCCGCCACGGTGTTCTCCGGGACGTGAGCCCGTACGCCTCGGTGGCCCACCAACAGCGGCTCTGCCCGCGTCACTCCGGGTAAGGGCCGACCACGCCACAACACCCCACGCCACAAGGCGAGCAGGGCGGCCGCCATGAGCAGCGCCGAGAGGATGGCCATGACGTCAGTGTACGCAGCGGGGGCGTGACCGTGGTCGCGCCCGCCGTCCGGCTCGAGCGTGGCCTGGTAGCCTGCTGGAACGGTGAAGAGGCGCGTGGGGCTGACTGGTTCGAAGTGCGGTGCGAGCACGCTCGTCGCGTCGTCGGTGGACTCGGTCGATGTGGGGGCCGCCGCCAAGCCGCGGCCACGCAGCGAGGTCGTCGTACGGCTGCTGCGGCCGCTGACCGACGTCCTGGTCGGCGTGCTCGGCCGGATCGGCGTCGATCCGCAGGCGATCGTCCTCAGCCACACCGCCGTGGGCGTGGCAGCGGCCGCCTTGGTGGTGCTCGGTCCGCAGGGCTGGCCGTGGGCGGCCGTGTTGCTCCAGCTGAAGACTCTGCTCGACGGCCTCGACGGTGGCGTGGCGCGCGCTACCGGACGGGTCACCCAGCTCGGTCGCTACCTCGACAGCATCCTGGACTTCGTCGTGAACATGATCCTCTTCGCCGCGCTGGCGCTGCACGGTCCAGGCGCCTGGGGCTGGCTGCTCGCCGCGCTCGCCGCCCTCGTCCTGACGTTGATCCTGTCGCTCGACTTCAACATGGAGCGGCGCTACGTGGCGCTGCGGAACTCGTACCCGCCGACGCTGGCCGACGCGCCGCCGAGCGGCGGTCCGGCCCGCGTCGTCGCGCTGTTCAAGGGTGTCTACGACGCGGTGCTGGCGCCACAGGACAGGTGGCTCTCGCGGCTCGACGATGCCCTCTTCAGCCGCCTCGCCGGCGTCGCGCCACAGCGCGCCACGCTCGACGTCAGGCTCGCCTGGTCGGACCTGTTCTCCACGGCCACGCTCGTGAACCTCGGCCTGTCGTCGCAGTACGTGGCGCTGGGCGTGTGCCTCGTGCTCGGGGTCCCGTTCGCGTACGTCTGGTTCGTCCTCGCGTGTGGCGTCTACGTCTTGGCCGTACAGGCCATCCGCGCGGTTCGTTTCGCGCGCTACCTGGCGGTGCCCTCGTGAACGGTGGGCCCCCGGGCGCGCGTCCCGACCCGGGCCGCACGTACCCACTGGCGACCGTCGGAGCGCTGATCGTGGGTCCCGACGCCCGCGTGCTGCTGATCCGCACGCACAAGTGGGGCGATCGCTGGGGCGTTCCGGGCGGCAAGGTCGACTGGGGCGAGTCGCTGCTGGAGGCGGTCCACCGAGAGGTGCGCGAGGAGACCGGCCTGTCGCTGAGCGACGTCCGGTGGGGCCCCGTCCAGGAGGCGGTGTCGCATCCCGAGTTCCATCGCGACGCCCACTTCATCCTCGTGAACGTGGTCGCGCGTGCCTCCACGTCGGCGGTGACGCTGAACGACGAGGCGCAGGCCTACGCGTGGTGCACCCCAGCCGAGGCGGCGACGTACGACCTGAACGAGCCGACCAGGCGGCTGCTCGAGCACTTCCGAAGCCACGGTTTCGCCACGTCCGCGCTGCGCGCACCGCGCCTGCGTGGGCGGACGCCCGACGCCGGCGGCGAGACGGGGTCGCCATGACGGGGTCGCCATGAGCGGGGCGACGCGCACGGATCCGGGTCTGCGTCGCACGCTCCCGGGCCGTGGTGGCGCGTTGGTCACCGGCTCGGCCAAGGGGATCGGTCGGGCCATCGTGCTCGCGCTGGCCGGCGAGGGGCTCGACGTGGCCGTGCACTACCGCGGCTCGCGCCGCGAAGCCGAGACGGTGGTCGCCCTGGCCGAGGCGGCGGGCGTTCGCGCCGTGGCGCTCCAGGCCGACGTCACCGACGAACGTGAGGCGCACGACCTGGTCGACACCGCAGCCGCGGCCCTCGGTGGCCTGCGCGTCCTCGTGAACAACGTCGGCAACTACCACAAGGGGCCGTTGGCGGAGCTCGACACGGGGACCTGGCACCACATGTTCGACAGCAACCTGCACGCGACGTTCTACACCTGTCAGCGCGCGGTGCCGATCATGCGCGCCGCGGGTGGCGGGCGCGTCGTGAACATCGGCTTCACGGGGGCCGAACTCCTCAAGGCCCGACCGGCGATCGTCGCGTACCAGATCGCGAAGGCCGGGGTCATCCTCTACACCAAGGCCCTGGCCCGCAGCGAGGCGGCGAACGCCATCACCGCGAACGTGGTCAGCCCAGGCGTCATGGAGAACAGCGTGACGAAACCGATGAGCGAGATCCCGATGGGGCGGACGGGTTCGCTCGAGGAGCTCGTCGGGGCCGTCCGGTACTTCCTCGGGCCCGATGCGTCGTACGTGACCGGCACGCATCTCGAGGTGGCGGGCGGATGGAACCTGTGACGCTCGCGCGGCGCCCGGCAGGGCCGTGACCGGGCCCGCGCAGTGGAGCAATCACCTGTGGCTCACCGCGCGGCTCTACGAGCCGCTGTGGCGTCGTCACAGCGTGGCGCTCATGACGGGACGGTCGTTCGACACGGCCCGTGAACTCGCGTCGATGCACAAGCACCTGGGGCTCCCCCCAGGCAGCACGGTCGTCGACCTGGGCTGCTCGGCCGGGCTGTACGCCCGGACCCTGGCGGCCGCGGGCATGAACGTGAGCGCCGTGGACGTGTCGCGTGCGTTCCTCGCCGAGGGCGCGCGCCTGGCGCGGCGTGAGGGTCGCGATGTGCGCTTCGTCCGAGCCGACGTGCTCGCGCTCCCGTTCGACGATGCGGCCTTCGACGGCGCCGTGAGCGGCGGCAGCTTGAACGAGTTCAGCGACCCGGCCCAGGCGCTGCGTGAGGCGGCGCGCGTGCTGCGCGACGGGGCGCCGCTGTGGCTGATGTACGCGGCGCGGGCCGAGGGCGTCGCCGGGCGCGCACTGCAAGGCGCCCTGCGCGCGTCCGGGTTGCGCTTCCCTGCGCCGGCCCAGGTCGACGCGTGGGCACTCGCTGCGGGCCTGACGCCGGAGCGCAGCGAGCGTCGCGGCCCGTTGGTGTTCGCACTCTATCGGCGCGGCGGCGGGCTGCCGCCGCTGGCGACCACGTCGCCGTCACCGGGCTGGGACCGACCGACACCGAGGCGCAACCGCCGCTTCAACTGGGAACGCGAGTCCGGCGCGCGGCGGTAGCTGCCCGCCCTGCGCCTCGCCGGCGCCGGTCGCTTCGGCGTCTTGCGCGCCCGTCGTCAGGCGCTCCGCGGATCGGGCCGGCTCTCGCGGCCCTCGCGGACGTCGAACACGGCGCCGGCGAGGCGCAGGTTGACCGTCACGAAGGCATGGCGTTGCAACACGTTCCAGCTGTCGACCTGCGTCCCAGTGGGCCCATGCTCCAGCAGCGACACGTCGAACAGCGTCTGGAAGGGCTTCTGCGCGGTGATCGTGGCGAGGAAGTCGGACAACCGGTTCTCGGAGCGCATGTGGAACAGGCCGCGGAGCGCGTAGTTCGGGTACATCACGTACACCTGGCGCGGTTGCCGGCCGTAGCCGTCCTGACCGCCGTCGGGGGCTCCGCCGACCATCCAGCTGACGTGCGCCTTCGGCACCGCCGCATACGCCGTCTCGTAGATGCGATCGCCGTCGGCAGGGGCGTCGGCCATGGTCGGGCGGAACATCGACGCATCGGTCAGCGACAGGAACGAACGGTCCTCGGTGTTCAGGACCCAGGCGGTGCTCGTGCCCGGTCGCATGTGCAACAGCGCCTGGACGCGGAACTCCTTGGTGTAGACGACGACCCCGACGGGAGCGAGCGATGACGCCAACATGGCCAGAGCCTAGCACCGGTTCAGGCTAGAATGCGCGGCGTGAACGAGCGTCGCTACTTCGGCACGGACGGCGTACGCGGCCGCGCGGGTGAGGCACCGATGACGGCAGCGTTCGCGCTGCGCCTCGGCGCCGCGACCGCCGAGACGCTGCGCGCCCAAGGGATCGATCGCCCGACCGTCGCGGTCGGCCAAGACACGCGTGTGTCGTCACCGATGCTGGCCGCTGCGGTCACCGCCGGGCTCGCCTCGCGCGGTGCGGCTGTCGTCGACCTCGGCGTCGTCCCGACGCCCGCCGTCGCCTTCCTCACCACGGCGCTCGGGGCCGACGCCGGCGTCATGATCAGCGCGTCCCACAACCCGTTCGAGGACAACGGCATCAAGCTCTTCGACGCCAACGGACACAAGCTCCCGGACGCCGCCGAGTTCGATGTCGAACGAGTCCTCGACACGCTCGACGTCGCCGCCGCCGACTTCGGCCTCGCCCCACGCACGCACGACGGCATCGGGCGCACGCGTCGCTACGTCCATCGCGATGGCCACTACGAGCAGCACTTGCTCGCGGCGGCCCCGTACCTCGACGGGTTGCGCGTCGGCCTCGACCTCGCGCACGGTGCCGCGTTCGAGATCGCACCTCGTATCTTCAAGCAGATCGGCGCCCGCCTCGACGTCGTCAACGCGTCGCCCGACGGCCAGAACATCAACGTCGATTGCGGCAGCACGCACCCGTCGGCGATCACCGAACGCGTGCTGCGACATGGCCTCGACGTCGGGGTCACCTTCGACGGCGACGCCGATCGCGCGCTCTTGGTCGACGCCCGCGGACGGCTGGTCACGGGCGACCACATGTTGGCCATCTGCGCCGTCGTGCGACGCGAACGCGCCGTGGTGGCCACCTCGATGACCAACCTCGGCGTGGAGCGCTGGCTCGAATCGCAGGGGATCGCCCTGACCCGCGTGCAGGTGGGCGATCGCTACGTGTTCGAGCGGCTTCGCCAGGACGACTTGCGGCTCGGCGGCGAGCAGTCGGGGCACCTGCTGTTCCTCGACAAGGCGACCACCGGCGACGGCATCCTCTCGGCGCTCCAGGTGCTGGCCGCCTGCCGGACCTCGGGCGTGCGGCTCGACGCCTGGCTGGACCGGATTCCGACCTTTCCGCAGAGCCTCGTCAGCGTCCCCGTCGGCACGGCCGATCGCGTCGCGGTGGCGCGCGACGAGCGGGTGGTGCGAGCGACCGCCGAGGCGACCGCTGCGCTCGGCGCGAACGGCCGCGTCGACGTGCGGCCGTCCGGCACCGAGCACGTCGTGCGGGCGATGGTCGAGGCCGCCGACGAGGCGCTGTTGAAGCGCGTCTCGGACGATCTCGTCGCCGCCATCCGCGCAGCCGCCGAGGGCGTCGCGCCGAGCCTGACGCCACCGTCCGCGGTGGCGCCGGGCCCGGTCACCGAATGAGCTCACCGAACGCGTTCCCAGCGGGTCCCGACGGCCTGTCGAACGGCGGCTGGATCGACGTCACCCGCGACCTGACGGTGGGGCACCCGAACTGGCCGGGCGACACGCCGCTCGCGCTGGAGCCGACCGCCCGCATCGCGGACGGCGCCAGCGTCAACGTCATGGCGCTGCACACCAGCACGCACACCGGCACGCACCTCGACGCCCCGTACCACTACGACGACGACGGCGGCCGGCTCGCGTCGGTGCCGCTCGCCGACCTGATGGGGCCGTGTCTCGTCGTGGCCATGGCTGACGACGCCGGCGCCGACGCGCCGGTGGAGGTCGCGGAGTTCGCGTCAGCCCTCGACCGCGTCGCACACGGCGAGGTACCGCCGCGGGTGCTGATCAAGACGGGCCTCGGCGACGCGTGGACGGCGTTCCCCGAAACGTTCCGTCCGCTGTCGCCGGCGCTCGTCGCCGAAGCGTCGCGACTGGGCGTGCGCCTGCTCGGCACCGATGCGCCGAGCGTCGACGCGCTGCGGTCCAGCGATCTCCCCTCCCACGCGGCCTGCGCCGCGCACGGCGTGTGGATCGTCGAGGGCCTGGCGCTGGCCGAGGTGCCCGAGGGCCGTTTCGACCTGCTCTGCCTGCCGCTGCGGTTGCGCGACGCGGACGCGTCGCCGGTCCGGGCGCTGCTGCGTCGGCGCGCATGACCAGCGCGGCCGGCGCGCGCCCTCTGCCGCGCCTCGACGCGTTCACGCTGCCGCGCGGCATCTACCTCGACGGCAACTCCCTCGGACCGCTCCCCACCGCGGCTCACGCGGCGATCGAGCGGCGCCTGCGGCAGTGGCAGGTGCACGGCGTGGCCGCCTGGGACGACTGGTTCGGCCTGTCGGAGCGGCTGTCGCCGGCGCTTGCGCGGCTGGTCGGCGCGAAGCCGTCGGAGGTGATCGCGACGGGCTCGATCACGGCCAACCTCCACCAACTGCTCGCGACGCTGCACCACGGCGTGCCAGGGCGGCGCGACGTGCTGGCGACGGCGCTCGACTTCCCGACCGACCTGTACGCGTTGCACGCGTGGGCGGAGCGTGGCGGCGGCACGCTGCGCCTGGTCCCCTCGCGAGATGGGCACACCATCGCGGCCGAGGACGTCGAGGCGGAGCTGGCCGCTGGCGGGGTTGCGACCATGGTGCTGCCGGTGGTGCTCTACCGCTCGGGCCAGCGCTTCGACGTCGCTCGTCTCACGGCTGCGGCCCACGCCGTCGGCGCGCTCGCCATGTGGGACGCTGCGCACTCGATCGGCGCGCTGCCGCACGCCTTGCACGACGACGGCGTCGACGCGGCCGTGTGGTGCTCGTACAAGTACCTCAACGCGGGCCCGGGCGCGCCAGGCGGCCTGTTCTTGCACGAACGCCACGCCGAGCGCGCCCCCGGCCTGCCTGGCTGGTGGGGCCACGACAAGTCGAGCCAGTTCGCGATGCGCGCCGCGTTCACGCCGGCCGACGGCGCCGGCCGGCTGCAGCAAGGCACGCCGCCCATCCTGTCGCTCGCCGGTCTCGAGGGTGCCCTGGCGATCTTCGAGGAGGTGGGGATCGAGGCCGTGCGCGAGCGCTCGCTGGCGCTCACCGACGCGCTGTGGAGCGAGCTCGAGGCGCGGGTGCCGGAGGTGCGGATCGTCACGCCGCGCGCACACGCGGAGCGCGGCGGCCACCTGGCCGTGGCGCACCCCGCCGCACGTGGCATCGCCGCAGCGCTGCGGCGCCGCGGGGTGGTGCCCGATCACCGCGAGCCCGACCTCGTCAGGCTGGCGCCCGTCGC
The DNA here is from genome assembly GCA_007695125.1 of Trueperaceae bacterium. Taxonomy (GTDB): domain Bacteria; phylum Deinococcota; class Deinococci; order Deinococcales; family Trueperaceae; genus CSSed10-48. The sequence continues at coordinate 9 of REEJ01000115.1, read as the reverse complement.
GCTCTACAC
>REEJ01000015.1 GCA_007695125.1 Trueperaceae bacterium | reverse complement strand
CCGGTGCGCTTCGACACGAAGCTCGGCAGCGGGTCGACGTAGGTGCCGAGCAGCTTGGTGAGCTCGCGGTACTCGAGCACCAGGGCCGGCAGGGGGTGCCCGGTCTCGCTCGCGAGCGTCTCGAGCACCTCGGCGTCGGTGCTGTAGCCCGTCTTGGTCTTCCTGACCACCGGCAGCTTGAGCCGCTCGAACAGGACCTGCGACAACTGCTTGGGGCTGTCGACGTTGAAGCCGCCGCCTGCGACGTCCAGCACCTGCGCACGGAGCGCGTCGATGCGCTCGGTGAGCTGCTCGCGGTAGGCCGCCAGGCGCTCCACGTCGAGCGTGATGCCGGCGCGCTCCATCGCGGCCAGCACCCGTACCAACGGGACCTCGACGCTGTCGAACAGCGTGCGCAACCGGCCGCCGGCGGCGTCGAGCTCGTGATCGAGTCGCTCGTACAGGCGCCACGTCACGTCGGCGTCCTCCGCCGCGTACGGCAGCAACTGCTCCATGGGCACGTCGAGCATCGAGCGCTGCTGCTTCCCCTTGCCGATCAGGTCGCTGATAGGGGTGGTGGTGACGCCGAGCAGATCGCGCGCCAAGTCGTCCATGCCGACACCGCGACGCTCGGGGTTGAGCAGCGAGGCGGCGATCATGGTGTCGAACAGTGGTCCCCGCACCGTCACGCCCGCCCCCTCGAGGACGCTCAGGTCGTACTTCAGGTTCTGGCCGACCTTGGTCACGCCGTCGTCCTCGAGCACGCCTCGGAGCGCCTCGATCGTCGTGGCCGGATCGAGTGTGCGGGCCACGTGGCTCCGCACCGGCACGTACCACGCCTCACCGGCGCGCCAGGCGAAGGCCAGGCCCACCAGGTCGGCGTCGACGACGCGCAGGCTGGTGGTCTCGGTGTCGAGCGCGATCACGCGCTGGTCGCTCAGCTGGGCGACCAGCACCTCGAGCGACTCGGGCGTGTCGACGAGGTGGTAGCTCACGTCGCTCTCGGGCGGCGGCGCGTCGGCGACACCGAAGCCGAGCGTGCCGGGCTCGGCGCTGCGGGCGACGCCGCGTTCGGACGGGAGCTGGTCGGCGAACGAGCGGAAGCCGAGCTCGGCGAACAGGTCCTGCACCGCTTCGCGCGTCACGAGGGGCGTCGCGCACGCCCCCAAGTCGAAGGGGAAGTCGAGATCGTCGCGCAGGGTGACGAGCTGCCGCGTGATCGGCAGCACGTCCCTGGCCTCGAGCAGGCGCTCGCGCAGCTTCGGCGTCTGCTCGTCAGCGTGCTCCAGCACCGCGTCGGCGCTGCCGTAGCGCTCGATCAGCTTCGCCGCCGTCTTCACGCCGACGCCGACCACGCCCGGAACGTTGTCGGTCGGGTCGCCCACGAGCGTCTGGATCTCCACCGATTGCTCGGGGCGGTAGCCACGGAGCTCCCAGAGCGTGTTCGGGTCGATGAGCGTGCCGTCTTTGGGGTCCCACAGCTTGACCGTCGGCGTGAGGATCTGGTGGAGGTCCTTGTCCTTGCTGGCGATCCGGAGCTCGACGCCGCTCCCGTCGAGCCTCTTCGCGATCGTCGCGATGACGTCGTCGGCCTCGAAGCCGTCGACGGTGTAGATCGGGATCCCCATCGCCTCGATGACCTGCACGGCGCGGTCGAACTGGGTGTGGAGGTCGTCGGGCGCCGCCTCGCGCTGCTCCTTGTAGGCGGGGTAGAAGGCCTTGCGTTCGGTCGTTTCGTCAGAGACGTCGAACGCGATGGCGAGGTAGTCGGGCCGCTCCTTGGCGAGGATGTTCAGCAGCATCTGCGTGAACACGTACACCGCCTTCACCGGCTCGCCCGATGGGCTCGAGAGCGGCCTGAACGGGGCGTAGTAGGCGCGGAACAACTGGGCGTGACCGTCGATGAGATAGAAGGTTCGCACGACCCCGCCAGGGTAGCGCATGGGCGGCTCGGTGCTCCTCGACCGAGCCGCGGGGGCCGTTCACGGGGGCCACACCGCGTGCTGGCTCCGGCCATGTTCGGTGAGCTCGTCGTACCGCCGGTTCTCCCTGTCCGCGTCGGCGACGATCAGCGCGAACGCCTCCGACAACGCCGCCTGCATGTCGTCGCAGTGCGGGGTCCGCAGCGGGCTGAGCACGTCGAGCGCACGGCGGGCGTGTCCAACGGTGATGTTCCGGTGCCCCTCCTCGTGGATGAGCAGGTTCTGGTAGAAGCGTGTCCAGTCGACGACGAGTTGCGGCGCGGCATCCGGCGGCGGCGTCCACGACGGCATCGTGATGGTGGAGGAGAGCATTACGTCGAGGCTCGTCACGGCACAGCCATCGCCAGCGCTGCGCCAGTCGGCACGCCAGTGCATCCTGTAGCGGTGGAAGCCGTCGTACGTGCGGCCCTCCGACACCGGCCCCAAGCGGTCGAGTTGACGGCGTAACGCCGCCGCGTCGCTCCCCTGGACCACGTAGTGCTCGAGATCGAGGTCGAGCCTGAGCCCGTCCGGGATCGCGCCATACGTCGAGGGCGCTGGAGCGTGCGTTGCGAGCGGGACCCGCGGCACCAGCGCGCCCTCGCCACCGTCGAGCGAGCCCGGCTGGGCAGCCGCTATGGCGTGCGCCGCCAGCCACACCAGAACGACGGTACGCAGAGCCCCTGTGGACATCATCGTCCTCCCTCGCGCTTGCGCGCCTCGCCGAGCGGGCGCACCGAAGACGGTATCGCATGCGACGACACGCGCCGTCGAGGCGTGGGCAGGGTTCCGTGCCGACGTGCGCCACAGCTCGACCGCCACCGTTCGACCGCCACCGCCAGACAGCAGCCCGCCAAGGCCGCTGCTAGCATGCCCACATGCATCGTTCGCTCTCCACCCTCGTGTCGTGGTCGCTCACCGCGCTGCTCGTATTGACTCTGCTGGTCGCATGCCGACCACCGAGCGATCGCGTGAGCGGTGAGGGCGCCGCCGCCGGAAGCGCCGTCGCGGTCGAGCTGTTGACGCGACCGGCGCGCGTCGGCCCGGCCTCGATCGAGGTCACGATCCGAGACGGCGACGCCGCAGTGACCGGCGCCAGCGTGCGCGTGACCGGCGACATGACCCACGCCGGCATGGTGCCGGTGGTGGCCGACGCGACCGAGGTCGAGGACGGGGTGTACCGCAGCGACGGATTCGCGTTCGACATGGCTGGCGATTGGGTCATCACCGTGGACGTGACGCTCCCAGACGGC
>REEJ01000300.1 GCA_007695125.1 Trueperaceae bacterium | reverse complement strand
CGGGCGGTCGGCGGCGGCTTCGCGAGCGAGCACGATCGACAGCACGAGCACGTAGGCCAGCGCGACGAGCGAACCGATGCCGGCGAGGTCGCCGACCCGGGTGACCATCCCAGCCGCGATCGCCAAGGATGCGAGGGCGCCGAGCGCGAGCAATAGGCGGATGCCCCAACGACCACCTGTCATGCGTACGGCCTCACGACGTGGCCCCAGCTCGCGGCTGGACGCTCTCGACGCCCGGTTCGCAGATGAAGAGTTCGCAGGCGACCAGTTCGCAGGCGACCAGTTCGCAGACGACCGGTTCGCGGTCGATCAGTTCCTGGACGACCTCAGGCGCCGAACCTGGAGCGTCGATCGTCACGCGCTCGTGGCGCCAGCCCCGGCGACCGTGCCAGGCGGGCAATGCGGCAGGACCTCCTCCTCGAGGATCTGGTAGAACCGCTCCTGCTCCTCCATGTGGGGCGTGTGCGCGGCGTTCTCGAAGGTGAAGAACCGCTTGTACGGTGCGCGCACGTTCGCGAAGAAGCGTTCCGCCTGCGCGTGCGAGGTCTGGTAGTCGTGTCGTCCGTGCAGGACGAACACAGGGACCTCGAGCGCAGGCACCAACTGCGTCAGATCGCTCGTGGCCATCGGGCGGAGGAACGATCGAGCTGCCTGCTCCATCCCACGGAAGAAGCTGAGCTTTTCGGGGAATGAGTAGACGGGGCAGCGCATGATCTGACCGAACAGCTGGCCCATCGAGTAGCCACTGCGTCGCGTGCCTCCACCGAACCTCTCCAAGTACTTGGCCCGGACGTTGCCGTACCGCCGGTTCAGGTAGTACTCGTCGGTGAATGGGACGCTGGCGAGCTCCTTCAGTGCCTTGTCGTCGCCCCGCCGGCGCGCTTCCGCCAGCAGGAAGTCGTAGGTCTCCCGCTCCGACGCCATCGCGGAGCCGATCTGCCCGATGCCGACGTATGCACAGAAGAGCTCTGGTGCCCGCTGGGCGACCAGGCTTCCCAGGAACGTCCCCCATGAATGCCCCATCAGCAGGATCGTGCTCTTGGAGAACGTGCTACGCAGGTACTGCGCGACCTGCAGCGCGTCCTCGACGGCCTCCTCGACCGTGAGCACGTCCTGAGCGCGCTTCGGGTCGAACGACATGCCGGCGCCTCGCTGCTCCCAGTAGCACGCGGTGACGTACGCTTCCAGGCGAACGTCGTTGGCCACGATCATCGGGTACGCCGGGAAGCCGAGCCCATGGAGGAACAGCAGCACGGGGCGATCACGGCCGGCGTCCTCGATGATCATTCCCTGCCGCGCCCCGTTGATCTCGAGGTACTGCTTGGTCACCGTGCCGGTCGGAACGCGATTGCCGTCGGCCGTCGTCCTCACGAGCGGCCGCTCGATGGACTGCAGGACGTTCATCATCACCTCCCAAGGCCGATCGGCCGTCGAGGCCCCATCGCGCAGCCTTCCCCCCGGCCGCCCGTCGGTCGCGACCGCCAACGAACGCGCGACCCCACAAGGGCGGGAGCCAGCCTTCGTCTTATCATCGTCGCCGCGCGCCACTCGAGGAAGGGCAATGCGGCCCGGCGCCGTCGCGCGCGCCACCCCGGGCTGACCCTCGTCGAGCACCGATGCCGTCAGCGTTGAGCGCACGGCCTGCGCATGGTGCACAATCGATGCGAAGCGCTTCCTCGCAGGGGCACGACGCGGAGCACGAGGTCCACCTCGCAGGCCTCGCACGCCCGACGACTCGGGTGCCTTCCGCGTCACTGACGAGCCCTGCGTTGGCGGTGGCCGGACTGGCGAAGGAGGCTGGCATGGATGAGAAGGCTGCTCGAATCGCGTTCTTGGGACTCGCGATCGGCGGCGCGCTCGGGCTCATCGTCGGTGCAGCGAGCGGCAACGCCTTGGTCGGGTTGGGCGTAGGCGCGCTCGCCGGCGTGTTCATCGGTTGGTTCGTGGGCGCCGCCAGGCAGCGCGGGCGTCGCGACGGCTGACGGACGCGTGCGCCGTTGTCGTTGATCGTTCGGGCCCGGCCGTCGACGGCCGGGCCCGAGCACAGGGTGTCGGACCGGGTCGGCTACTCGACCCGCTCGAAGGTGTACGACACCAGGCCTTCGCCGAGCACGATCACGCGCTCGCCGTCGCGCTCCGTGAAGTCCAGCGCCCCCGTCGGGATCGGTCCCGACAGGGCGATGTAGGACGCGACCTCACCGTCGGCGTCGACCGACGGGCGCAGCTCGGTCTGGAACTCGCCCGCGTCGAGCATGAGCAAGCCGTCCTCGAGCGTGAGGGTGATCGCGCCGAGCACGTCGGAGCGGAAGGTGCCGAGGTAGGGCGCGACGGCGTCCTCGTCGACTGCGGGCAGCAGCCGCTCCCGGAACTCAGCCAGCGACCGCTCGGTCTGGTCCAGCGCGAAGGCCATCAACGCCTCGGACTGCTCGCTCTGCTCGAACACCAGCTCGAACAGTCGGTCGCGGACGCTGGTGTTGAACGTGTTGGTGCCCTGGGCGTTGGTCAGCACCACGATGCCGATGCCCGCCTCCGGGATGAAGGCGAACTCGGACGTGAAGCCGAGCGGGTTGCCGCCGTGGCTGAGCACCCGCAGGCCGCGGTAGTCCTCGACGATCCAGCCGAGCCCGTAGCTCGACGTGGCGGTGATGGGCACGATCGGCTCCCAGGTGGCGCGCAGGTGCTCCTCGGACACGACGCGCGTGCCGTCGGGCGCCACGCCGACGCTGAGCTGCGTGAGCATGTAGCGCGCCATGTCCTCGGCCGTCGACCAGTGCGAGCCGGCCGGCGCGATCGGGAGCAGCAGCCGCTCGATCTCGAGCGGGACCTGCACGTAATCGCCGGTCTCCAGGTCGAGTTGGTGCGGCATGCCGTGCTCGCCGCGCGCGACCACACGGTCGTAGAGCACGACGGTGTTCGGCATGCCGATCGGTTCGAGCACGCGTCGCTCGAGCGAGTCGACGTACCCCTGGAGCAGGTCGCCCCACGCGGCGCCGTCGGCGGCCGCCGACGCGTAGCCGCCCGCGCTGACCAGCTGGTTGCTGTACTGGAAGGCCTCGCCGAAGTCGGTGAAGAACTCGAAGCTGGCGAGCGACGCGATCACGTCCTCGGCGGTCAGCTCGTCGGCGTTGAACAGCAGCTCCAGATCGCGCCGTGGCACGCCCGAGCAGGCGCACGCCAGGTGCCACATGACCATCGAGTCGGTCAGTTCGGGGTCGG